>NZ_JASATG010000034.1:0-60236 GCF_038440195.1 Pseudoduganella sp. OTU4001 | reverse complement strand
TGATAGTGCTGCAACCAGTGTGAAAGTAGGTTATCGTCAAGCTTTTATTAGAGAAGCCCGCCTGGCAAAACTGCCGGCGGGCTTTTTGCATTTCATCCACAAAATCCTGCATTTCGTCGCACGGCCACTTTATCCTTTTGCTAAGCTTGATACGATCTAGGGATCGCAACTGCGAGTTAAAAGGATAACGATAATGGATAGAATTCACTCCCCCGGCTTCACCCCCACCGCCAGCAACGAACGTATCGAAGCGCTCGATGTGGTGCGTGGCTTTGCACTGATCGGCATCTGCATCATGAACGTCGAGTGGTTCAATCGTGCCATCACCGATCTCGGACGCGGCATCAACCCGAGCCTGACGGGCATTGACTGGGTCATCAGCTTTATCGCCCAGTATTTCGTGACTGGTAAGTTCTGGACCATCTTCTCGCTGCTGTTCGGCATGGGCTTCGCTGTCATGCTGACCCGCGCCGACCAGGCAGGCCGTAGCTTCCTGGGCCCATATCTGCGCCGTATCTTTGCGCTGGCCGCATTCGGTGCCTGCCACCAGATCTTCCTGTGGTCCGGCGATATCCTGTTCAGCTATTCGGTGGGCGCCATGTGCCTGCTGATCACCATGTATGGCCGTCCAAAGTACATCGCAGCTGGCATCGCGCTGTGCGTGCTGGCGGGCTTTGCGCCGAAGATCGCTGTGATGGCGGGTGTGGTGACCGAGAAGGCTGCTCCGGACCTGAGCGCCTTCTTCGGCATCGCTGGCGGCCTGGCGTTCTTCTCGCTGGTAGGCTGGTGGCTGCGTGGTGAGCAGAGCGTTAAAAAGCTGAATATGCCGACGGTCGCGCTGGTGTTCCTGGTGATCGGCATCCTGGCGCTGATTGGCGGCGCGGTGATGTGGATGCTGCCTAACACTCCGCGTGAACCACGTCTGGGCCTGCCGGTATTCGGTACCGCGCTGACCCTGCTGGGCATCCTGACCAAGAAATACCACGAGCCGAAGTCCGAGCGTCCATGGCGCCTTGGTGTTGGCATGTACGTGTTCTCGTTCTTCATGATGACCGGTATTGGCGCCTTGCTGTACTACGTGCCTGCAAAGCCAGAGGTTGTCCCGACCGCAGAAGCAGTTGCCAAGCTGACCGGCAAAGAGGCTGAAGCAGCAAAGGCGAAGATTGAGAAAGCCGCCGAACGCGCCAAGCGCATGAAGGAACGCGAAGAGGCCGTACAGAAGGAAACCAAGATTGCCAGCAGCGGTACTTACAGTGAGCATATGGCGCTGCGCGCTGAACGCTTCGCTGAGCATGCACCTGGCGAGATCGGTTTCGCCACTATCCTGGTCGGCATGTTCCTGCTGGGCGCCTGGTTCGTCCGTTCCGGCATCATGGAGAACACCCGCGCGCACTTGCCGCTGTTCCGCAAGCTGGCGATGTACGGCCTGCCGGTCGGTATCGGCATGGGCCTGGCTGGTTCGCTGATTGCGACCGCCGCAACGCCTGGTTCGCAAGGCGCCGACGGCTACCAGTTCGCACAAGGCCTGCTCATGCTGGGCAACCTGCCAGCCTGCCTGGGTTATGTGGGCCTGTTGATTGTCATGCTGCATAGCTCTTCGGTCTTTTCGAAGGTGAAGGTGCTGGCGCCGTTCGGCCGTATGGCGCTGACCAACTACCTGACGCAGTCGCTGGTTGGTGCGGTGTACTACTTCGGCTGGGGCTTCGGCCACTTCGGTGCGAGCCGTGTGCACCAGATGGCGTACGTTGCCTGCCTGATCGTGGTGCAGATCGCGTTCAGCCACTTCTGGCTGTCGCGCTTCCGCTACGGCCCGATGGAATGGCTGTGGCGCGCAATTACTTACTGGACCATCCCGCCAATGCTGCTGAATAAGCCAGCCGGCGTGCCTGCTGCTGCGGGAGTGCGCTGATTGCAGAAAGTATTGCGTGGAGTAGCGACATCACTGGTGCTGCTGGCTGGATTTGGCAGCGCCAGTGCGGAAACGGTAGCAGTGGCCGGGCTGGGCAAGCCGGCCCGTATCCAGGTCGATAAATGGGGCGTGCCGCACCTGTACGCGGCAAGCCAGGATGACCTGTTCTTTGTGCAGGGCTTCAATGCCGCGCGCGACCGGTTGGCTCAGATTGACCTGTGGCGCCGGCGCGGCCTGGGGCGCATGGCTGCAGTGTTTGGGCAGTCATACGTCGAGCAGGACCGCGCGGCGCGCCTGTTCCTTTACCGTGGCGATATGGATGCGGAGTGGAAGGCCTATGGCCCAGGCGCGCGCGAAGTCACGGAGCGCTTTGTGGCCGGCATCAACGCCTATATCGACCTGATCGAGCGCAAGCCGGAATTGCTGCCTTTTGAGTTCCGCCAGTTTTCGTATAAGCCGGAGAAGTGGGCCGCCGAAGATGTGGTGCGTATCCGCAGCCACGGACTAACGCGCAACCTGCTGCAAGAATTCGAGCGCGCCCACGTGACCTGCAATGCCAGCCTGGAAGCGGACCAGATCCGCGCGCGCCTCGCTCCCGCGTGGGTGACGCAGGTGCCTGAAGGGCTGGACCCTTGCCTGCCCGATAACGCGCTGGATGTGTTCCATCTGGCGACTGCGCCCGCGCGCGTGATGCGCGATCCGCGCAAGGCCGATGTGGCAGCCCTTGATGCGCAGCGTATGGAAGGCAGCAATAACTGGGTCATCGCGCCATCGCGCAGCAAGACCGGACGGCCGCTGCTGGCCAACGACCCACATCGTTCCTATGCCACGCCTTCGCTGCGCTACATCGTGCACCTGAATGCGCCGGGGTTGGATGCCATCGGGGCAGGTGAGCCGGCATTGCCGGGCATCTCGATCGGCCATAACGGCCGCATCGCTTTCGGCCTGACGATCTTCAGCATCGACCAGGAAGACCTGTACGTCTACCAGACCAATCCTGACAACCCGCGCCAGTACCGCTACAAGGACAAGTGGGAAGACTTCCGTGTGCTGCAGGAGAAAGTGGCGCTGCCAGGCGGGAAGTCGACGACGGTGGAACTGCGCTTCACGCGGCATGGCCCGGTGATTTTCGAAGAGCCGGGGAAGAAGCGTGCCTTGGCGGTGCGCAGCGCCTGGTCGGAGCCCGGCACGGCGCCGTACTTCGGCAGCATGGACTATATGCGTGCGCAGGATGTGGCGCAGTTCCGCGCCGCGATGGCGCGCTGGGGCGCACCGGCCGAGAACCAGGTGTACGCCGACACGGCCGGCAATATCGGCTGGGTCAGCGGTGGCCTGGCGCCGTTGCGGACGAACTGGGACGGTTTGATGCCGGTGCCGGGCGATGGCCGCTATGAGTGGCGCGGTTTCCTCGACGGCCGCAAGCTGCCCTGGCAAATGAATCCGAAGCAGGGCTGGTTCGCCAGTGCGAACGAAATGAATTTGCCGGCTTCCTTCCCGTACAAGGAGCACAAGCTGGGATTCGAATGGGCGCACGAGTCGCGTGCGCAGCGCATCGCTGAGGTGCTGGGCAAGCCGGGCAAGGTGGGCATGGAAGACATGCAGCGCCTGCAAAATGACCTGGTGTCGATTCCGGCGCGGCGTGTGCTGGCCGTACTCAAGTCCCTGAAGAGCAGCGATGCCAATGTGCAGTCTGCGTTGCGTTTGCTGGGCAGCTGGAACGCGGAAGTGCGGCCGGAATCCGGTGCGGCGGCGCTGTTCGAATTGTGGTGGTCGCGCCATTTGGGCGATGCGTTCAAGACGTCCTTGCTGGGCAAGTCCGGCTCGAATACGATGGGCGCGCCGGATACGGCGGTGCTGCTGGAGGCGCTTGAGAAACCGGACGCACGCTTTGGCATGAATGCGGTGGCACGGCGTGACAAAGTGCTGCATGAGAGCCTGGCGGCGGCGTGGGCCGAGATGGTGCGCACGCAGGGTGCCGATCCTGCCCGCTGGGCATGGGGGCGGATGCAGTTCAGCTACTTCATGCATCCCATGTCGCAGGCTGTCGATGCGGCGACGCGCGCCAAGCTCGATGTCGGGCCGCTGCCGCGTGGCGGCAGTTCGTTTACGGTCAACCAGTCCGGCTATCATCCAGCCAATTTCTGGCAGATCAACGGGCCGTCGTTCCGGGTTGTGATCGATGTCGGCGGCTGGGATAATTCGCGCGCCATGAACACGCCAGGGCAGTCGGGCGACCCGGCCAGCCCGCACTATCGCGACCTGGCCAGCAGCTGGGCGCTGGGGGAATATTTCCCGTTGCTGTATTCGCGCAAGGCGGTCGATGCGGCGACCGAAAGGACGATTGAACTGGTGCCAGCACGGCGCTGATGCCTTATTCAGTTGACACCTGCCTGGGAAATTGGTAACGTTTCCAAAAAAGTCGGCAGCACACAACAGGAGACAGGATGTTCAAGCAGTTCTTAGCCTGCGCCTTGGCGCTGGGCGCCGCTTCCGCACAGGCGGATGGGCCGAGCGCGGAAGTGATCCACTGGTGGACGTCAGGCGGCGAGTCGGCTGCCGTCAAACAACTGGCGACCGCCTACCGTGCCGCCGGCGGCAAATGGATCGACACGGCGATTGCCGGCGGCGACCAGGCGCGCGCAGTGACGCTCAATCGCATGGTCGGCGGGAAGGCGCCGACCGCTGCGCAGTTCAATATCTCCAAGCAGTTCGTCGATATTGTGGACCAGGAAATGCTGGTGCCGCTGGACGATATCGCACGGCAGCAGCAATGGGACACCATGCTGCCGGAGCCGATCGTCAATACCATCCGCATTGATGGCCACTACTATGCGATGCCGATGAACATCCACATGCAGACCTGGATCTGGTATTCCAAGGCTGCGTTCAAGAAGGCCGGCATCGCCAAGGAGCCGGCCACGGTCGATGAACTGTTTGCCGCGCTGGATAAGCTGAAAGCCGCCGGCCTGGTGCCGCTGGCGCATGGCGGCCAGGCTTGGCAGGAGCACATCCTGTTCGCTTCGATGCTGGCCAACCTGGGCGGGCGCCAGCTGTACTTGCAGGTGATGCGCGACCGTGACCAAAAGGCGATCAATTCGGAGCCGGTGCGCAAGGTGCTGCTGGCCTACAAGCGCCTGCAATCCTATGTCGATCCTGCGGCGCCGGGCCGCAACTGGAACGATGCGACCGCCATGCTGGTGAGCGGCAAGGCTGGCGTGCAGATCATGGGCGACTGGGCCAAGGGCGAGTTCAGCAATGCCAAGATGGAGCCGGGCGTGCATTACGGCTGCATTCCGGGCCTGGGTGTTAACGCGCCTTACCTGATCCAGGGCGATGCCTTTGTCTTCCCGCGCTCAGACCGCGCGGAAGTAGCGCAGGCACAGAAACTGATGGCCAAGGTGCTGCTGGCGCCTGCCACGCAGGTGAGCTTCAACAAGCTGAAAGGTTCGGTGCCGCCGCGCGCCGACGCGGACACCAGCCAGCTGGATATGTGCGCCCGCACTGGCGCAGCCATCATGCGCGACCGCAACCGCCAGGTTGGTGCGCCGGAAATCTATCTGACGCCCGACCAGAACGGCGCAGTGCAGGATGCGCTGACCGCGTACTGGAATACTTCCATGCCGGTGGAGAAGGCGCAAAAAGCGCTGGCTGCGGCGCTGAGGAACTAAGCCGTGCGACGAGCCATGTCCTATGCGGCGCTGCTGCCGATGCTGCTGACGGTATGCGTGGGCTATTTCGGCTCGTTTGTGTGGACCTTCTACGTTTCGCTCACCAGTTCGCGCAGCATCGCTACCAACAAGCTGGTGGGCATGGCGCAGTATGAACGCCTGTTCGATAACGAGCGCTGGCTGCTGTCGCTGAACAACCTGGCGCTGTATGGCGTGCTGTTCATCGTAGCCTGCATGGTGATCGGTTTCCTGCTGGCGGCGGCAATTGACCGCCAGGTAGCGGGGGAGGGCGCGCTGCGCACGGTGTTCCTTTATCCGTATGCGATGTCCTTCGTTGCGACTGGCCTGGTGTGGCAGTGGATTCTGACGCCGGGCGGCATTCCCGGCCTGGACGTGGATTGGTTGGTTGACCAGGATATGGTGGTCTACACCGTGGTGCTGGCGTCGGTCTGGCAGGCGTCGGGCTTTGTGATGGCGCTGATGCTGGCGGGGCTGCGCGGCATCGACCCGGAAATCTGGAAGGCAGCGCGGCTGGATGGCATTCCGGTCTGGCGCGTCTACCTGTCGATCGTGCTGCCAATGCTGGCGCCGACGCTGGCGACGGTATTCATCCTGCTGGCGACCATGGTGGTCAAGCTGTACGACGCGGTAGTATCGATGACCCAGGGCGGCCCTGGCACGGCCAGCGAAGTGCCGGCCAAGTTCATCATGGATCACCTTTTCCTGCGTGCGAATATCGGGCTGGCGTCGGCCGGCGCGGTGGTACTGCTGCTGACGGTGCTTGCCCTCCTGGCGCCATGGGCTTATCTCCGCAGCCGGAAGGGGGCGGTATGAAGATCGCGCGTATCGGGCTGTATGTTTTCCTCGCCAGCGCGGCGCTGTTCTTCCTGCTGCCGCTGTACGTGATGCTGACCACGTCCCTGAAACCGATGG
This sequence comes from Pseudoduganella sp. OTU4001, assembly GCF_038440195.1. NCBI lineage: Bacteria > Pseudomonadati > Pseudomonadota > Betaproteobacteria > Burkholderiales > Oxalobacteraceae > Pseudoduganella > Pseudoduganella sp. OTU4001. The sequence goes on along the minus strand of NZ_JASATG010000034.1, from coordinate 53,726 downwards.
ACGAGATCCGTCTGGGGAATATCTTTGCCTTGCCGATGGCGCCGACGCTGGATGCCTGGCGCGCTGCGTGGAGCGAAGCTTGTACCGGCGCCGCCTGCGAGGGTGTGCAGGGCGGCTTCTGGAATTCGGTGTGGATCGCGGTGCCAAGCACGGTCATCCCGATTGCGTTGGGTGCGCTGAATGGCTATGCGCTGTCGTTCTGGCGTCCACGCGGCGCGAACCTGTTGTTCGGCATCCTGCTGCTGGGCGCTTTCGTGCCGGTGCAGGTGATGATTTATCCGCTGGTGCGCATGATGGCCGGCCTGGGCGTATTCGGCTCGCTGCCCGCCATCGTGCTCGTGCACCTGGTGTTCGGCATGCCGGTGCTCACGCTCCTGTTCCGCAATTATTACGCCGCGCTGCCGCAGGAGCTGTTCCATGCGGCGCGCATCGATGGCGGCGGCTTCTGGCGCATCTTCTGGCACGTGATGCTGCCTCTGTCCGTGCCGATGCTGGTGGTGGCGGCGATCATGCAGCTGACCGGCGTATGGAACGACTATATCCTCGGCCTGGTGTTCGCCGGCCGCGACAACCTGCCGATGACCGTGCAGCTGAATAATGTGATCAATACCACGACGGGCACCCGTCTTTATAACGTCAATATGGCCGCCACGATCCTGACGGCGATGGTGCCATTGGCGGTTTATTTCTTGTCCGGCCGCTGGTTCGTGCGCGGCATCGCCGCCGGCGCTGTGAAAGGTTGAACGGATGTCTAATGTAAGCCTGAAAAACCTGAGCATCACCCTGGGCGGCAACGCGATCATCCGCGGGCTGGACCTGGAGGTGGACGAGGGCGAGTTCCTGGTGCTGCTGGGGCCTTCCGGCTGCGGCAAATCGACCCTGCTGCACAGCATCGCAGGCCTGACCGATATCAGCGGCGGCGCCATCGAGATTGGCGGCAAGGATATGTCGCGTACCGATCCGAGCGAACGCGGGATCGGCATGGTGTTCCAGTCGTATGCGCTGTACCCGACCATGACGGTCGAGAAGAATATGTCGTTCGGCCTGCGCATCGCCGGGGTGCCGAAGGCGGAGATCAAACGCCGCGTGGAACGCGCGGCCGCCATGCTGCACTTGGGCGAGCTGTTGGACCGCAAACCGGCGGCCTTGTCGGGCGGCCAGCGGCAGCGCGTGGCAATTGGCCGGGCGCTGGTGCGCGAGGCCGGCGTCTACCTGTTCGACGAACCGCTGTCCAACCTGGATGCCAAGCTGCGCACCGACTTGCGGCGCGAACTCAAACTGCTGCACCAGCAGTTGGGCGCGACCATGATTTATGTGACGCACGACCAGGTGGAGGCGATGACGCTGGCCAGCCGGATCGTGGTCATGCGCGCAGGCGAGGTGCAGCAGGTTGGTACGCCGGGCGAGGTATATGAACGCCCGGCCAACCTGTTTGTGGCGGGCTTCCTGGGGGCGCCGGCGATGAACTTCATCGATGGCGAGGTCGACGCGGCCGGCGTTTTCACTGGCGCAGGCGTACGGCTCGCGCTCGGCAGCGCGCCAGCGGGGCGGGCGGTGCTGGGCGTGCGTCCGGAGCATATTGCGCTGGAGCCGGGCGGCCCGGCGCTGGGCCGCGTGACGCTGGTGGAGCCGATGGGCGCGCACCGCGTGGTGTGGCTCGATTGCGGCGGCAAGCAGCTGTCCTGCATCGTCCAGGGCGGCAAGGCGATTGCGCCGGATGATGCGGTCTCTTTCGCGATTGATGCACAACGCGCCTGCCTGTTCGATCCGGACAGCGGCAAGCGCTATGAAACGGCGGGCGCATCAAGTATGCTCGCGATGACGGTATAAGAAAAAGGATAACAGTGGCCACTATCAAAGATGTTGCCCGCCTGGCGGGTGTTGGACTGGGCACCGCCTCCCGCGTCGTCAGCGGCAAGGGATCGGTGTCTCAGGCGACGCTCGAAAAGGTCAGGAAAGCGATCGACGAGCTGGGATTCCGGCCATCGCATGCCGCGCGCACGCTGCTGACCGGCACCAGCCAGATGATCGGCGTCTACATCCCGGTCCTGAGCGGCACCTTCTACACGCCGATCCTGCAGATCATCGACACTGAACTGCGTGCCGCCGGCCTGCATATGGTTGTGGCCTTCGGTGTGGGCCTGGGCGACGAGCGCAAGCAAGCCAAGGAAGGCATCCAGTTCCTGATGGAGCGCGGCTGCGACGGCCTGATCGTGATGACCAGCGCCTTGCTCGATGAAGATATCGAAGCGCTGGGGGCGCAGCAGGGCAGGATTGTGGTGCTGAACCACAGCCTGGCCAGCATTCCCGACCAGTGCTTTGCGCTGGACCACAAGCTGGGCGGGCGCCTGGCGGCGCGTGCACTGCTGGACCACAAGCACCGCGATATCGCTGTCGTCGCGGGCCCTTCGCGCCTGGTCGATAACGTGGCGCGCGTCGAGGGTTTCATGGAGGAGCTGCAGGAAGGCGGCATCGACACCAGCCGCATGTGGGTGGCAGAGAGCGACTTTTCGCCTGCTGGCGGCTGGGCCGCGGCCAAGGAACTGGTCGAATCGGGGCACCGCTGCACGGCCCTGTTCTGCGCCAACGATGAAATGGCGGTGGGTGCGCTGTCCTACTTCCAGGAGGCGGGCATCCGTGTGCCGCACGACCTGTCCGTGATCGCCTATGACGACACGCCAAGCGCCGAGTTTTCCGCGCCGCGCCTGACGACGGTGCATATGCCGTGGCGCGAAATGACGATGAATGGCCTGAGCGCCTTGCTGAACCGCTGCTACGACCTGCGCCGCACGGTAACGCGCAGTTTCCCTGTGACGGTAACCTTACGTGCATCGTTGGCCAAGGCGGCCAGCGGCAAACGCAAGGCGGCATGATCTGAACCTGGAGAAAGGGCGCTCGCGCCCTTTTTTTCGACTAATTGTGGAAACCTTTCCAAAACCCTGTACACTACCGAACATGACTACTCCAGACCAGATTGAGCCAGGCGCTCCGGCGCGCAGCGACTTTGCCCGCGACTTCCTGTGGGGCTGCGCCACTTCGTCCTACCAGATCGAGGGGGCGGCCAGTGAAGACGGGCGCGTCGAGTCGATCTGGGACCGCTTCGCGGCGACGCCGGGCAAGGTGCGCGACGGTTCCAGCGGCGCGGTGGCTTGCGACCATTACCACCGTTGGGAGGAGGACATGGGCATCGCGCGCGACATGGGCCTGAACGCCTACCGCTTCTCGATCGCCTGGCCGCGCATCATGCCGGGCGTAGGTGCGGCGCCGAACCAGCAGGGCCTGGATTTTTATTCGCGCCTGGTGGACGGCATGCTGGAGCGGGGCATCCAGCCCTGGGCCACGCTATACCACTGGGACTTGCCGCAATACCTGCAGGAGCGCGGCGGCTGGGCCGAACGCGATACCGTGCAGCGCTACCTGGAGTTCGTCGACGCGGTGACGCGCCGCCTGGGCGACCGGGTGCAGCACTGGATTACCCACAACGAGCCCTGGTGCACGGCCATCCTCGGCAACTTCGAGGGCATCCACGCGCCGGGCCTGACCGACTTCCGCACCGCGCTGCAGGTTTGCCACCACGTGCTGCTCTCGCACGGCAAGGCGGTGCCGCTGATCCGCAATAATGTGCCGGGCGCACGCGTTGGCATTTCCCTTAGCCTGCATCCGTTGCGCGCAGCCAGCGATAGCGCGGCCGACCGCGCCGCCATGGAGCGCCATGACGGCCTGCGCTACCGCTGGTTCCTCGATCCGCTGCATGGACGCGGCTACCCGGCGTCCACGCTGGAACAGATCGGCGATGCCGCGCCGGTGGTGCATGAGGGCGATATGGAGGCGATCGCGGTGGCGACCGACTTCATGGGCGTGAACTACTATTTCCCCGAGACGGTAGCCGATGCGCCGGGCCACGAGCCTTTGGATGCACGCGTGCTGCCGCCGCCAGCCGGCGCGGAAACCACCGCCATGGGCTGGGAAGTGGCGCCGGAAGGCCTGGGCGAGCTGCTTGGCCGTATCCATGCCGATTACGCGCCGCAGGAGCTGTACATCACCGAGAACGGTTCCTGCTATGACGATGAAGTTCTGGCCGACGGCACGGTGAACGATGTCCAGCGCCGCCGCTACCTGGCGCGCCACCTGGGCGCCATGAAGGACGCCATTGCGGCAGGCGTGCCGGTGAAAGGCTATTTCGCCTGGAGCCTGGTAGACAACTTCGAATGGGCGGAAGGTTATCTGCGCCGCTTTGGCCTGGTGCATATCGACTACAAAACACAACAACGAAGGCTGAAGGAAAGCGGCAAGTGGTATCGCGCCTTCCTGCGACAGCCGACCTAAGGAGACAGGATGAAGAAGTTTGCTTTGCTGGCGGCGGCGCTTTTGCCTGCCGCTGTGGGCCGCGCCGCACCTACGCCGCAGGCCGATTGGCCGCGCGTGCACAGCGCCATCGCGCCCGATGCGGCGCTGGAGAAGCGCGTTGCAGCGATTGTCGCGGGCATGACGCTGGAGCAGAAAATCGGGCAGATGACCCAGCCCGAGATCAAGACCGCCACCCCGGACGATGTGCGGCGCTATTACCTGGGTTCCGTGCTGAATGGCGGCGGCAGCTGGCCGAACGGGAACAAGCGTGCCAATGCGTCGGAGTGGCTGGCGCTGGCGGATAAGTACCACGACGCTTCGATGTCGACCGATATGAAGGTCCAGGTGCCGGTGGTGTGGGGCATTGACGCCATCCACGGCAATAGCAATGTATTCGGCGCCACGCTGTATCCGCACAATATCGGCCTGGGCGCGGCGCGCAATCCAAAGCTGGCTTTCGAAATCGGCGCGGCGACCGGCAAGGCGGTGCGCGCGACCGGTATCGCCTGGGTGTTTGGCCCGACCATCGCCGTAGTGCGCGACGACCGCTGGGGGCGCACGTACGAAAGCTTCTCCGAAGACAGCAAGCTGGTCGCCAGCTATGCCGGCGAATATGTGAAAGGCCTGCAGGACCGCTTCAAGTCCGACGCGAATGTGCTGGCCAGCGCCAAGCACTTTGTCGGCGATGGCGGTACGGACCAGGGCAAGGACCGTGGCGATACGCGCGTGACGCCGGAGCAGCTGGCAACCATCCACGGCGCTGGCTACACGCCGGCGCTGGCCGAAGGAGCGCAGACCGTGATGGCGTCCTTTAACAGCGTGAATGGCGTCAAGATGCATGGCAGCCGCGAAATGCTGACCGACGTGCTGAAGACCAAGATGGGCTTTGACGGTTTTGTGGTCAGCGACTGGAACGGCATTGCCGAAGTGCCGGGCTGCCGCAACGACAGCTGCCCGCAGGCGATCAATGCCGGCATCGACATGATCATGGTGCCGGATGACTGGAAGGCGTTCATCACCAATACGATCGCCCAGGTGAAGGCTGGTGAGATCCCGATGGCGCGCATCGACGACGCCGTGACCCGCATCCTGCGCGTCAAGCTACGTGCGGGCCTGTTCGGCAAGCGTCCTTCGCAGAATACCTATGCCGGCAAGGATGCCGCGCTGCTGGACCGCGAACTGGCACGCCGCGCGGTGCGCGAATCGCTGGTGCTGCTGAAGAATGAAGGCCCGGCGCTGCCGCTGGCGCGCGGCAAGAAGATCCTGGTGGTCGGCAAGAGCGCAGACAACCTGTCCAACCAGACCGGCGGCTGGTCGCTGACCTGGCAGGGCACGGACAATACCAATGCCGATTTCCCGAATGCGGACAGCATCCTGGCCGGTATCCGCGCAGCGGCGGGCGAGGGCAATGTGACCTTCAGCGCTGATGCGCAGGGCGTGGACGTGAGCAAGTTCGATGCGGTGATCGCGGTGGTGGGCGAGCGTCCTTACGCGGAGGGCGACGGCGACATCGGTCCTTCCGGCACGCTGCGCCACAGCAGCCGCTATCCGGAGGACCTGGCGGTGCTGGAGGCAGTCGCAGGCAAGGGCAAACCGGTGATCACCGTGTTCGTGGCTGGCCGTCCGCTGTTCGTGAACGACCTGCTCAATCTCTCCGATACTTTTGTTGCGGCCTGGCTGCCGGGGACCGAGGGCAAGGGCGTCTCCGACCTGCTGGTGGCGGGCGCGCGCAAGTATGATTTCCGAGGCAAGCTGTCGTTCTCCTGGCCGAAGTCGGCCTGCCAGACGCCGCTCAACGTGGGCGACGCGGATTATGCGCCGCTGTTCGCGTACGGCTACGGCCTGCGCGGCGGCCAGCGCTCGTCGCTGGGTAAGTTGGATGCTTCCTACGCGCCGGGCGGCTGCGGTTCGAGCAATACCTTCCCCGTGTACGGCCAGGCTGACCGCGCCAGCTTCCCGCTGCTGATCCGCAGCGGCAGCGAGCAGCTGGCGCTGGGTGCGGACCTGAATGCGACTTTCCGCCTGCCTGGCATCACGGTGCAGACCGCGCAAGTCAATACGCAGCAGGACGCCAAGCTGGTGACCTGGAGCGCGGGCGCACCGGCTGACGCTCGCCTGGTGGCGCGCGGCGCGAAGGCGATGCAGCTGCCAGCGGCTGCCGCGCGGGATGGTGTGCTGCAGTTCGACACAATCGTGCAGGCTGCACCGCAGGGCAAAGTCACGCTGGCGATGCAGGACACCACGCTCGACGCGACCCGCTTGTTCGCCCGACTGGCGGGCAAAGGCAAGCAGACCGTCAAGCTGCCACTGGCATGCTTCACCGCGCGCGGCTTGCAGCTGGAGCAGATGGTTGCGCCATTCAGTCTCGGCGCGGAGGGAGCGTTCGCTGCCGCCATCGCCAATATCGACATCGTAGGCAGTGCCGCCAGCGCGGCAGACGCGGTGCGCTGCGAAGAACTACAGTAAGGAGACAATATGGCAAGCATGGCACCAAACACCGCATCGACTGCGTCGAGCGAGTTGGCCGGCGGGACGCAAAACACCAGCGCGCTGGTCATCGTCACCATCCTGTTTTTCATGTGGGGGCTGATCACGTCGCTCAACGACGTGCTGATTCCGCACCTGAAGGCGATCTACACGCTTAGCTACGTGCAGGCGATGCTGGTTCAGTTCTGCTTCTTCGGCGCGTATTTCATCGTATCGCTGCCGGCGGGCGCGCTGATCCGCCGCATCGGCTACCAGAAGGGTGCCGTAACGGGGCTGCTGATCGCGGCAATCGGCTGCGTGCTGTTCTATCCGGCATCGTTCGGCGGTTATGGCTTGTTCCTGTTCGCCTTCTTCGTGCTGGCGTCGGGCATTACCATCCTGCAGGTGGCGGCCAATCCTTACGTTACGGTGCTCGGCCCCGCGCGTACTGCATCCAGCCGCCTGACGCTGACGCAGGCCTTCAACTCGCTGGGTACGACCATTGGCCCGGCGGCTGGAGGGCTGCTGATCCTGTCGGCCGTCGGCGCAGCGGCTGGCGCGGCGGCGGAGGCGGCGACCGTGCGTGGCCCTTACTTGGCGCTGGCGGGCGCGCTGGCGCTGCTGGCCGTGATGTTCGCCTTTGCGCGCCTGCCGCAGATCGCCGACAGCGAAGATGTGGCGCTGGCGGGTGAGGGCCACGGCTCCGCCTGGGCGCATCGCCACCTCGTGCTGGGCGCTATCGGCATCTTCCTGTACGTGGGAGCGGAAGTCAGCATCGGCAGCTTCCTGATCAACTTTTTCGGCGAGGCCAATATTGCCGGCTTGTCGCACGCAGACGCCTATCACTACGTCAGCATCTACTGGGGCGGCGCCATGGTGGGCCGTTTCATCGGCTTTGCGGTGATGCGTGTTGCCAGCCCAGGCAAGACCCTGGCCTTCAATGCGCTGCTGGCGATTGTGCTGGTGCTGGCGGCGGTATTCGGTTCGGGCAAGGTGGCGATGTGGGCGATCCTGGCAGTTGGCCTGTGCAACTCGATCATGTTCCCGACCATTTTCAGCATGGCGCTGCATGGCCTGGGCAAATACACGGGGCAGGGCTCCGGCATCCTGTGCATGGCCATTGTGGGCGGCGCGCTGGTGCCGTTCGCACAAGGTGCGCTGGCAGATGCGATGGGTGTGCAGGCGTCCTTCCTGTTGCCGGCCGCCTGCTACGGCTTCATTCTTTACTTCGGCGCCAAGTACTCTTCCTTGTACGCGGCGCAGTAATTCTCCACGTACTGCTGGTGCGGCGGCAGCTGCGCCACAGTACGCGCCACATTGTTGCGGATGCTGTCGAGGAAGTCGGACAGTTCCGCATCCCCCATCAGGTCCGCAGAAGGATGGTGCTGCAGCGGCGTAATGCCCTGGCCCAGCATCACCTGGATCCACGAGTTCTCGGCAAACAGTTCGTTCGATACACGGAATACGCGGCCGGTTTCGCGGAACAGGTCGATGCGGTGCTGCAGCGATGCCGGCACCTCCATCTCCGCGCAGTGGCGCCAGAACGGCGTGTCGCGGCGGTTGGTGACCTTGTAATGCAGGATGATGAAGTCGCGGATATGTTCGATCTCGGCCCAAGCCTGGCGGTTGTACTCGTCGACCTCGGACTGGAAGATGCCGGCCGAAGGGAACATCTGCATCAGGCGGATGATGCCGCGCTGGATCAGGTGGATGCTGGTAGATTCGATCGGTTCCAGGAAGCCGCTCGCAAGGCCGATGGCGATGCAGTTCTTGTTCCACACCTTGCGGCGCTGGCCCGGCTTGAAACGGATCACGCGCGGCTGAACCAGCTGCTCGCCGCTGATATTGTTCATCAGCGTGGTACGGGCGGTGTCGTCGTCGACGAATTTGCTGGAGAAGACCATGCCGTTGCCGACGCGGTGCTGCAGCGGGATGCGCCATTGCCAGCCCCAGTCGTGTGCAATGGAGCGGGTGTAGGGCACGGCCGGGCTGGTGGAGGACGTCTGTACGGCGATGGCGCTGTCGTTGTGCAGCCATTGCGACCAGTCCTCAAATTCCTCGCCCAGGGTTTCGCCGATCAGCAGGGCGCGGAAGCCGGTGCAATCGATGAACAAATCGCCTTCCAGCAGCGCGCCGGAATCCAGCTGCAGCGCGGTGATATGGCCGCTGGCTGCATCGGTGTGGACCTTCGCAATCTTGCCTTCGATGCGCTGGGCGCCGTAGCCTTCCGAGTATTTGCGCAGGAAGCGCGCGTAGGCGCTGGCGTCGAGATGGTAGGCGTAGTTGATGCCCTGGCGCGGCAGGTGGCCGAAGCGGTTCAGCTGTGCTGCCTTCAGCTCCAGGCAGTAGTCGCCGTAGTCGCTGGCCAGCTTGCGCTCGCGGCCCTTGTGCCAGAAATGCTGGAAGCCGGCGGTCCAGTGGTCGGTGCCGGTCAGGCCGAAGGAGTGGATGTAGTCTTCGTTGACGTTGCGCCAGTTCTCGAAGCCGATGCCGAGCTTGAAGGTGGCTTTGGTGGCGGCCATGAATTCCTGCTCGTTGATCTCCAGCAGGTGGTGGAAGTTGAGCAGGGTAGGGATGGTCGCTTCGCCGACGCCAACGGTGCCGATTTCGTCGGACTCCACCAGTTTGATGTCGTGGGTCTTGCCGAGGGTGCGCGACAGGGCTGCGGCAGCCATCCAGCCCGCGGTGCCGCCGCCGGCAATGACAATACGCCGCACAGGGCGGCGCTGGGTGTTTTCGTCTCTCACTTCCGGTCTCCGGTTATCGGTTTAGTTTTCTGAGAAGCTGGGCGCGCAGCATGCGCGATGCGTCGTCGCCGATGGGGCCGAGCACGCGCCGGGATTGCGGCGGAATGTGGCCGGCGGTCTGCTCGCCAGGCTCGAATACATAGTGGCGGAAGATGTCCTGCCAGACCTGGCGCTGCTCGGGCGGCAGGTCGCGGATCGAGAGCAGGGACAGCATCAGCGCATTGGTTGGGGTGTCCATATAGTCCGGCGACTGGCGCCACCAATAGTTGACCAGCACGTTGAAGGCTTCCAGCGCTTCCACGTGGTGCCACCACATGCTTGGGATGAAGATGGCATCGCCCGGTTCCAGCTCGGCCACCAGCGCGTGGCGCCATGCTTCGATAAAGCGGGGGAAGCGTTCCAGGTCCGGCTGGTGCAGGTCGACCAGGCTGATAGGCTGGCCTGCCGGCGTGAAATCGATCGGGCCGACGTACAGGTTGGGCAGCTGCTGCGGCGGGAACAGGGTGAAGCGGCGGCGGCCCGCGGTAACGACAGCCAGGTTGTCGGGCAGGTCGTAGTGGGCGGCGATGCGGGTCTGGTTGCCGATCCAGACGCTCATGAGGGCGTCGCGCGCGCCCAGGTCGAGCGGGTTTTCCTCACGGTAGCCGGGGAGTGCGGTTTCCACCGTGGTGGAGCCGACGTAGATGGCGGGCGGGTGCGGGTTGTCTCGGTGGCCCTCCATCTCCAAGAGCACGTCGTCCAGGCGCGCTCGCACGGAGGCGAAATTGAAGCCGCTCAGGTCTTCGTTGTAGAAGAATCGGCCGCCGATGTCGCGCGTGCCGAGCATGGCGCCCACAGTGGCGTCGCGGTAGAAGCGACGCAGATACGCGTCGGCGCTGGCTGCGCCCTGGCGCCCCGCCTGCACGGCGGGCCAGCGCGAGAGCAGGCCGCGCAGCACCAGCGGCTGGGTGGACGTCAGCAGGTCGTCATTGATGTCGGACGGCGTGATGCCGTGCAGCTCGCGCAGCGGCTTAGCATTGGGCAGCATGGACGCGGTTCTTGCGCTCGATCAGGGTGCGGAAGTTGGACATGGCTGCAATCACCATATAGATCGGCTGCAGGTAGCCGGCGCGGTTCAGGCGTTCCAGCACGGCGCCGGCCAGCGCGGACAGGCGCTCCTCGTTGATGGTGTAGAAACCGGCCAGGCGGTACTGCGAGCCGTCATCGAGTTCAATGTCGAAGGCGAAGGATTCCAGCAGGTGGTACTCCAGCAGCGCCGCCATGAAACCGCGCGATTGCTGCAAGCCCTGGTGGATCGCCAGCAGGGTGGAATTGACGCGCTCCAGGTATTCGGTGGTACCGCCGTGCGGCAGGAAGACGCGCTCGCCGTCGCTGCTGCTGATGCGCGGGTTTTCCAGGTCCACGTGGACCATCAGCTCCGTGCCGTTGGTGCCGATCAGGAAGGGCTGGCGCTCGATGGTCAGCGGCACATAGGGTGCTTCCCAGCCGTGCATGCCGAGGAACAGGTTCTCACCTTCCTGGAAGCCGAACAGCGCGTGCGCTTCGAAGTTGCCGTCGTCCGCCTTACGGAACACGATCGGGTAGCAGGCCTGTATGTCGCGGAACTCGCTCGGGAAGGTAAGGGCCGACATGACGTTGTCGCCGAACATGGCGCCGCGCCCGGTTTGCACGTGCAGGTCTTTGTGGTCGATATTATTGAGCAGGACAGGATTTGCCATATGGTCCTCAGATGGTGGGTAGGCCGTGGCGGCGGATATGGTCGATCAGTTCGCGGTTGGACGGCAGGGCGGCCAGCATGCGGTGCGTGAGGCTGGCAGCTTCGCGGAAGTAGTTGTCGGCTGCCTGGTCGTTGTCACGGCGGCGGATACCGCCACCGGGCTCGCTGCGGAAGCCCATACCGTACAGGATGTATTGCCAGCTGGCCGAAGGGAAGACTTCGTCCACCCGGCCCAGGTCGTAGCGCGAAGGCTGGCGGTGGCGCCACAGGGCCAGCATGTCGCGCAGGCTAGCCGGTATGGTTTCGCGGTTGTCGATCCAGTAGGGCGAGTCGCTGCGCATGCTCAGCACATAGTGCAGCTTGAGGAAGTCGATCACGCGTTCCCAGCGATAGCGGAAGGCGTCGTTGAAGCGGCGCGCGGCCAGGTCCATGGTGCCGCGTGTGGCCGGCATGTCCTCGCTCAGCATATTGGCCGACAGTTCGACCATGGCCAGGGCCGAGGCTTCCAGCGGTTCGATGAAGCCGGCCGACAGGCCGATGGCGACGCAGTTGCGGTGCCAGAATTGCTCCCTGTAGCCGGGGTTGAAGGCCAGCTTGCGTGGCTGCGGGATATCGGCCGGGCCGCCGGTGTCGACGATGTACTGGCGCAGGGCGCGTTCTGCTTCCTCGTCGCTGCTATGCGCGCTGGAGTAGACGTGGCCGATGCCGCGCCGGGTCGGCAAGCCGATATCCCAGATCCAGCCGCTGCGCTGGGCGGTGGAGCTGGTTTGCGAGGCGATCGGGCTGTCCTCGGCAGGGTAGGGGATCTGCACTGCCAGCGCGCTGTCATTAAACAGCACATGCTTTTGCGGCACGAAGGGTACTTCGTAATGCTGCCCGAGCAGGCGCGATTGCAGGCCGGTGCAGTCGATGAACAGGTCGGCCTGCAGCGTGCCTTGCGCGGCGCCCTGCAGCGAGGCGATATCGCCGTTTGATGCCGCATTGACGGCCACGATGTGGTCAAGCACGTGGCGCACGCCCAGCTTCTCCACGCAATGCTGGCGCAGGAAGACGGCGAACTTGCCGGCGTCCAGGTGGTAGCCGTAATTCGCGACGGAGGCGAATTCCGGCGTCGAAGCCTGCTTGGGCGCTTTGCCGTGCACGCACAGGTGGGGCTGGAAGCTGGCCAGGTCGGCGAACGGGATATTCGAATGCGCCTGCTGCCAGCGCTCGGCCAGATTGGCTTCGCCATAGCCCTGCGGCAGCACGAAAGGATGGAAATACACATCATCCGCCGCGCCGGTCACCCAGCGGTTAAAGCGCGAGCCCTGTTTGAAGGACGCATCGCACTGGCGGAAGAAGTCGGATTCGGAGACACCGATACGGCGCAGGGTATCGCGCATGGTGGGCCAGGTGCCTTCGCCCACGCCGATAATCGGCACGTCGGGAGATTCGACCAGAGTGACCCGCAAGCCTTGCGGGCCATCGGCTGGATGGTCGGCCGCCAGGATGGCGGCGGCCAGCCAACCGGCCGAACCGCCTCCCATCACGACGACTTCGCGAACTGCGTTGCTTGCCATTGGTTGCATTAAGTGAGTCTACCGTGAAATAAAGTCGGGGTCATGTCTGACATTCGGACATTTGCCGTGGGCAAATGTCCGAATGTCAGACATGACCCTGACTTTTCCTTAGAACTTGTAGCGTGCTCCCAGCATGTAGCGCGGGCCGGACTGGGTCACGAACAGGGCCATCGATTCGGCGCGGCCGTGGACGCGCTGGATTTCGTTGGTGACGTTGATCGCCTCGAACTGGAAGCTAAGCTTGTCGTTGTAGGCGTAGCCAATGCTCAAGTCCAGCTGGCCGTACGCTTCGGTGTAGTTCGGGTTGGGGCCCGAGCCGTCGAAGGTGGAGGACAGGAACTTGTCGCGCCAGTTGTAGGCCGCACGTACGGTCCAGTTCTTGTCTTCGTAAATGCCGACCAGGTTGGCGGAGTTGCTCAAGCCGACCAGCGCAAACTGCTCGCCGATCTTGTAGTTGTCGTACTTGAGACCCGAGTCCACCCAGGTGTAGTTGGCCGACACGCCGAAGCCGGAATTGCCGAACATGTGCTGCACGTTGATCTCGGCGCCCTTGATCTTGTCCTTCTTCTGGTTGGAGAAGGTGGTGATCTCGAACGGCATGATCGGGTCGCTCGGCTGGCCGACGATGGTGCCGGTGGCGTTGCCGCTCGGGTCGTCCGCGCCGCGCGTCACGCCTGGGGCGTTCGGGTGGTTGCGGAAGATGTAGTTGCGGATGCAGACCAGGTCATTGCCGCAAGAGCCTTTCTGGACCGCTTCGTTCCACAGCGCGCCGCCGACCGGGGTGTGCAGGTTGAACGGGGTGGCGGTGATCTTGGACTGGCCGGCGTAGTTTTCCAGGTCTTTGTGGAACAGGCCGAGCGAGGCGAAGCTTTGCTGGCCGTAGTACCACTCCCACGACAGGTCCAGGTTCTTGGACTTGACTGGCTTCAGCTGCGGGTTGCCTTGCGAACCGGTGCCGCCGAATACGCGCGCCAGGGTGTTCAGGGTGGTGCCGCCCTGGATCTGGTCGTAGCGTGGACGGCCGATGGTCTCGCCGTAGCTGGCGCGCAGCTTCATGTCGGAGCGGATGTCGGCGTCCCAGTCCACGCTTGGCAGTACGTGGTGGTACTTGCCGGTCAGCGTGGTGAAGGTGGCCGGGCCGAAGGAGACTGGCAGTTCGTTGGCCGATACCCAGCTGATGGCGGTAGCCGACGGCACCAGGGCAGTGGAGACCACGTCGGTGGTTTCGTAGCGCACGCCGATATTGGTGTGCATCGGGATCGCGGTATCCCAGTCGGTGCCGAACTGCACATAGGCCGCTTTGGACTTCTCGCTGGTGCGCTGGTCGGTGTCGAAGGTGTTCTTCGGCAGGTACAGGTCCGGCAGGCCGGTGACCTTGGCCGCCAGGGCGCGCAGCTCTTCGAAGTTGAAGGTGTAGAACTGGTTGAACAGGGCCGGGTTGCCGCTGCCGTTGATCTTGTCGAAGTACTGGCGCAGCGACTCCTGGTGGAACATGCTGGCCGGGTAGTCGGATGCCTTGGTGGCGCCGCCCCAGGTATCGCGCTGCTGGGTCGAGAAGGCGGAGCGGTTCTTCACTTCGGTGGATGCCAGGCCGAAGTTCAGGTTGGACGCTTCCAGCAATTTCAGGCTGCCGCGCGCCTGCACCTGGTCGATCTCGCCTTTCATATAGCCGTTCTGGAACACCGAGCCGGTCACCTGCTGCGGTGCGCGCGCAAAGTCGGCGCCCTTGATGCTCAGGACCGGGAAGTCTTCGCGGAAGTCGGCGGTGGTGTCGCCGCGGCTGAAGCTTGCGGTGCCCAGCACGTTGCTGGAACCGAATGGGCTGTCGGCCTTGGATTCGGCGGTCGAGGTGTGCGCATCCAGTTCCAGTTTCAGGCGGTCGGTCTTCCACGCTGCGTTGAAGCCGAGCGACTTGTTGGCGGTCTTGGTGGCGAATTGCGCGCCGCCCATGGCGATGTCGGAATCGGCTTTCGGGATCAGTTCCGTGTACACCAGCGGCGCGGCGACCGGGCCGTTGCTCCAGGTGCTGGTCGAACCGCCGAAGTTGAACCAGGCCGAAATGTCCTGGCGGCGGGTCTGGATCTTGTTCTCGGAGTAGGTGTAGTCCAGCGTGGTGGTCAGGTTCTTGACCGGCGCCCATTGCAGGGTAAGCTGGCCGTTGGTGCGCTGGCGCTGCACGCCGTTCATGTTGTAGTTCAGGTTTTGCGGCACCGAATAGATGTCGTTTGGTTTCGGGCGGTTGGTCACGCCAGGCGTGTTGCCGTCCGGGCCTGGCTGCGGGATGGTGCCCCAGTTGTTCTCGTCGCCTTTGAACGGGCCGCGCCAGCCGTTCGATACGGCGGCCTGGTTGAAGCCCAGGTTGCGTTCCTGGTAGCTGGCGCTGAGCGCTACGCCGAAGCGGTTGTCGTCGAAGGTGTTGCTGTAGATGCCGGAGAATTCAGGCGTGGTGGCGCTGCCTTGCTTGACGTCGCCGGGCAGGTTGTTGTGCGAGGTGTCATGCACGGCCTTGGCGCCGAAGCTGGCCAGCATGCCGGGGCGCTCCAGCGGACGCGCGGTCATCACGTTCAGCGTGGCGCCGATGCCGCCGGTAGGGGCCTCGGCGCGGCCGGTCTTGAACACCTGGATCTGCGAGATCGCTTCCGACGCCAGGTTGGCGAAGTCAAAGGCGCGGCCATTCAGGTCGCCCAGGTTGGAGGTTGGCATCTGGCGGCCGTTCAGCAGCACCAGGTTGAAGTCGGGGCCCACGCCGCGCACTGTGACTTTGGAACCCTCGCCGATCGAGCGGTCGATGGAAACACCGCTGATACGCTGCAGCGACTCTGCCAGGTTAGTGTCGGGGAACTTGCCGATGTCTGCCGCCACGATACCGTCCACGATGCCGTCGGCATTGCGCTTCAGGTTCATGGAGGAGCCAAGGCTGGCGCGCAGGCCGCTCACCACCACGGTCGTGACGTCGCCAACATTGGAAGGGGCGGGCGTCATGCCTGCCTGGTCCGACTCCTGTGCCTGGACCGGTGCGATGAGCGCCGCGCAGGCTGTCGCTACTGCAAGGCTCATCAATTTCTGTTTCGCCTTTGGATAGTACATTTGGTCTCCTTGGTTCTTATAGTCTGGCCGCCTCCCCCAACCAGCATGGAAACGTTTCCATGTAATGCTTAAAAATACTAGGGGCAGCAAATTCGATTGTCAATAAAATACGCCGGAACTCGGCAGGGAGTGTGGGGTTTCCGTCATCAAACTGGAAACGTTTCCATTCTGGTCAGCGCAATATAGCACTGTTCAAATTTTTAAGTCAACAGCTTTTCCGTGCTATATTTTCAACGAAATTGGGAACGTTTCCATAAGGAAGGTATGAGAAAACTTTTTATATCGTTCATGACGTTTTTCGCGCTGCAGGGCGCGCAGGCATTGGAAACGTGGCCAAATTCGGCCCGTGCTGCGGTCAGCCTGGCCTACGACGACGCGCTCGATTCGCAGCTTGACCATGCCTTGCCGGCGCTCGAGCGCTATGGCGTGAAAGCCACGTTTTACCTGGCACTGGCCAATCCCGCGGTGCGCCAGCGCATGGCCGAATGGCGCGCCGCGGCGCAGCGCGGCCACGAGCTGGGCAACCATACGCTGTTCCACCAATGCGCCGGCGGCACGCCGGAGCGCAGCTGGGTGGAAGCGCACCGCAACCTGCAAAACACCAGCGTGGCGCAGATGCTGGACCAGGTACGGGTGGCGAACACCATGCTGCTGGCCATCGACGGTCGGCATGAGCGCACCTTCAACGCGCCTTGCGGCGACCGGCTGGCCGGCGGCCAGCCTTACTGGCCAGCGATCCGCGACGAACTCGTGGCGCTGCGTGGCGACGGTCCGGCGACGGCGGGGCTGAGCGGCGCGCAGCTGATCGAGCTGGTGAAGGAGCAGGGCGCCAAAGGCGGCATCGTGAACCTGGTCTTCCACGGCATCGGCGGCGATTACCTGTCGGTCAGCAAAGAGGCGCACGAGGAGCTGCTGCGCTTCCTTTCCGAGCATCGCGCGGAGTACTGGACCGATACTTACCTGAACATCGTGCGCCACCAGCGCGGCGCTAAACCTGGCTGGGTGCTGGACTGGGCCGATGAATTCGATGGCGATGCGCTCGATGCGCGCAAGTGGGTGCCTGAGGTGGCGGGCCACGGCTTCGGCAACAACGAGATGCAGTTCTACACGGCGCGCCGCGAGAACGTACGGGTGGAGGGCGGCATGCTGGTGATCGAGGCACGCAAGGAGGCCTGGCAAGGCAAGCAATACACCTCGGCGCGACTGAAGACGGCGGGGCTGATGGAGCGCAAATACGGCCGCTTTGAAGCGCGCATCAAGGTTCCGCGCGGGCAGGGTATCTGGCCGGCGTTCTGGATGCTGGGCGCGGACATCGGCAAGGTGGGCTGGCCGCGCAGCGGCGAGATCGACATCATGGAAAACATCGGCAAGGATCCGGGCATCGTGCATGGCACCGTGCATGGCCCGGGCTACTCGGGCGAGAAATCGATTGGCGCGCCATCGCCGCTGCCGGCCGGCCAGCGCTATGCGGACGATTTCCATGTCTTCGCGGTGGAGTGGGAGCCGGGCGAAATCCGCTGGTACCGCGACGGCCAGCATTACCATACGGCGCGCCCGTCCACGGTGCGCGGCGACTGGGTGTTCGAGCACCCGTTCTTTGTGCTGCTCAACCTGGCCGTGGGCGGTTACTGGCCAGGTTATCCGGACTCCAGCACCACCTTCCCGCAGCAGATGCTGGTGGATTACGTGCGGGTCTACCAGCGGGGGGAGTAATGGTACACTCGCCGCATGAATGCAATCGTCCTTGCTGCGGCCTTGCTGGCCGCCCCGGCCACGCCGGAACAGGCGGTCGCCACGCTGTGGCGCGCCCTTAGCCATGACGCAGGCCGGCCCGGCAACGAAGCCGAGCTGCGCGCCATCCTCCATCCCGATGCCATGGTCTACGGCGCCCGCTACCGCGACGGCGTGCCGGCGCTGTCCGTGACGCGCGGCACCGACTTTGCCGCCAGCATTGGCCGCGTTGGCGAGCAGGGGTTCCATGAATGCGAAGTGGCGCGCGAAGTGCGCCAGTACGACCGTTTCGCCACTGTCTACAGCGTGGTCGAATCGCGCAATGAACGCAACGCGCCGAAGGCCAATTTCACAGGCGTGAACAGCATCCAGCTGTATCGCGCCGACGAGGGCTGGCGCATCATTGCCCTGTACTACCAAGTCGAAAAGCCTGGTATGCCGGTCCCGCTGCAGGGCGGGAAGTCGGGCGTTTGCCTGGAGGGGCAATGAACGAGAAGGCGGCGCGCACCATCCTGCTGGTCAAGGCCATTGAAGAGGCCGACACGCAAAAAGAAGTGCTGTCCGACGATGACCGCAAGTACGCCAGCCGCACGGCGCGCGAGCTGGCACACTGGCAGGCGGCCGAGGCGCGATCGGCATCGACCTTGCCCGTTTTCCTCTACCATCGCGCGGAGCAATTGCTGAAGCGCCTGTCGGCGCGCCACAAGCTGTTTGCCTCCGTGGCGCAGGGCCACAGCGGCTTGTGGGGCGCCAGCTGGCTGTTGCCGGTGGTGGCGCTGCTGGCGGGCGGATTTGCCGAACGCTTTGCCGATCCGGGCCGGGTCGACCTGGTGTCGCTGCCCCTGCTCGGCATCATCGCCTGGAATGCGCTGGCATATGTGCTGCTGGCTGCCTTGGCACTCCTGCCTTCGCGCCGGGCCGGCTTGCGGCGCGGCCTTGCCAACCGCATGGGCCTGGGCGGTAGCCAAGTGCCGCGCCGCTTGCCGCATGTACTGGCCAGCGGCGTGCTGCAATTCATGGTCGAATGGGCGCGCCTGGGCGTCAAACTGAACCTGGCGCGCATTGCGCGCATCCTGCATTTTTCGGCGGCGTCTTTCGCGCTTGGCGCCGTCCTGTCGCTGTATGCGCGCGGCATTGTCTCGCGTTATGCCACCGGCTGGGAAAGCACCTTCCTCGATGCACCGCAGGTGCACCAGTTGCTGTCGCTATTGTTCGCGCCAGCGGTCAAGCTGTTCGGGCTGGAGGGCTTCAGCCTGGCGGAAGTGGCAGGGCTGCAGAACTGGGGTAACGCCAAGCTGGGTAACGGCGCGCGCTGGGTGCACCTGTATGCAGCGAGCCTGCTGCTGTACGTGGTGCTGCCGCGCGTGGTGCTGGGCATGCTGGCCACGTTGCGCGCGGCCTGGCTGCGCCGGCGCTTCCCGCTGGACCTGGAACAGCCGTATTTCCGACAGCTTGGCGTGGCGGCCGGTGCCGAACCGGGCGTGCTGCGCGTGCTGCCCTACAGCCTGACGGTGGACGAGGCGCGCGGCAAGGGGCTGGATGCGCTGGCGCGGGAAATGCTGGGCGAGCAGGCCCGCGTGCGCCTGTTGCCGCCGGTCGCCTATGGCAGCGCCGAGCCAGCGCTGGAGGCGGAGCAGGGCGTCACGACTGCTGTGCTGTTTGGCATTGCCGCCACGCCGGAGCAGGAAAATCACGGCGTCTTCCTGGCCGCCCTGGGTAAGGGCCAGCGCCTGGTTGCCCTGCTGGACCAGTCCGCGCTGGCAGCGCGTATGGACGCCACCCGCTTGCGCGAGCGCGTAGAATTGTGGAGAGAGTTCTGCATCCTGCACGGCGCCGAGCCCCAAGTGGTGGACTTGCTGGCGCCGCAAACCGTCAAGGAGAACCCGGCATGAGCGGTGCGGCCGTCACGATCCAGCTGGCGCTGGTATCGCACACCAATAACGGCAAGACCACGCTGGCACGCACCCTGCTGGGCGCGGACGTCGGCGAGGTGCGCGACGCCGCCCATGTAACCAGCTTCGCCGAGTCGCATCTGCTGATGGCGACGCAGGCCGGCGACCGCCTGGTGCTGTGGGACACGCCGGGCTTCGGCGATTCGGTGCGGCTGATGAAGCGCCTGGCCATGGCCGGCAACCCGATCGGCTGGTTCCTGCGCGAAGTGGTGGACCGCTACCGCGACCGCCCGTTCTGGCTTAGCCAGCAAGCCTTGCGCGCCGCGCGCGACGAGGCCGACGTGGTGCTCTACCTCGTCAATTCAACCGAAAACCCGGGCGATGCCGGCTACATCCCGGCCGAAATGCGCATCCTCGACTGGCTGGGCAAGCCGGTGCTGGTGCTGCTGAACCAGATGGGGCCACCGCGCCCGCTGCCGGAGGAACAGGCCGAGCTGCTGCGCTGGAAAGACCATATGCTGCAATTCGGCCAGGTGCGCGAAGTACTGCCGCTCGATGCCTTCGCCCGTTGCTGGGTGCATGAGCGCGTGTTCTACGATGCGCTGGGCGCCCTGGTCGGCCCGGCCAAGCAGGAAGGCTATGAGCGCCTGTTCTCGGTGTGGGAAGACACGAATGCGCGCCGCTTCAAGCAATCCATGGCGGTGATGGCGCACCAGCTATGCGACGCTGCGCACGACAAGCAGGTGGTGGAAACGGTGGAGCGCGGCGTGATCGCTTCAGCGCTCAAGATCATCGGTATCGGTAAAGGCGAAGACCGCAAGCGCCAGGACCGCGCCATGAATACCCTGGTGGCGCGCCTTAACCTGGCGATCGGCCATGCCACCGTCAACCTGCTGGCGCTGCACAAGCTCGATCCCAGCGAAGCGCCCAAGATCAATGCCCGCATCAGCAAGAATTTCGTGGTGCTGGCGCCGGTGGACAAGGGCCAGGCGGCGCTGCTGGGCGCCATCGTTTCCGGCGCCGCGACCGGCCTGTCGGCCGACCTGGCGGCGGGCGGCCTGACGCTGGGCACCGGCGCGCTGCTGGGCGGCGTGATTGGCGCGCTGACTTTTGCCGGCGCGGCCTGGGGCTTCAACGTGCGCATGGACAGGGAGGTGCCGACCATCACGCTGTCGGACGACTTCCTGCGTACGCTGCTGATTTCCAGCGTGCTGCGCTACCTGGCCGTGGCCCATTTCGGGCGCGGGCGCGGCAATTTTGTGGAGAGCGAAGCGCCGCCGTTCTGGCAGCAGGAAGTGGAGCAGGCGGTGGCGCTGCACGATGCCGACGTCTCGGCCTTGTGGCGCACCCTGCGCGAGCAGGAAGAGCACGACCTGGCGCCGGCCAGCGCCGTGGTCACCGCAATCACGGCCCACGTGCTGGCACGGCTTTACCCGGAAGGTCAGGCGGCGAACCCGCCGTCGATATTGAGGCCGGCGCCGGTCACGTAGCCCGCTTCCTCGCTGGCCAGGTAGGCCACCATCCCCGCGATTTCCTCGCTGCGGCCATGGCGCTTGATCGCCATCAGGTCGTGCAGCGACTTGGCGAAGTCGGAGTCTTCCGGATTCATGTCGGTATCCACCGGGCCTGGCTGCACGTTGTTGACGGTGATGCCGCGCGGGCCGAGATCGCGCGCCAGGCCTTGCACCAGGCCGGTGAGCGCCGATTTGCTCATGGCGTAGATCGAACCGCCTGCGAACGGCATGCGTTCGGCATTGGTGGAGCCGATATTGATCACGCGGCCGCCTTCCTTCATATGCGCCACAGCGGCCTGCGTTGCCGCGAACACGGCGCGCACGTTGACGGCGATGGTCTGGTCGAACGCTTCCAGTGTCAGCTCCGATACATCGCCCAGGTGCAGCACGCCGGCATTGTTGACCAGGATGTCGAGGCGGCCGAACTGGCTGGCTACTTTATCGATGGCGGCGCGGGTGGCCAGGGCGTCGGCCGCATCCACTTTCAGCGCCAGGGCTTTGCCGCCGGCGGCGTTGATTTCACTGACCAGCGCATCGGCTGCGGCGCCCGAGCTTTGGTAGGTGAAGGCGACGGTGGCGCCGTCTTTGGCCAGGCGGCGCACGATGGCGGCGCCGATGCCGCGGGAACCACCGGTAACGAAAGCGATCTTGTTCATGATTTGGTACTCCATATTGGGTTGGGATGAGTCCAGTATGGACGCAGCATTGCGTTGCGACTAGGTGGTAATATTGACTATCACCTTCAACCAAATGTTTAAAATGCTGCCACTGAACCTGCTTGAATCCTTCCTGCAGAGCGCCGAATGCGCCGGTTTTTCGGAAGCGGCACGCCGCCTCGGCATGACGCCGGCCGCCGTCAGCAAGAACGTGGCGCGGCTGGAAGCGCGCCTGGGCGTGCGCCTGTTCCAGCGCAGCACGCGGCGCCTGGCCCTGACCGAGGCCGGCGAGCGCTTGCTGCAGCAGGTGCGTGAGCCGCTGGCCGAGCTGCAAGGCGCAATAGCCGGCGCGGCGCAGGATGCGGGCGAGCCGGCCGGCACGCTCAAGGTGGCGGTGGCGCACGGCGTGGGGCGCATGTACATCCTGCCGCTGCTGAAGGGCTTCATCGAGCGCTATCCAGCGGTTCGGCACGACTGGCGCTTCGACAACCGCACGGTGGACCTGATCGGGGAGGGCTATGACGTCGCCATTGGCGGCGGCATCGAACTGGCGCCGGGCGTGGTGGCGCGCGAGTTGGGGCGGCCGCGCATCCTGCTGGTGGCGGCGCCGTCTTACCTGGCGGGCCGCAAGCGGCCGCGCCACCCGTCCGAACTGGCGGGCTGGGACGGTATCGCGCGCCGCTCGGCCGAGAGCGGGCGCCTGCGCGACTACCTGCTGCGCAATGCGGCCGGTGCGGAAGCCGTGGCCGAATTCCGCACCGTGGCGACGTTCGATGATCCGGAGGCGATGGCGCAGGCGGCGTGCATGGGATTGGGTGTGGCCTTGCTGCCAGGCCCGCATGCGGCGCCGCTGCTGGAATCCGGGCAACTGGTGCGGCTGCTGCCCGGCTGGTTTGCGGAAGTGGGACCGCTCTCGATCTACTATTCGAGCAAGAAGCTGTTGCCGGTCAAGACGCGGGTGTTTGTCGACTACGTGGTGGAGCAGTTGCGCGCGGACGGATTCGCCGCGCGCCTGGACCGCTTATGACTACTTCAGGCTGCGCGCCAGGAAGGCTTCCACCTTGCGCCAGAAGTCGATCTGGTTCTGCGGCCGCGTCCAGCCGTGGCCTTCATCGTCATACACGATCCACTCAGGAGGATTGCCCGCCGCGATCAGTGCCTTGCGCATGTCTTCGCCGTGTACGATTGGGACGCGTGAATCTTTCGCACCGTAGGCCAGCAGCACCGGTGCCTTGATGCGCGCCGCCTGACGCAGCGGTGAGTTCGCCTTCAGCATCTCGGCGTCACGCTCGGGATGGCCGACCATATCGTGCATATAGTATTTCTTTGCATCGTCGGTGGCGTCCGACCAGAATACCTCGTACTTGTAGAGCGGGTCGGTGACGCCAACCCAGGATACGGCACAGCGGTACAGTTCCGGATTTTTCACGACGCCCATCAGCGCGGCATAGCCGCCGTAGCTGGCGCCGGCGATGCAGACACGCTTTCCGTCCACCAGGCCTTTGTCGACCGCGAATTTCAGCGCGTCGTTGAGGTCATCCTGCATGCGCAAACCCCATTGCTTCCAGCCGGCGCGGTGATGGCGGTCGCCATAGCCCTCGCTGCCGCGGAATTCAGGCTGGATCACCACATAGCCACGTGAAGCGAGGAACTGTGCTTCGGAATCCCAGCCCCAGGTTACGCCGCGCGCCCACGGGCCGCCATGCACCAGCACGATGGCAGGACGTGGTTTGTTGTCGCCCGAAGGTGTGGCAGTGATCCACACGGGGAGGTCGGCGCCATCGCGCGTTTTCGCGCGGTGCAGGTCGAGCAGGCCCATTTGCTTTTCGTCGATCTTGGGGCGCGCATCGCCCAGACGCTGCCATTGGCCTGTGGCCACGGTGTAAAGCAGGTATTGGCCGGGATTGTTGTCCGCTTCGGAGTACAGCAGCACGTGGCGCGGCGCGCGGCAGGAGTCGCCGCAATCCAGCAAGTTGACGCGGCCCGGCAGCATGGCGTCGGCCTGCGCTTGCAGCTCGCGCATCTTCGGCACAAACCAGGTGGTGCCGGGGGCATCGGCCAGGGTATGCATGCCCACCAAAGCGTTATCGCCATGGTCATACAAGGCCGTCACCTCGGTGTCGAAGCCCGGTGTTTCGACCACTACCTCATCGGACGGCTTGCCGCTGCCGAAATCGAATTTGCGCAAGGTTTGCAGGGCCGGGCCATCGCCACGCGCGTAGACGTAGAGTTGGTCTTTTTCGTCGACGTAGCCTAGGCTGAACTTGCTGTCATTCTTCTTAAAGCGGCCGAGCTGCTTCCACGCGCCGGTTGCGGCATCGGACCAGTACAACGCGATATGGCTCGACTCGTTGGCCCAGCCAGCGCGCGGCTTGCCCTTGGCATCAAACATCCAGCCGCTGATACGGATGCCGGAGTCGGGCTGGCCCGGCAGGTTGCGCAGGGCGCCGCTGGCCAGGTCCAGTGAACGCAAGGTGGTATGGGTGTACTGGTAATCCGGCCCATAGTGGCTTTCGCCGACGATAATTTCATTGCTGCCCGGGGCGCCCCGGCTCACCATGTAGTTGTAAGGCTCCAGCGGCTGGTAGCCTCCGGCCGGGTACATGCTGCCCCATTTGCGCTTGATCAGTTCGCGCATACGGTCGCCGTTGCGCTGCACCGTCATTAACCCGCTGTATTCCTGCTTGCCGCTTTTCTGCTGGTTGTCCACCAAGCTGAAGACGAGCCAATCTTCATTAACCCATTGCACTCTGACGATATCGTGACGGGTGAACGTGGCGATGATCTTCGATTCTTCTTTGCCGTCCAGGTCCATCATGGTCAGGCGGTTGCGGCCATTCGGTGTGCCGTTGACCACGGCCACCCAGCGGGTGGAAGGCGACATGACGGCAGCCTGGATCAGCGCCGGCTCGAAGAAGGTTTCGATGGCCGGTGGGGGGGAGGCAGCCTGCGCTGCGGCGGGCAGGCCGGCCAGCAAGGCGGCGCCCAGGAGGAGGGGAAGTGTAGTTTTCATAGGGCAATATTTTAAGCGCAATGGTTGTGAAACTGGCAATGATTTCTTTGTATACTTGTTGTTGCTTTTCCACTGCCGCCCGGCAAGGGCGCGGTATCATGCATTTCCACTCAGACCAACGAAAAGGGGAAGTTTCATGAAGTTCCGCCTGGTTACCCGCAGTGATTTTGATGGCCTGGTATGCGCGGTGCTGCTCAAGCACCTGGACCTGATCGATGAGATCCTGTTCGTGCACCCCAAGGATATGCAGGACGGGAAAATCGCCATCTCCAGCCGCGATATCACCACCAATCTTCCCTATGTCGCAGGCGCCCATCTCGCCTTCGACCACCACTTGTCCGAAACCATCCGCAACACGGGCGACCGCCAGAACCACATCATCGATCCCAACGCCCCCTCGGCGGCGCGCGTGGTGTATGACTACTACGGCGGCGGCAACAAGTTCCCCTCGGCCTGGAACGACATGATGCTGGCCGTGGACAAAGGCGATTCGGCGCAGTTCAACCGCGACGAGGTGCTCAACCCGCAGGGCTGGGATTTGCTGAACTTCCTGATGGACGCGCGCACCGGCCTGGGGCGCTTCCGCGATTTCCGCATCTCGAACTACAACCTGATGATGGACCTGATCGACTACTGCCGCTCGCACACCATCGACGAGATCATGGCGCTGCCGGATGTGAAAGAGCGCAAGGACCTGTATTTCGAGCATGCGGAGAAGTGCAAGGAGCAGATCAAGCGCTGCGCCACGGTGCACAAGAACCTGGTGGTGCTGGATTTGCGCAAGGAGGAGACGATTTACGCGGGTAACCGCTTCGTCATCTATGCTCTGTATCCTGAGCAGAACATCTCGATCCACGTGCTGTGGGGGCTGAAGAACCAGAACACGGTGTTCGCGACCGGCAAGTCGATTCTGAACCGCACCTCAAAGACCAATATCGGCGCGCTGATGCTGGAGTATGGCGGCGGCGGGCATGAGAATGCGGGCACCTGCCAGGTGGAGAATGAGATGGCGGAGGATGTGTTGGGGGCGCTGGTGGCGCGCATCAACAAGGAAGGCTAGAACCGGTAAACCGGTGTCTGACCCGCAGGGTCAGACACCTTCGCTGAGGCAAGCGAATTAGAAGTCTTTTTCAGGCAGGGATATGGAATTTTCGGTCGAGAACTGATAGTCCTTGAACACGTGTTCCGCCGTCAGCAGCTGGTAGGAACCGTCCGGCTTCTTGAACGAGGTGTCCTTCAGGCGGTAGGTGTAGTGGCCGCAAGTCCAGCAGTTGAAGTTGCGCATGTGCGTGCACAGGCAGGTCTTGTCCATCACCTTGATGCCCTTGTCGCTGCCGCCATTGGCCACCACTTCGCGGTTGTACGAATTGATGTAGGCGCAGTTGCCGGTGGCATCCAGCAGGTAGCCGTAGGATTCGCAGCCCGGACGGATGCCGGCGCCGATCGCAGGGGTCTGCTTCAGCATGCGCATCGGGTAGCCGGTCGGCGAAATGCCGTTGACGATCACGTCGTCTTCGGTGGCTTTGAAGTATTCCTGCTTGACGTCGTCCGGCAGGCCGCATTCCTTGGTCACGGTGAAGCGGGTCGCCACCTGCACGCCGGCCGCACCCATCTCCAGGAAGGACACCGCATCGCTGCCGGTGAACACGCCGCCCGCGGCGATCACTGGCACGTCCAGGTTTTCAGCCTTCATGTAGTCCAGGATCTCCTGCACGATCTTATGCAGGTCGAATTCCTTCCAGTCCTCCAGGCCGAAGCCCAGGTGGCCGCCGGCCAGCGGGCCTTCCACGATCACGTAGTCGGGCAAGCGGTCCAGCTTCTGGTTCTTGCGCAGGAAGATCTGCAGCGCGCGCACGGACGACACGATGATGCCCAGCTTCGCTTCGCGGAAGCGCGGGTGGTCGGCCATCAGCGCGAAGGAGCCGAAGTGCAGGCCGGCCGACAGGGTGATGCCGTCGATGCCGGCATCCAGCGCCGCGTTCAGGCGGGTGCGCAGGGTTTCCTTCGGACCGTTCATGGTCAGCTTTTCCATGCAGTTCACGAAGATCAGGCCGGGGCCGGTCTTGCGCTGCATGGTGTCGCCCACGTGGCGGCGCTGTGCTTCCGCCAGGCGGCCCAGGTCGAACTGCACCTCGGACTTGTCCATGTTGTTAATGTTGTGCTTGTACAGCTTGGTCTTGTCCTTGACGAAGGTGGTGTCGAACTTGCGGTCCGAGACATCCTCCACCATGGCATCGGAAATATGGCCGATGCCGCCAAGGCGCGCCGCTTCCAGCGCCAGTTCGGTCGTGGAGATATCCACGCCCATCCCGCCGATCATGATTGGCACATACTCTTTGTCGCCAAACTTGAGGCGGAAATCGTCAACACGTTTCATTACAGTCCTTCGATCAATCGCGGAAATTATTGAATTCCAGGGGCGTGTCCGGCACGTCCTTGCGCAGCAGCTGCATGGCAGCCTGCAGGTCGTCGCGTTTCGCGCCGGTGACGCGTACGGTGTCGCCCTGGATTGCGGCCTGGACCTTCATCTTGCTTTCCTTGATGACCTTGGTGATCTTCTTCGCGGTCTCGGAATCGAGACCGTTCTTCACCTTGATGACCTGCTTGACTTTGTCCCCACCAATTTTCTCGACCTTGCCCTCGTCCAGGAACCGTACGTCGACCTTGCGCTTGGCCAGCTTGTTGGTCAGCACGTCCTTGACCTGGTTCAGCTGGAAGTCCGAATCGGCGGTCACCGTCAGTTCATCATTTTTTTGTTCGACGGCGGCGCCGGTGCCTTTGAAGTCGAAACGGGTTTCGATTTCCTTCTTGGCCTGGTCTACGGCGTTGCGTACTTCGATCATGTCCGCTTCGGACACAACGTCAAACGATGGCATATTCTTTCCTTTACAATGAAGCAACCGCATTAGAGTGCGGTTTCTAAAGAAGCGACATTTTAACGGACAAACAAGCGAACGCTCGGTCGTTTTTGTCACTATTGCACTATAATCGAGCAAATACTTGATCTGCCCATGCCTTTTCGCGATTTAATCCAGCACGACTTCCCACTGAAGCATTTAAATACTTTCAGAATTGATGTACACGCCAAACATTACCTGCGCGTGACATCGCTGGAAGTGTTGCGCGATGCGTTAGCAGATCCGCAACTGGCCGCCATGCCGCGCCTGGTGCTGGGCGGCGGCAGCAACCTGCTGCTGACGCGCGATTTCCCCGGCCTGGTGCTGCATATCGCGCTCGAGGGCCGGGAAATCCTGGCCGGTACCGCCAGCCACCGCCATGTCCGCGCCGCCGCCGGCGAAAATTGGCACGATTTCGTGCAGTGGACGCTGGCGCAAGGCATCGGCGGGCTGGAAAACCTGTCCCTGATCCCGGGCACTGTGGGCGCAGCACCGATCCAGAATATTGGGGCCTACGGGGCGGAAACCAAGGATTATTTCCTGGCGCTGAAGGCGTTCGACCCGGCCAGCGGCGCGGTGCGCGAAATGGACGGCGCGGCCTGCCGCTTCGCCTACCGCGACAGCGTGTTCAAGCACGAGGGGCGGGAGCTGATCATCCTGGACGTGACCTACGCCTTGCCGCGCGACTGGCAGCCCAACCTGCGCTATGCGGAGCTGGCCAATGCCGTTGCGGAGCAGGGCCTGGCTTCGCCGGCGCCGCAGCAGGTGGCCGACACCGTGATCGCAATCCGGCGCCGCAAGCTGCCCGACCCGGCGCAAATTGGCAATGCCGGCAGTTTCTTCAAGAATCCCGTGGTCAGCGCCGAACACTGCGCGCGCCTGCTGGAGCAGTTCCCGACCCTGGTGCACCACCGCCAGGCGGATGGCAGCGAAAAGCTGGCCGCAGGATGGCTGATCGACCAGTGCGGCTGGAAGGGCCGCAGCATGGGCGCGGCGGGCGTCTACCCGAAACAGGCGCTGGTACTGGTCAATAACGGCGGCGCCACCGGCGCCGAAGTGAAAGCGCTGGCCGCCGCCATCCAGGCCGACGTGGCGGCCCGCTACGGCGTGGCGCTGGAGCCGGAGCCGGTCTTTATCTAAGCTTTGACGACGTTGTTGCGGCCGTTGGCCTTGGCGGCGTAGAGCGCGCGGTCGGCGGCGGCGACCAGCTCGTCCCAGTTGAAATGCTTGTCCGGCACCATGGTGTGCACGCCGACCGACATCGTCAGCACGCCATATGGGGCGGCTTTGGTATTCTCGATCTTCAGGTTTTCCAGCTGGCGCTGGCAGGCTTGCGCCACGCTCATGGCGCCGTCGCTGTCGGTTTCCGGCAGGATGATGGCGAATTCTTCGCCGCCGTAGCGCGTGACCAGGTCGGCCGGGCGCTTCAGGTTCTCGGTCAGCACCGCAGCGACCTTCTTCAGCGCCAGGTCGCCGGCCTGGTGGCCGTAAGTGTCGTTGTAGTGCTTGAAGCAGTCGATATCGACCATTAGCAGCGACAGCGGCGTCTTGTCGCGCTGCCCGCGCTGCCATTCCAGCACCAGGTTTTCGTCGAAGCGGCGGCGGTTGGCGATGCCGGTCAGCGCATCCAGCGCGGCCAGCTTTTGCAGCTCCACGTTGGCGGCGGCCAGCTTCTGCTGGCTCTCGCGCAGGAAGCGGAACGCCTGGTCGCGCTGCAGGCGGTTGATATGGGCGTTGGAGTGGTAGCGCACGCGCGCCAGCAGCTCCAGGCGGTCCGGCAGCTTGACCAGGTAGTCGTTGGCGCCGACGGCAAAGCCGTGCGCCTTGAGCTTGGGGTCTTCGCGTGCGGACAGCACGATGATCGGCACATGCGCCTGCGCTTCTTCGGCGCGGAAACGGCGGATCAGTTCAAAACCGTCCACCTCGGGCATGACCAGGTCCTGCAGGATGACGGTAGGTTGCAGCGAATTGGCGCAAGCCAGTGCCTCGCGCGCATCGGTGGTGAAGTGGAATTCGATATCGTCTTCGCCGGCCAACATGCGCCGCACCGCTTCCACGATAATCAGTTGATCGTCCACCAGCAGCACACGCACCTTGAAGTTGGTCAGGCTTGGTTCGGTATCCAGGTTCAAGGTGAGTACGTCAGACATCGCATTCTTTCAAATCAGTTTGCCCCCGATCGTACTTCGCAGGAAAGGACCGATCCTGTCGAGGGGCAGGATGGTTTGTGCGGCGTCCAGTTCGATGGCGGCGCGCGGCATGCCGTACACGGCGCAACTGGCCTGGTCCTGGGCGATGGTGGCCTTGCCGGCGCGCCGCATGGCCAGCATGCCTTCGGCGCCGTCGCGGCCCATGCCGGTCAGCAGCACGCCGACCGCGTCGCCGCGCCAGTGCTGCGCCACGCAGTTAAAGAATACGTCGACCGAGGGTCGGTAAGCGTAGTCCTTCGGGTTGGCATCGTAACCCAGTTGATACTTTTCATCCAGTACCAAGTGGTCGTTGCTCTTGGCGACCATTACCACGCCGCCCTGCAGGGCAGTGCGGCCTTCGATGGCGCGCACTGGTACCGCCAGCTGTTCTGATAACCATTTGGCAAAATGGTCGGCGAAGTTTTCGTCGATGTGCTGGACAACCACGACGGCGCAATTGGGCGGCGGCGTCCAGCCGGCCAGGATCTTCGCCACCGCCATCGGGCCGCCGGTGGAGGCGCCGATGGCGACCAGGGTATCGAGCGTGCCGGCCGGCGTATCGTGGCGCACGGCGTCGCGGCGCGGCGACATGGACTGGCTGCCGCCGCTATGGCGTATCAGCTTGTCCATGGTCTTGATCTTGTGCAGCAGCTCCGCGTCGCCGCCTTGCTGCCCTTGCAGTACCGGGGTGGCCGTGACATCGAGCGCGCCGGCGCCCAGGGCGCGGAACACCTGGTTTACGTTGTCCTGCGGGCGCCCGGTGACCACCAGGATGGCGCACGGGCATTCGTCCATGATGCGGCGGGTGGCTTCGACCCCGTCCAGCTCCGGCATGTTCAGGTCCATCAGGATCAGGTCGGGGCGGTCGGCGTTGCATTTTTGCAGCGCTTCCAGTCCGGTGCGGGCGATCCACGCCACCTGGTGCTCCTGGGTGCTGGCGACCACGCGGCGCAGCGCCTCCGCGGCCATCGGCACGTCGTTGGCGATGGCGATTCTCATCGGTAGGCGTCGCCGATCAGGTCGGACACGGCATCGAGCAGCGTCTCGTCGTGGAAGCTGCCCTTGGTCAGGTAGTAGTCGGCGCCGGCGGCCAGGCCGCGCGCGCGGTCTTCCGGCCGGTCTTTGTAGGATACGATCATCACGGGCAGTTTGTGCAAGTTCAGGTCTTTCTTGATCAGGTTGACCAGCTCGATACCATCCATGCGCGGCATGTCGACGTCGGTGATGACCAGGTCGTAGTCGCCGCTGCGCACCACGTTCCAGCCGTCGATGCCGTCAATGGCGATGTCCACTTCAAAGCCGCGTCCCACCAGCAGCTTCCGCTCCATTTCGCGCACGGTGAGCGAATCGTCCACGACAAGGATGCGTTTCATTCTACGCCGTCCGGCGTGGTCTGCGCGCGTGAGTTGGTGCAAGCCGCCTTCCTGCAACAGCTTTTCGATCGAAAGCAACAGGTCGGGCACATCCAGGATCAGCACAGGTTCGCCATCGTCGAGGAGGGCGGCGGCGGAAATGTCGCGCATTTTGCCGAAAATCGGGTCGATGGCCTGCACCGCCAGGCTTTCCTCGCCGCGGATGCGGTCCACCACCAGGGCATAGCGGCGCGTGCTGCCGCCAATGACCACGACCGACAGTTCTTCCTGCTGCTCCATCTCGCCCAGCTCCAGCAGGTGGGCGGCGCCGACCAGGCCAAGGTGTTCGCCGTTGTGGTCGAAGAACTGCTTGTTTTCCAGCGTGTGCACGGCGCTTTGCGCCACTTTGACGATGCGTTCGACCTTGACGATGGGGATGGCGTAGGCCTCGCCTTTGACGTCCACCACCAGGGCGCGCACGATCGATTGCGTGAGGGGCAGGGTGATCGAGCTGCGGAAGCCCTTACCCAGTTCGGACTCCACGCGCACCGTGCCGTTTTGCTGGCGGATGGTGTCGTGCACGATGTCCAGGCCCACGCCGCGCCCGGAAATCTCGGTAATGCTGCCTTTCAGGCTGAAGGCGGGCAGGAACAGGAACTCCATCAACTCGGCCTGCGACATATTGGCCACCATCTGCTCGGTGGCCATCTTGCGTTCGATCACGGTGCGGCGGATCTTGTCCGGATCGACGCCGCGTCCGTCGTCGCTGATTTCGATGTTCAGCATGCCGGCGCGGTGGCGCGCTTCCATGATGATGCTGCCGGTGGCGGGTTTGCCGGCGGCCAGGCGCTCCTGCGCGGTTTCCATGCCGTGGTCGACGGCGTTGCGCAGCATGTGGTTGAGCGGGCTTTCGATGCGCAGCAGGATATCGCGGTCGACCAGGGTGTCTTCGCCTTCGATCTGCAGCACCACGTCTTTGCCAAGGCTGCGCGCCAGGTCGCGCACCATGCGCGGGAAGTGCTGGATGCCGTCGCGGAACGGGCGCATGCGCAGGGACAGCACTTCATCCACCATGTTTTCCGAGCCGGTCAGCAGGCGCCGTTCGTAGTTTTCCATGTCGGTGATGTGCTCCAGCATGAACTGCTTGAGCGGCTGGCTTTTCTGGATCGCCAGCAGGGCCTTTTCCTTCAGCGCCGGCTCGCTGGCGGTGGAGGCGGCGTCCATCAGTTCTTCCAGCACGGCGAACAGGGCGGCCTGGTTGCGCTTGTGGCGCTGCATGCCCTGGATCAGGGGATGCAGCTGGTGCGCGTTGATGCGCGCTTCGCTGGCCAGGGCCAGCAGGCGGTCGAAGTTCTGCGCGTTCTTCATCGGCGGCAGGCTGCGGCCGGGGATGCCCGGTTCGGCCGCGGGTTCGGAGGCCGGTTCGGCGGCTGGTGCGGGGCCGGGCACGCTGTCCGGTGCGGCCGCCAGCGCGGGTGGCGGGGCAAAGGCGCTTGGCATTACGAGCGGCTCGGGCAGGAAGGCGATGCCCTGCACCTCGTTCATGGTCTTGCCGATCTGCGCCGCGTTGGCGGCCAGCCAGGCATCCATGTCGCCGTTGATGCGCGAACACTGCACGATCAGGTCCACGCCTGCCAGCAGCGCATCGACGCGGTTCGGCGTCAGTTTGAGCTTGCCCGCCTGGGCCGCGATGAAGGCGTCCTCCATGCCGTGCGCCAGCTGCACCACCATGTCCAGGCCGACGATGGCGGCGGCGCCCTTGATCGAGTGGGCGGCGCGCATCATCGGCTCGATGTCGGAAGGATCGTTGCGGCGTTCGAACGCCAGCAGGCCGTCGGTCAGGATCTGGGTCTGGCTGTCCGCCTCCATGCGGAACAAGTCCAGCATGGAGAACTGGCTCAGGTCGTCCTTCTTGTCGGTCATCGCAGCGTCCTCGCGAGTTGGTAGCCAAGCAGGCTGTCGTCCAGGCAGCCGACCTGCATGTCCTCATGCGGCAGCACGCCGGCCAGGAAGCGCTCGATGCCTTTGTTGATGGTGGCAGCGGGCGGTTTCAGTTCGGCGGCGGCGTAGCGGATGATGCCGTGCAGTTCCGCCACCGGCAGGGCGTAGGTCTGGTCTTCCCAGCGCACCAGCAGCATGCGGGCGAAGGTATGGCGGCCGGCGCGCGCCTCGCCGCCTGTTTCGTCGATGCCGAGCAGGTCGGCCAGCGAGATGCAGGGATACAGCTTGCCGCCGGCATTGACCACGCCGCGCAGGCCGCGCGCGCTGCGGTGCGGCAGGCGGTGCGGGATGGCTTTCGGGGCGATCTGCTGGAACATGGCGGTGGGCAGGGACAGCCATTCCCGGCCGATGCGGAAGGTGACGCAGGAGCTGTCGTGGCGCTGGCCTTGATCTTCGGCTGCGCGGAAGTGCTCGGCCCATTCGCGCATATAGCCGGGGCTGACGGGGCGCTGCAGGTTGCGCACGGCGGCGTTGGCGTACACCTCGCAGTTGCGGCAATGGACGGCCTGCTCCAGGATCGGGCAGCTATGGTCGCCGGCGATGCCGATCCGGTTCCAGCAGGCGTCCAGTTCTTGGATGTGGTCTGTCATGGTCTTTTCTGGAATGCGCGTGCGGCACGCGCTTTCAGGGTGGCGGCTGCGCTGCGGTTACCGCTTTGCTCCTGCAGCAGGGCCAGGTGACACAGCGCTTCGTAATGGTCGGGCTGCAGGTAAAGGCAGCGTTTCAGTTGTGCTTCCGCCTCGGCGGGCTTGCTGGCGGTTTCGGCCAGCAGGCCGAGGATGAAGTAGGCGTCGGCTGATTCGGGCTGCTGGGCGAGATATTCGCGGCAGGCGGAATCCGCTTCCACCAGCTTGCCGGCGTCGGCCAGGGTCCTGGCGTGCTTGAGCAGGGATTCGTCGCCGGCGGCGATCAGCGGTGGCGTTGCTGCTGCTCCGGCGCCCTGCGGCTTGCCAGAGCCCGGCTTGCCCGCCGCCTGGCCGCCGCGCCCTGCGAGGCCACCGGACGCCGCAGCGCCACCCGACATCGCGCGGGCGCCTGCAGTCGCCGCGCCGACTGATGTCGTCAAGCCGCCGGATTGTGCCGCGCGGCTGTTCGCCCTGGCGCGGGCGGTGAGGCTTTCGGAAGCGGCCGGGCTGCCTGGCATGGCGCGCGGGGTGGCGCGGCGGTCGGGGGCGGGGCGGGCGGGCGGGCCGGGCTGGCGGATGTCCTTGCGCAGGGCGAATGCCTGCCGGTGCGGCAGCGGCGCAAAGCCGTTGCGGACGAAGGACGGCACCTCGGCATACCCCGCCAGCAGCATGCCATCATCCGCCAGGTGCGAAGACAGGCGCTCAATCGCCGCCGCCGTGGTCGGCTCGTCGAAATAAATCAGCAGGTTGCGGCAAAAGATCACGTCATACTGCCGCGCGCTCCCCAGCGCCCCCTCCAGGATGCTGCCCTGCGCGAACCGGATGCGCGCCCGCAGCGCGTCATTGATGCGGAATTCGTCGTCGCCCAGGCTGGTGAAATAGCGGTCGCGGAACGACAAGTCCCGCGCGCGGAAAGCATTGCGGCCATACACGCCGGCCTGCGCGCGCGCAACGCAGCCCGCGCTGATATCCAGCGCATCGATCATGAACGATTGCGGCGGCACGCCGGCATCGCACAGCGCCATCGCCATCGAATAAGGTTCTTCGCCGCCCGCGCAGGGGACGGAGAGAATGCGGATGATGTTGGCGCCTTCGGCCAGCCGCCGCCGCACCTGGTCCACCGCCGCGACAAAGGCCTGCGCATCCCGGAACAGCCACGATTCTGGCACCACCACCAGCTCCACCAGCTCGCGCAGCTCGGCTTCGTCCAGCGCGTCCACATAGGACTTGCGCACCGGCTGCCCGGTTGCGTCCATGCGCCGCTTCACCGCATGTTCGACGGTGCTGCGGGCCAGGTTCAGGCCAGTCAAGCGGCGCAGGGTGGACAGGACCTTCATTCAGCCGCCGCCTCCGCCGGGAATAGCCGCGCGCGCAGTTCGGCCGGCAGCAGGGCGTCCACGTCCACCAGCTGCACCAGGCCAAGGGCGTCGCCCGCCACGCGGCCCAGGAAAGGGGCAGCCTGCACGCCGCTCGGCGCCAGCTCCTGCTCCACAACGTTCTGCACACCCTGCACGCGCTCGGCCATCAGCCCCAGGGCATGCAGCATGCCGCCCGGCGTGCTGTAATCAACCACCATGATGCGCGTATCAAAATGCTGGCGCGCCGGCGGGCCGCCGCTGATACGCGCCAGGTCGATCACCGGCACCGGATCGCCGTGCAAGTTCATCAAGCCCGCCACACTGTCCGGCGCCAGAGGAATGCCCTTCAACTCCAGCAAGGGCAGCACGCGCCGCACCTGCCGCAACGGCAGGCCGTAGCGGTCGGCGCCAATGTGGAAGACCAGGACCTTCATGAAGTCACGGAGAAAGTGGCCACGCTCGATTGCAGGTCGCCCGCCGCATATTGCAGCTGGTGTACCGCCTCGCTGGTGGCCTTCAGCGATTCGACGGTTTGCTGGGTGGCATCGTTCAGCTGCATCATGGTCTCGGTGATCTGCTGCGCGCCGACCGCCTGCGCCTGCATGCCCTGCAGCACGGCGTCGAACTGCGGCGCCAGCTTCTGCACCTGGTCCATCACGCCGGACAGCTGGTCTGTCACCTGGCGTACCTCGCCCACGCTGCGGCGGATCTCTTCCGAGAACTTGTCCATGCCCATCACGCTGGCCGATACGGCGGACTGCATTTCCTTGAGCATCTGCTCGATATCCCAGGTCGAGACCGAAGTCTGGTCGGCCAGGCGACGGATCTCCGTCGCCACCACCGAGAAGCCGCGTCCCGCCTCGCCGGCCTTTTCGGCTTCAATGGCGGCGTTCAGCGACAGGATATTGGTCTGGTCGGCCACTTTGGTAATGGTGGTCAGCACCGAATTGATGTTGGACGCCTTCTCCGACAGCGCCGCCAGCTTGGCGTTGATCGAATCGGTCGCGTTCACCATGTTCTGCATGGTCTGGTCCATGCGGCGCAGGTTGCCCTGCGCATCGGAGGTGGCGGTGGTGGTGTAGTCGGCCACCGCAGTCGCTTCCTCCATGGTCTTCAGCAGTTGGGAAGTGTTGGAGGAGATTTCCTTGGTGGTGCTAAGTACTTCGACCGAAGTCTGGGCCTGCTCGACGCCGGTCGCTTCCTGCTGCTTGGCCGATGCCGCGATCTCGGTGGCGGAGGTGGTGACCTGGATGCCGGCGCGCTGCACATTGGTCAGCAGCCCACGCAGGTTGTCGAACATTTTGCCCAGCCCATCGCCCAGTTGGCCGATGGCGTCGTTGCCGCCGACCGTGATCTTGCCGGTCAGGTCGCCGCCGGCGGCACGCGACACGGTCTCCAGCAAAGAGTCGACTTTGGCGCGCAGCGCATTGGTCTGCGCCAGCTCGCGCTCGATCCCGTCCTGCAACTGCTGCGCCATCTTGTTGACGTCCTCGCCCAGGCGGCCCATCTCGTCGCGGGAGGCGATGTCGACGCGTGCCCCCAGATCACCGGCGCCCAGGCGGGCCAGGATGGTGGTCAGACCGGACAATGGACCGAGGATGGCGCGCGCCAGCAAATACGATACCAGCAGCGACAGCGCCACCACGGCGGCACCGCCGACGGCGAACAGGTTGCCCTGGGTCTCCTGCAAGCCCTGGCCGGTGGCGAAGCGCTCGGTCTGCAGGCGCAGTTCCTCTTGCGACGCCTCTTCCAGCAGGTCGCGGCCCCGGCGGCGCACCTGCACGGCCTCCTTCAAGACCGATGACTGGCCGACCGCGTCGGCGGCGCCCTTGCTGTCGCGCAGCTCCTTGCGCAAATCGACCTGGCGCTGGATGTGCACGTCGGCCCAGTTCAGCATGATGCTCTGGGCGCGTTTCAGGCGCTCCTGCTGGCGCGGGTTGTCCGTGGTCAGGCGCAGTACCTTGTCCAGGTGCTGCTTCATTTCTTCGTAGTGTTCCTGCTTGGAAGCCAGGTAGGACTCGTCGCCAGTCAGCAGGTAGCCGCGCGTATCGTTCTGGATCTCGAGCGAGGCGGAGTAGACATTTTCCAGTTGGATCAGTACGTCGGCCGTGTGCTTGTCCCAGCGGTTGGCTTCGGACAGGCGGTTGAAATTGTTATAGGCCAGAATCAGCAGTAGCAAGATGATTGCGACTATGGTGCCGAAGCCGATATAGAGTTTGTTCTTGACGCTCAGATTGTTCATGCGCTGGTCTCCGGGGAGGATGGCTTTATTCCAAGGCAATGTAACAAAAAAAACGGGCCGCGCAAAGCGGCCCGTCATAGGGGAGGCGGGACAGGATTACTGGCCGCGCTTATTGCGTGCGTTGGCAGCGATGCGCATGCGCAGCGCGTTCAGCTTGATAAAGCCGCCGGCATCGGCCTGGTTGTAGGCGCCGCCGTCTTCGTCGAAGGTAGCGATGGTCTGGTCGAACAGCGAATCGGTCTTCGAATCGCGCGCCACAACGATCACATTGCCCTTGTACAGCTTGACGCGTACCCAACCGTTTACGGTGGCCTGGGTGTGGTCGATCAGGGTTTGCAGCGCGACGCGCTCCGGCGCCCACCAGTAGCCGTTGTAAATCAGGGAAGCGTAGCGTGGCATCAGGTCGTCCTTCAGGTGGGCCACTTCGCGGTCCAGGGTGATCGACTCGATGGCGCGGTGCGCCTTCAGCATGATGGTGCCGCCAGGGGTCTCGTAGCAGCCACGCGACTTCATGCCGACGTAGCGGTTTTCCACCAGGTCCAGGCGGCCGATGCCGTGCTTGCCGCCCAGGCGGTTCAGCTCAGTCAGGACGGTGGCCGGCGACATGCGCTTGCCGTTCAGGGCCACGATGTCGCCCTTTTCGAATTCGATGTCCAGGTATTCTGGTTGGTCTGGCGCAGCTTCCGGGCTGACGGTCCAGCGCCACATCGATTCCTCGGCTTCGGCGCTTGGGTTTTCCAGGTGGCGGCCTTCGAAGGAGATGTGCAGCAGGTTGGCGTCCATCGAGTATGGCGCGCCGCCGTTCTTGTGCTTCATGTCGATTTCGATGCCGGCGTCTTCCGCGTACTTCAGCAGCTTTTCGCGCGACAGCAGGTCCCACTCACGCCATGGGGCGATCACGCGCACGCCTGGCTTCAGTGCGTAGGCGCCCAGCTCGAAGCGAACCTGGTCGTTGCCCTTGCCGGTCGCGCCGTGCGAGATGGCGTCGGCGCCGGTCTGGTTGGCGATTTCGATCAGGCGCTTGGCGATCAGCGGACGCGCGATCGAAGTGCCCAGCAGGTATTCGCCTTCGTACACGGTGTTGGCGCGGAACATCGGGAACACGAAGTCGCGCACGAACTCTTCGCGCACGTCGTCGATGAAGATGTTCTCAGGCTTGATGCCGAACTTCAGCGCCTTGGCGCGTGCCGGCTCCAGCTCTTCACCCTGGCCCAGGTCGGCGGTGAAGGTCACGATCTCGCAGTTGTAGTTATCCTGCAGCCATTTCAGGATCACGGAGGTGTCCAGGCCGCCGGAGTAGGCGAGGACTACTTTTTTAACGTCGCTCATAACAGTTCTCGTTCAGGTGTAATTAGTTGATCTTGCCAAGCAGCAGATATTCGATCAGCGCTTTTTGCACGTGCAGGCGGTTTTCGGCTTCGTCCCACACGACCGATTGCGGGCCGTCGATGACTTCAGCGGCGACTTCCTCGCCGCGGTGGGCGGGCAGGCAGTGCATGAACAGGGCGTCCGGTTTGGCGCGCGCCATCTTCGCGGAATCCACGATCCAGCCGTCGAAGGCTTTCAGTCGCGCGGCGTTTTCTTCTTCGTAGCCCATCGAGGTCCAGACGTCGGTGTTGACCAGGTCTGCGCCTTCGCAAGCGTCGGACGGGTTGGCGAAGAAGGTGAAGCGGTCGGTCGATACCAGCGACATGTCCATATCGTAGCCGTGCGGCGTCGAGACATTGACGTGGAAGCCGAATACTTCGGCCGCCTGCAGCCAGGAGTACAGCATATTGTTGGCGTCGCCCACCCAGGCCACGACCTTGCCCTTGATCGAGCCGCGATGCTCGATATAGGTGAAGATGTCGGCAAATACCTGGCATGGATGGTGTTCGTTGGTCAGGCCATTAATCACCGGCACACGTGAATGGGCAGCGAAACGCTCGATGATGTCCTGGCCGAAGGTACGCACCATGATGATGTCGCACATGCGGGACATGACCTGGCCCGCATCTTCCACCGGCTCGCCGCGGCCCAGCTGCGAATCGCGGGTGTTCAGGTAGATGGCGGCGCCGCCCAGCTGGTGCATGCCGGCCTCGAAGGACAGGCGGGTACGGGTCGAGTTCTTGTCGAACACCATGACTAGGGTGCGGTCGATCAGCGGGTGGTAGATCTCGTAGGCTTTGAACTTGCGCTTGATTTCGGCCGCGCGGGCGATCACATATTCGTACTCTTCCAGGCTCAGGTCGTTGAACTGGAGGTAGTGCTTGATCTTTTTAGGTGGTATAGACATCTTTGCAAAGTTTTGCTGCGAGGGACTAAAGATTATACGGGCATTTCAATAAATCGTGGCCGGGCGTTCGGGATCGTGTCGTGGCGCTGTCAACGGCAGGTCCAGCGTGAAGGTGGTGCCGCTGCTGCCGCTGGCCACGCTGATCTGGCCGCCCAGCAGGGAAGTGACAATGTTGTAACTAATTGACAAGCCGAGCCCGGAGCCGCCTTGCCCCAATTTGGTGGTGAAGAAGGGGTCGAAGATGCGGGTCAGGTTTTCCTGGGCGATGCCGCCGCCGTCATCGCTGAATAATACCAGTACGCGGCCTTCGACCGGGGTGGAAGCCACCAGGCGCATCAGGCCGCCCTCGCGGCCGTCGAAGGCGTGCAGCAGGGCGTTGTTGATCAGGTTCGTGACGACCTGGCCGAATGGACCGGGGTAGCTGTCCAGCGCGATGGTGTCCGGGACGTCGAATTCGATCTTGTGGTACGCGTTGCGGATGCGGTTCATCACCGTCGCCACGATCTCGTGGGTGACCTGGTGCAGGTTGAAGACGCGGCGCTGCTCGGTGGTGCGGTCCACCGCTACCTGCTTGAAGCTGGACACCAGGTCGGCCGCGCTATGCAGGCCGCGCATCACCAGGGTGGAGGCCTTGCGCGTGTCTTCGATAAAGGCCAACAGCTCGGACTTGCGCAGGCCCGGGCCGTTGACCGCCTGTTCCAGATCGGCGGTCTTCTGTTCCAGCGTGCTGGCAATCAGCAGGCTGTTGCCGATCGGGGTGTTCAGTTCATGCGCCACGCCGGCCATCAGGGAGCCCAGGGCGGCCAGCTTCTCCTGCGATACCAGCTGCGATTGCGCCTCCTGCAGCTGGCTGTAGGCATGCGCGTTATCCAGGGCGATGGCGCCGTACGCGCACAGCGTGCGGAAAATCAGGCGCTCACGCTCGCCGTAGGCATTGGCGTGCATGGCCTGCACTGTCATCACGCCCAGCATGCGCTCGCCCACCAGCAGCGGCACATACAGCGCGCATACGCTGGCCGCGGTGCCGGGCGTGACGGTGTTGTTGCGCTCTTCCGGGATCTGGTCGATATACACCTCGCGCCGTTCGCGCAGGCATTGCGCGGTGTAGGCGGTGGGGTGGTCGAGCGCGATGCTGTTGCGCGGCAGGGCATGGCCGGCCTCCACGCCAAAGGCGCGCTCCAGCTGGCGGCCGGCCTGGTCGACCAGGTAGACCGCGAAGGTGTTGGCCGACAGCAGGGCGTGCGTGTGGCGGTCCAGCGCCTGGAATACCGCCTGCGCGTCGAGGTGGGTGGTGATTTCCTGGCCGATGGCCGACAGCCGCTCCAGCAGCTTGGAGGTCTGCTGCAGCACTTCGGCGCGGCGCGCCTCCGACATGGCCAGCTCGCGGTGGTGCAGGCCTTCGGCGCGCGCCTGTTCGGTCTGGTGATGCACCTGCATGGCGATGGCGCGGCTGGTGGCCTCCAGCGTATGGGTTTTTTCGCGCGCGGCGCTGGCGGCGGTCGCCATTTCATAGGCGCGGCCGTAGTCGCCCAGCCGTGCGTATTCCTCGCCCAGCGCGTCGTACAGGTCGCCCGGCACGGTATAGCCCTTGATGGTTTGGGCCGCCTCCAGCGCCTTGTGCAGGTAATGCAGGCGGCTGGTCGGGGCGGTCATGCCGTCCGGCGGCGGCAGCATGCGGTGCTGGCCGTGGATGCGCGCCAGCACGCGCAGGGCGGCGATGTGGTGGAAGGCGTTGTGGTGGCGCGCGGCGCTTTCCACCGCCTGCTGCGCCATCTCGAGTGCTTCCTGGGGGCGGTCCAGGTAGCACAGGGCGTGCGCCTGGCCGCGCTGCGCCACGATCTTGAAGTCGCCCTGCTGCAGCGCCTCGGCGCGCGCCGACAGGCGCTGGAAGGCGTCCAGCGCTTCGCCGTAGTCTTTCTTGTCCAGGCACAGGTCGCCCAGGTGTTGCAGGGCGATGGCGTAGCTGCGGCCGTTGGCTTGCGGCGCCAGGATCACCAGCGCTTCGCGCAGCAGCTCCTCGGCCGCGTCCAGGCGGCCCAGGCGGCGCACGATATCGGCCGTATGCACCAGGCAGGAGCCGATGCTGCGCGGCCAGCCGGTGGGCTTGGCCAGCTCCATCGCGCGCTGCATCCATTCCAGGCCGGAGTGGTGGTCGTTCAGGTGCGAGAACTTTTCCGCGATATTGGTGGCGGCGGTGGCGGCGGCGCGGATCTGGCCGGTTTCCAGCGCCGCCTCGTAGCTGCGGATGTAGAAGCCGGCCGAATTGCCGATGTCGCCGGCCTGGCTGGCGGCGATGCCGAAGAAGTCGTTGATCCAGCAATCGACGCCGGTCGGCACGTCCACCGACAGGTCGAAGCGCTTGCCCCAGCGCTGGGTGGCGGCGTGCAGGTCGCGCAGGGCGGCCCAGCGGGCTTGCGCCGCGTCGGCGATGGCGGCGCGCTGCTCGTCGCCGGCTTGATGCGCGGCGGCGGAACATGCTTCCAGTTCAGTGTCGCGCTGGCCGTGGTTGCCGCGGTCGACGGCAATCCAGGCTTTCAGCCAGTGCGCATCGGCGCGGCCGATATCGTCGCCCTGCGCTTCAAAGGTTTCCAGCGCGCGCGACGCCAGTGCGGCGCCGGCATCCAGCTCGCCAGCGAGCCAGCGGATCTCGCCGTCCACCAGCAGCAGGCGCGCTTCGAAAGCGGCGCGTTCGGCATCCGGCAGGTGGGCCGAGGGCAGCAGGGCGGCGGCTTCCTGCGCCAGCTCCTGCGCGCGCTTGCCGTCGCGCTGGCGCAGGTGCCAGGCCAAAGGCAGCAGCACCGGCAGCCGGGCGATGCCGCGCAGTGGCAGGAGTTCCAGCTCCCACTGCGCTACGGCATCGTCGTCGGCGTACAGCTGCTGCATGGTGGTCCCGTCAGTAAAGGGTTTGCGAGGATTCGTGCAGCAACTGTCCGTACAGCGTGTGGCGCATCTTCGCGATCTTGCCTTGCTCCACCGCCTCCAGCACCGCGCATTGCGGTTCGCTCAGGTGGCGGCAGTTGTAGAAACGGCAGCCGCCCAGGTAGGGCTGGAAATCGCGGAAGGCCCGCTCCAGCATACCCTCACTCAGGTGGTACAGGCCGAATTCCTGGAAACCCGGCGAATCGATCACGCTTGAATCCGGGCCCACGTGGTACAGGCGGGTGAAGGTGGTGGTGTGTTTACCGGTATCCAGCGCCTCGCTGATTTCGCGCGTGGCGATATCGGCATCCGGCACCAGGATGTTGATCAAGGACGACTTGCCCATGCCGGACTGGCCGATCAGGATCGAGGAATGGCCCTGCAGCAGCGGCGCCAGGGTGGCGCCGGTCTGCTCCGGCTGGCCGGTGGCGGAAACCTCGATCACCTCATAGCCCATGGCCGAATACACCTGCAGGCGCTTGCGCGCATGTTCCAGCATCTCGGTCACGTCCACCTTGTTCAGCAGCAGGCGCACATGGATGCCGGCCGCTTCCGCCGCCACCAGGGCGCGCGAGACCAGGTCGTCCGAGAAGCTTGGCTCGGTGGCGACCACGATGAA
Organism: Pseudoduganella sp. OTU4001; assembly: GCF_038440195.1. Classification (NCBI taxonomy): domain Bacteria; kingdom Pseudomonadati; phylum Pseudomonadota; class Betaproteobacteria; order Burkholderiales; family Oxalobacteraceae; genus Pseudoduganella; species Pseudoduganella sp. OTU4001. Next base: position 10,519 of record NZ_JASATG010000034.1, on the reverse strand, counting down.
CAACTGGTCCACATTGGCCGCCAGCAGTTTGGACTTGTACTGGTCGGAGCGGTACAGCAGCGTCTTGCGCTCCTGGATCTTGTCGATCACCGCCTGGTCGGGCGAAGTCATGCTCAAGTCGACCAGGTCGCCCACGGCAACGTTGGTCTTCTTGCCGCGTGTGACGCATTGCAGGCGCAGGCCGTCCGCCTCCGCCAGGTAATGGCGGCCATGGGCTGCGATGATGGTGCCGGTGCGTTTATCTCCCTTGCTCATGCCTGGCCCAATGCATCGGCCTTGGCGGCGCAAATGAAATCGTTGATCGACAAGCCGTTGACCGAGTGCGTGTCATAGCGCACCTGGCAGGTCTTGTAGCCCACCACCAGCTCAGGGTGATGGTCCTCGCGGTGCGAGATAAAGGCCAGCGCGTTCACGAAGGCCATGGTCTCGTAGTAGTTGTTGAAGCCGAAGGTGTTCACCAGTTTGCCGCTGGCCATGCTCCAGCCGTCGAGCATCTGGCACAGGCGGTGCGCCTCATTGGCATCCAGCGCGTGCTTCTGGTGGCTGCAGCGCAGGGCGCGCAGGTCGGCTGCGGAGTGGATGTTCGTTGTCATTGGGATGCCGCCAGGTTGAGTTGACGGATACGCACGCTGGCGGGCGGGTGCGAATCATAGAAGGCCGAATGCAGCGGGTCCGGCGTCAGGGTCGACGCATTGTCCTCGTACATCTTGACCAGGGCCGACACCAGGTCGCGCGCATCGGTGTGCTTGGCGGCGAAAGCGTCCGCCTCGAATTCATGCTTGCGCGAGCTGAGCGAAGTCAGTGGGCCAAACAGGAAGGTAAAGACCGGCAGGACCAGCATGAACAGGATCAGCGCCAGGGCGTCGTTGGACTGGCCGGGCACGATGATCGGGTTCACACCCAGGCCGGTGTAGAACCACAGCTGGTTTTTCAGGTAGCCGAGCAGGGCCAGGAAAGCCAGCGACAGCGCAAACATCACCACAATGCGCTTGATGATGTGTTTCAGCTTGAAGTGGCCCAGTTCGTGCGCCAGCACCGCCTCCACTTCCTGCGGCGACAGCGACGACACCAGGGTGTCGTAAAACACGATGCGCTTGGCCGCGCCGAAGCCCGAGAAGTAAGCGTTGCCATGCGCGCTGCGCTTGGAGCCGTCCATCACGAACAGGCCTTTGGACGCAAAGCCCACGCGCGTCATCAAACCCTCGATACGCTGCTTCAGCGATTCGTCGGCCAGCGGCGTGAACTTGTTGAACAGCGGCGCGATCAGGTTAGGGTAAAGCGCCATCACCAGCAGCTGGAAGCCGCACCACACCAACCACGCGTAGAGCCACCACAGCGAACCGGATTTCTCCATCAGCACCAGGATCACCCACACCAGCGGCAGGCCGATGGCCGCGCCAATCAGCACGCCCTTCGCCATATCGGCGAAGAACAGGCCTTTGGACATCTTGTTGAAGCCAAAGCGCTCCTCCAGCGTGAACTGGCGGTAGTAATCGAGCGGAATGTCGATCAGGCCCGACACGATGCCGAAGGCCACCACCAGGCCAAGCTGGTAAGCCATGCCGCCGCCGGTGGCGTTGAACACAGTCGCCGACAGCCACTGCAAGCCGCCCAGCAGGGTAAAGCCGATCAGCGCAGCGCTGGACACCAGCATGCTGACGATACCCAGCTTGGTGCGCGCGACGGTGTAATCAGCCGCCTTCTGGTGGGCAGCGAGAGGGATTTTTTCCGCGAATTCCGCCGGCACAGCGGCGCGGTTCACGAGCACATGGCGAATGTGGCGGGATGCGAGCCAAAAGCGCACCAGCAAGGTCAATACTAAAAAAGCAATAAACAAAAACGAAAACGCGTGTGAATACATTCTGTGCCTGTGAGAAAATGGCGGATTAATCTGCCTTATATTGTCTTAGAGAGAATTATGTCACAAGCGAACGACACCCCAGCAAGCCCGGTCACTGCGCAGGAGCGCCCGAATGAGATGAACCTGGTGTGGGTCGACATGGAAATGACCGGCCTGGAGCCGGAAACCGACCGTATTATCGAAGTGGCAATGATCGTCACCGACATGCACCTGAACGTGCTGGCCGAAGGCCCGGTGCTGGCGATCCATCAGACTGACGAAACGCTGGACAAGATGGATGCCTGGAACAAGGGCACCCACGGCCGCTCCGGCCTGATCGACCGCGTGAAAGCCTCCACCGTCAGCGAAGAAGCGGCCGAAGCCGAATTCCTCGCCTTCATGCGCCAATGGGTACCGAAAGGCAAATCCCCAATGTGCGGCAACACCATTGGCCAAGACCGCCGCTTCATGGTGAAGTACATGCCGAAGCTGGAGGCCTTCTTCCACTATCGCAACATCGACGTCTCGACCCTGAAAGAACTGGGCCGCCGTTGGAAGCCAGAAATGGTCGCCGGCTTCAAGAAAGCGCAAAAGCACACCGCCCTGGCCGACATCATCGAATCGATCGAAGAACTGAAGTACTACCGCGAACACTTCATCAAGCTCTAATTACACACGAGCCCGTGTCCACCTTGGGGTCAGGCTCTTTAGTGGACACGGTCCCAGCTGTTATACAGCTGGGCTCGTGTCCACTAAAGAGCCTGACCCCAAGGTGGACACGGGTTCAGCTGTTTAAAGCATGAAGCCCAGGTCCTTCACTGGGAAGTTCACCAGCTCGTTCTTGAAGACCTGATTCTCCAGGGTGTCGGGCTCGGCGCCGAACCAGCGGCCTAACGTTGCGCCGTATTGTTGGTTGGAGAGGTGCGGAATCCAGGCGCCGCGGCCGGTGGCGTCGTCTTTGCCGCCCAGTACAAACTCTGGGAATCGTCCGTACAGGCCTCCTTTTACCGCCGCACCGATGATCAGCTGGTGATTGCCCCAGGCGTGGTCGGTGCCGCCGCTGTTCGGCTGCAGGGTGCGGCCGAAGTCGGACATGGTGAAGGTCGTCACATTCTGCTCCGCGCCAATCTCGCGCAGCGCGTTCTGGAACGCGGCCACCGATTGCGACACCTGGCGCAGCAGGTCGAATTGCTGCCAGGCCTGGCCGCCGTGGGTGTCGAAGCCGCCCAGCGAGACGAAGTACACCTGGCGGCCCGGCCCTTGCGTAGCGCGCAGGCGGATCAGCTGCGCCACCGTCTTCAATTGCTGCGCAATCGAGTAACCCGGGAACACGGTCTGCAACACGGCGCCGCTATTGGCGGCCTGCAGGTCCTTGGCCAGTTCCATCCCGTTCAACAGTGATTTATTGGCCGCCGTAGCGATCAGGTTCGGATTGCTGGCCGACAGCGCCTGCACCAGCGCCGCACGGCGCTTGTCCGCTTCACTTTGCGGCCAGAAGTTCATGCCGGCCAGGCTCAAGAGGCCATTCCCTGGCAGCAGGTTGCTCTGCACCGTGGTGCCGGAAACGAACAGGCCATTGGTGCCGATCGACACCGCATCCAGGTCGCCATTGGCGCCCAACGCGTCGGCCAGGCGGCCGCCCCAGCCAGTGCCCGCGCCGGATGGCGTGCCAGCCTGGTTCTGCTGGTTCTGGTCGGGATGCGAGAACAGCTGCGGCGGCACGCCGGCGCCGGTCTGGTACTGCGCCTTGGTCAGCGGCTGGCGCAGGTTGCCGACGTTCAGCAGCGCGGCCACCTGGCCCTGCGCATACAGCGCATCAATCTCCGGCATACCGTAGTGGAAGGCGAACGGCTGTTCCGTGCCGTCCTGCAGGCGGGCGTTGCGCGCCGCCAGCAGGGTTTGTGCTTCCACCGACAGCGCCAGGCCGCCGCTGCGGCGGATGTTGTTGTAGGCAGTGTAATGCGCCGCATCCAGCGGCACGATCATATTGTTGCCGTCGTTACCGCCGAACATATACAGGCAGACCAGGGCCTTGTAATCGCCCACGGCAGCTTGCGCCGGACGCGTCATGCCCAGCAGGCCAAGGGAGGACATGGCGCCCAGCATGCCGGCTTGCGCACTGACGCCCAGGAAGCGGCGGCGCGACATCTTATCGTTGCACATAATGGGTTTCCTTTCTTACTGCTGTACGGCGAAGTCGGCCGCAATTGCGGTCAGATAAAGCGCGGTGATGGCGCGCTGCTTCAAGTCGGTGGTGGCCTGCAGGGTGGCGCCGATCGCGGCGCGGGTCGATGGCGTCATGCGGCCTTGCAGCAGTGTGGCGTCGACCAGGTTGAGCAGGGCGGTCGGATCGCCAGCCACGGCCTGGTACGGCGCCAGGTTGATGCTCACCATGCCCGAGTAATTGCCGGCAATGAAGCCGTACAGGAAGTTGGCGCGCCCAATGGCCTGGGCCGGGGTATAGATCTGGAACTCGGGGCCGAACAGCTCCGGCTGGCCTGGCAGCGGCGCCAGCGGCGAGTAGAAGTTGAACACGCTCGGTGCCTGCAACAGGCGCTGGCCCAGCAGGAAGTAGTCCCAGAACGCATTCTGCGGATTGATCACGGTGGCGCCGGTGGCGCGGAACAGGCTCAGGCTGTGCAGGATCGGGTCTTTCAGCTTGCCCGAGGTGGTCGAAACTAGCAGCGCTTCCGGGTCCAACAGCACGGCGTTCAGGGTGGCCTTCAGGTCGCCGCGGCCGGTCGGACCGTAAGCGAACACGTTGGCGACGCGCTCGATATAAGCCGGGCTTGGGTTGCTGGTGGTGAAGGCGCGGATCAGGCGGGTGGCGATGAACGGCGCCACATTAGGATGCGCCATCAGGTTCTGCATCACGGCTTCCATATCCTGCACCGTGCTTTGGCCTGCCGGCAGCACAGTGCCGTTCAACAGGGTCTTGGAGCCCATGTCATGCATGCGGTCGCGCGGTTGCAGCGGGCCGGTGAAGTTTTCCCAGTTGCTGCCGGTCAGGTTGCTGCCGGTGTACGTCCAGCCGCTCAGGGCGCGCGACATGTGGGCGATGGTCTCCTGGGTGTAGGAGGGGATGGTGTCGCCGAAGCGGTCGCGCTGCACGCTGCCGTCCTGGTTCAGCATGACCGGGCCGATGGTGAACAACTGCATCACTTCGCGGGCATAGTTCTCGTTCGGCGCCGGGGTGCGGCTGTTGGCGAGATCGAGGTATTTCCCCATCGCCGGGTTGATGGTCATCTCGCGCAGCAGGTTGCCGAAGTTGCCGAACGCGTGCTTGTCGATGGTGGTGAGCCATGGCAGCAGCTGGTCGGCGTTATTGTTCTTGTCCGAGGAAACCACGAACAATTGCGACAGGGCGAAGATCATGCGCTGGCGGACCTGGTCCGGTGCGTTGACCATGTTCATGTACCAGCCGTTGCGCAGCACGTTCATGTCGGTGGTCTGCGGCAGCGGCGTGGCCGGCATGCTGTATTGCTGGTTCAGCCAGGCTTGCGCGCCCATCTGCTTGACGGCGGCGATGGTGGCGGCGTTCGGGCCGAAGGTGGCGCGCTCCAGCAGGCGGGCGGCGGCGACGGTGGCTGGATCAGCGGCTGGTTGCGTGCCGATCGGGCCTGGCGTCGGCGTTGGGTTCGGCGTTGGCGTTGGCGTGGTGCTGCCGCCAGTGCCCGGTGTGGTGGTGGTGGTGCCGCCAGTACTGCTGGTCGTGCCCGCGACGCGCAGCGTAAGCTGGGTGCTGCCGCTGACCTTCGGTTCGTTGGCGGTGGTGCCGGTGACGGTAATAATCGGATTGGCCGGCATGGTGGCCGGTGCGATGTACTCGCCGTTCTGCGAATTCAGGGTGCCCACGGTGGCGTTGCCGCCCGGGATGCCGTTGACGGCAAAATTCATGTAGACGCCTTTACCGTCTACCTTGCCGAGGAACCAGACCTTGCGGCCCAGTTCAACGGATGCATTCTTGGCTGTGTGCGTGATCTCGACCGTGGCGGCCCAGACGGGCGCAGACAGACTCATCATGCAGGCCAGCGCCCAGGCCTTGTACTTTGATAATTGCATGTTGTCCCCTAGTTGAAAAAAGAAGCGGAGTGATCCGCCATTCCTTCACTAGTGCAAGTCTTATGCCAGCCTGCAATCCCGCATAAAACCGTGGGGTGGGACAAAATTTGTCAGCCCAGGGCGGGCTGACAGCGACAAAAAGTGTCAGTTAATCGATTACTGTTCGTTGGCGCCGTGGCACTTTTTGTACTTTTTGCCACTGCCGCACGGGCAGTCGTCGTTGCGGCCAACTTTAGGCGCGTCGTGCTTGACGGTGGTGACGCCGGTCTTGCGGCGCGGAACCCAGAACTTGTGGATGGCCGGCAGGTTGGCTTCGATATCCAGGGCCAGCTGGTGGGCTTTGACCGGATCTTCCACTTCAGGCAGCTCTTCTTCCTTGATCTCGTCGGCGCCGAGCAGGTAGATCGGGCGCATTAGCGGGCCGGCTTCCGACTCCCAGATCTCATCCCAGGAACCCTCGCGCAGCTCCATGCCTTCCCAGAAACCCCAGCACCAGGCTTCGGCGTTCAGCAGGGTCTTGCCGGCGTGCTCGTGCTCGACGAACAGCGGTTCGAATTCTTTCGGCGCCACTTCAAAGGTCACCAACACTTCGTTCATGAAGCGGGTGATCAGGTTGTAGATGCGCTCTTCCTGCTTCTCATTCTTGAACTTCGGGCCGTCCTTGCGGTCTTCGCCCCAGATGTTCGGCAGCCATTCGGCCGGGGTGATCGGCTCCGGGCCGATGGCGATGGCGGTCAGGTAGCCGTGCAGGTGGTCCATCGTCATGGAATCCTCAGGGCTCTGGTCGCCCAGGAGGAAGGAGTCGAGTTCGTCGAATTCTTTGTCGGTCAATGGCTGGTCGAGTTGCATGGCTTGGTGCTCTTTTATATTGGGTCGAAGGGCGACAGTATACGCCCTGGCCCTTACAATAGCGAGAATGACGCATCCATTCCTCGATCTGAGCCCCGATAAAGTGCTCGACGCCCTGGCCAGCATCGGCCTGTATGGCGATGGCCGCCTGCTGGCGCTGAATTCCTATGAAAACCGTGTCTACCAGGTGGGCATGGAAGAGGGGCCGCCGGTGGTGGCCAAGTTTTACCGTCCTCAACGCTGGACCGACGCACAAATCCTGGAGGAGCACGCCTTTGTGCAGGAGCTGCAGGAGCGCGAAGTGCCAGCCGTGCCTGCCATGGTGCGCGATGGCCGCACCTTGCATGAATTCGAAGGCTTCCGCTTTGCCGTATTCCCGCGCCATGGCGGCCGCGCGCCGGAGATGGATGATCCCAAGGTGCTCGAATGGACCGGGCGCTTCATCGGCCGCATCCATGCCGCCGGCGCCGCGCAGCCCTTCGCCACGCGGCCGACGCTGGATATCGCGTCCTTCGGCGAAGAGCCGCGGGACTGGCTGCTGGCCAACGACTTCTTGCCGCCGGAGCTGGTCACGCCATGGCGCTCGGTAGTCGACCAGGCGCTGGATGGCGTGCGCCGCTGCTATGAGCGGGCAGGGGCTGTGCAGCTGATCCGCCTGCACGGGGATTGCCACGGCGGCAACGTTCTATGGACCGATGCCGGACCGCATTTCGTCGACTTCGACGATGCCCGCATGGGCCCGGCGGTGCAAGATCTCTGGATGATGCTGTCCGGCGAGCGCAGCGACATGGTGCGCCAGATGGGGGATATCCTGGCCGGTTACGAAGACATCCGTGAATTCGACCCGCGCGAGCTCTACCTGGTGGAAGCGCTGCGTACGTTGCGGCTTATCCACTACTCCGCCTGGCTGGCACGGCGCTGGGACGATCCCGCGTTCCCCGCAGCTTTTCCGTGGTTTAATACACAACGATACTGGCAAGACCGTATCCTCGAACTGCGCGAGCAAATCGCCCTGATGGACGAGCCTCCCCTCTGGCCGGTTTAGTCCTTGCGCAGCAAGGCAACGCGGCGTTTGAGCTCGTACTTTTGATAAATGGCGAGCAAGACGAACCCGGTAATCACGGCAACGCGGGTGCCGTCCTGGCGCGATAGGCCCAGCCAATCACTGGGTATTGCAGTCAAGCCCGCCAAAAGGACGATGATGAGCAGGTCGCGGCAGAACCGTGCCGAAATGCGGGAAGTGGAAATTTTTATACTCCTGTAAGAAACATTGGGATTATGTCATGTATTGTGGATTTTGCAATGCGTGCCTAAAAGGAGAATTGCCGGGATTTCCCCGCCTTACTCCCAAGCTTCACCCCTGCTGGTCTCCGAGATAATGGCAACATCACCTAACGCCAAGCGAGAACCTCATGCAAGCACAAAGCCACACCACCACCGATCGCGCCGAGCATGAGAAGGCCGAGCTGAAAGCCATCACCGAAGCCATCGCCCGCGTCGAAGCCGAAGCCAAAGCCCAGTGCGCCGCCGAATCGCGCGCCGTTGCCGAAGCCCGCGCCCGCGCCCTGGCCGAAGACCGCGCCGCCCTCGATACCGCCGCCGCCGCGGCCGCCATGCAGCACGCGGAAGCCGCCGAAGAAGCCATCAAAGCCAACCAGGAACGCCTGAGCACCCTGCGCGCCGCCGCTTCCGCCAGCGTAGCCCGCCTGGAAGCCGTCAAACAGGAAACCGCCGAACTGCGCGCCCGCGTCGATGCCGACCTGCAGGTACGCCTGGCCGCTGAACAGCGCGCCAAAGCGGAAGAAGAAAGCCGCCGCCGCGCCGCCGAGCAAGTCGCCGAAGAAGAAAAACTGGCCCAGATGGCCAACAAGGCCGCCGAAGACCTGGCCGCCCAAGCCGAGCAAGCCCGCCTGCAAGCCGCCGAGCGCGCCGCCGCCGTGCAGGCTGCGCACGAAGAGGTGGTCGGCGTGGCCTCCGCCGATGCCCGCATGGCCGCCATCGCCCGCGAACGCGAGCGCCAGGCCCACGCCGCCCGCATGACCGCCGAACAACTGGCCGAGGCCGAAGCCGGCGCGCTGGAAACCACCCGCCAGCGCGAACGCGCCGACCAGGTCGCGCTGGAAGCCGCCTTCAAGCGCGCTGCCGCCGAAGTGCGCGCACTGGAAGAAGCCCGCGCCCTGGCGCACCTGGAGCAAGAGCGCGAGCAAATCGCCCTGGCCAAAGCCGAATCCGACCGCAGCGCCGCGCAATCGCTGCACCTGCGCCTGCAGACCGAAAAAGAAATCCGCGAAGCAGCCCTGCACCGCGAGCGTATCGAAGCCATGGCCGCTACCGCAGCCCAGGCCCGCCGCGATGCCGATGCCCAGATCATCGCCGCCACCGAGCGCCGCATCGAGACCGACCGCGAACTGCACGCCATCGCCATGGCGCGAGTGGAAGCCGAGCAGCAAGCCGAATTCGAAACCCGCGCCCGCATGGAGGCCGAGGCCGTCGCACTGGAGCAGGCCAAGCTGCGCGAGCAGGCCGAGCAAGCTGCCGCCGAACAGGCCCGTATCGAAGCAGAAGAACACCAGCGCGCCACCGCCGCCGCCGCCGAGCGCAGCGAACTGTCGGCCCGTTCCGCAGCTGTGGCGGCCGAGCAGGCTTCCGCCGAAAAAATCGAACGCGACGCCGTCGCCGCCCAACTGGCCGCCGCCGAGCAAGCCAACGCCCTGGCCCAGGAAAAAGCCGCCGCCGCCGTGCGCCTGGCCGACGCCGAGCGTGCCCGCGCTGAAGCCGAGCAAGCCGCGCTGGACGCCATCAACGCCCGCCTGGCCGAAGCCGAACGCGCCCGCGCCGAAGCGGAAGCCGCCGCGCTGGAAGCCATGAACGACCGCATCGCCGCGGAAGAACTGGCAGCCGCCGCTGCCGTGGCACGCACCGACGCCGAGCGCGCCGGCGCCGCCGAAGCGCGCCGCAAGGCCGCCGCCGACGCCCGCCTGCAGGCAGCCGCCGAGCAGGAAGCCGCCGCCGTCCGTGCTATGGCCGAGCAGATGGAACACGACGCCGCCAACAAGACCGCCTCTGCCGAAGCCGCCGCCGCGCAGGCCCGCCTGGCGATCGAGCTGGGTAAAGTGCAAGCCGAGCGCGCACAAGCCGAACAAGCCCGCGTGCACGCCGAAGAAGCGCTGCTGAAGTCGGAACTGGAATTCGTGGCCAAAGAGCGCGAAACCCTGGGCCTGATCGAGCAGAAGCTGGTGCAGCAACGCGCCGCCAACGCCGCCGAAGTGCGCGCCGCCAAAGCCATCGAGGTGCGCATGGAGCTGGAAAAGCAGGCCGCCGCCGCCGCCAAGTCCCGCGCCGACGCCGAAGAACAACTGGTCGAAGCCGCCCGTCAGCGCGAAGCTGCAGAGGAAGCCGCCAACCAGGCCGAATGGGCCAAGCTGGCCGAGCAGAAGACCCTGATCGACACCGTCCACGCCCACGCAGAAATGCAGCGCAAAGTGGCCGCTACTACCGCCGCCATGGTGGAAACCAAGAAGCGCCTGTTGGAACAGGAAACCCGCCGCCAGCACGCAGCGCAAAACATGCTGAACGCAATGGAAGAGCGCGCCGCCCACCCATCCGACGAGCACTCTGAAACCATGGCCCGCGACGTCATCGGCCGCCTGAAGGAAACCGCCGGCGCTGTCTGGCGCGGCCGTTAATCCGAAAAGCCTGATTCAGGCCCTAACGCAAAAGGCCAGCTAATCTTGAGCTGGCCTTTTGTTTTTTGCGACGGGCAGTTAT
>NZ_JASATG010000033.1:0-60353 GCF_038440195.1 Pseudoduganella sp. OTU4001 | reverse complement strand
GCGCAGGCCGGGGGCGGACAGCAAGGCCAGGTGGGCCAGCAGCGACAACATCAGCGCCGCCAGGCTGGCCGGCGGTGGGAGCCGCCGCTTATTTGGCCAGTTCACGCCACAGCACGCGGCGGATCTGGCCAGCCCGGCCCATCGGGCTCAGCTCCATCTCCTCCGGCTTCGGTTTTTCGCCGTTGGCCTTCACGGTGTGGATCACCGGCGTGCCGTTCGGCAGTTTGCTGACGGTCAGGCCAACGATCGGCGACGCTTGCCACGCGCCCACCGGCACGTTCGTATTCACCGCACCGCCGGTGCGGAAATCCAACTGGTACAGCCAGCTGTAGCCGCCCGGCTGGCAATCGGTGGCGCTCGGCACCACGCTGGACACCAGCAAGGTGCCAAAGTACAGCTGCGGGTCGATGGCGACGCGTTCCCCGCTGCTCGGCAGCTCGACGTACCAGCCCGGCGCCGTGCTCCAGGTCACGGTGCGGGTGCCGCCGGTGCGCGCATGTTCGCCGCCATCGCCAAAGGCCTGCTGCACCAGCGTGCCGGGGAACGGCACCGCGGTGGCCGAATCCTTGACGCCCACGATCACTTGCCGGTCGCTGGTGGTCAGGTCGCTATCGCCCAGGTAACGTCCGGTGGCGAAGAAAATCACGCGCTGCTCGTCGACCTTGGAAACTTCCGGCGCCGTCGTAATCGGTTTGCTGCGTCCCATCGCCATCAGCAAGGTGGGCGTGCTGCTGCCCAAATCGAAACGCCACATATTGCCGTGCAGGTCACCGCCGTAGGCCGCGACGGCGGTATTGTTCCTGTCGAAGTCGTTCGCCACCAGGTTAAGGCGCGACAGGCCGCTCGGATCGGTTTCGCTGCCGGCCGTGGTACGGATATCGCGGATCAGCGCACCGGTCGCCAGGTTCAGCACGAACACATGGCCCTTGCCGTCGCCGCCCGCCACCACGCCGGTCTCCGCCACGTTGTTATAGCCGGAAGTCAGCACTGCGGCCCAGACGCCGTCGGACAGCTTGGTGATGAACGGGGTGCCGTAGGTGTAGCCAACGTTGGCGTTGTTCTCGGCCGAATAGGTCCACAGCACGCGCGGCGTCAGCGGATCGGTGATGTCGAGCGCATAGTAGCCGCGCCCGCCCTTGCCCAGGGCGCCGATCAGCACCGTTTTCCACGCTCCGTCCAGATAGGCGTCCGACACCGTGATCGGGCCATCCAGGAAGTAGCGGTGGTTTTCAGCGTAGTTGACATCGGCCAGGCGCCACAGGTTCGGCAGCACCATCGGTGGAATATAGGCCCACAACTCCTCGCCGGTATTGGCATCGAAGGCGTGCAGCATGCCGTCATTGGCGCCGGCGTACACCACACCCTGGCGCGTGCTGGTGGCGGTCTTGAAGTCCAGGTAGCCCGCATCGGTAAAGCCGTGCGGCGCCTTCTTGACGTACACCGGCTGCGAATGGATGAAGTCGCCCAGCAGCTTGTCGCGCTCGCGGTACAAGCCCATCGACACATATTTCTCGACGCCGTTCTCGGTCACGCGCTTGGTCGGATTAATACCGCGCAGGTACTTCAGCATCGCCTGCGGCGTCGCGGCGGCCTGCTGCTCGGACGACAGTTCGATATATTGGCTCAAGCGGCTGTTGACGAAGTACGAGCTGGAGACGCCGGTGCTGGCATTGGCCGAGATCTGGAACGGCACCATGGCGCGGTTGCTGTTCGAGGTCCAGATGGTGCGGGTGTCGGTGCCCCGCACCGTGTCGACCCTGTCGTTCAGCAGGGGCGATGCCTGCCAGTTCGGATTGTCGGCAATCTTGCCCGAGTCGAGGTCGAAGGTATAGGCGCTCAATTCACCATCCCACAACTGGGTGCGGTACTTGGCGATATAAATGAAATTGTCGCCAGCCGTCGGCTGCAGGTTACTGGTGGCCGCCGCTGCGCCGCTGCCGTCGACGCGCTCGATGCTGTTCAGGGCCTTGCGGATGCCGTCTTCCAGCGCGACCGGATCCTTGGCGCTGAAATACTGGCCGCGGCCATTGACTGCCGCATGCCACAGGTCGTCAATGGTTTCCTGCTCGTTGGCCTGCGGTACCGGCCAGTTCTTCGTGCCTTGCAGGATGTCGAAGTAATCGCCCGAATCGGCCGACTCCTTCTTGTAGTCGGGGCGGTAGCCCAGCGTGCCATCCACGCCCAGCCCCAGGGTGAAGGTGGTCATGTGCTGGTGCTTGGCGACGTCGTCGATGTCGGCCTTGCCGCTGCCCGGCACGATATTTTCCATATCGCTGCGCAGGTCGGTGTGGTAGTAGTAATAGGCGACGTCAGCCAGCGTCTTCTGCGCATTCACATCGCTGGCCGGCATATACGACGGCCGCTTGACGCCGGCCTGGCCGTCCTGGTCGGCCAGGCCGGATTCGCCGCCATTCCAGTAGCCGTCCGTGGCCAGGATGGTGAAGTTGCGCTGGCAGGCAAACTGGATCGGGCTGGTCGGATACACCGTGCTGGTGCCCTGGTACATCTTGCCCACCTCGTTCAGCGACGTGCGCAGCGGCGTGCCGCCGCTTGGCACCGCGCCATACAGCTGGGTGTAGAACGACGTTTTCTGGGTAGTGTCGAAGGCCGCGATCGGCAGGTTGATGGTGGACTGGTCGATCGTCGTCAGGCCGATACGGGCATGGAAAAAATCGGTATCGCGCGGATCGGCCAACAGCTCCCGGTCGCGCTTGGGCGTGCCGCGCACGTCGACAAAGGCGTGGCCGATCGAAGACTTGGCCATTTGCGCGCGGGTGCGGTACCAGGCGAACCAGGTCGCGAAGTTGCTCATCTCCTCGTCATAGGTGCAGGTGGCGCCGCTGCAATCGGTGCGCGCGAGGCCCTTGGCGAAGGTCGCGCCGGAGCGGATGTTGACCCGCTGCCAGTTGCTGAAGCGGACCTTGGAAAATTCGCTGGTCTTGTTGGCCTGGCAGGTGGTGCCGGCGTCGTTGCACCATTCGACCGTCACGTTGTAATAGTACGGTGAGCCCTTCCTGACCTTCAGCTTGAGGTAGCCGGCGGACGGATAGGAATAGGTGCCGCCGTAGATCGCTTCCCGGCAATCGGTCTCGGTCGGATCGCACCACACGCGTTCCGGGAAATTGCCAGCCAGGTCGAACGTGGTATTTGGTTCGAAACTATCGCAGCCATCGCGGCCGCCGGTCGGATAGCAGGGGTAAGCCTGCGCCGGCTCCCGATACAGCTTGTCGATCTTCTGCACGCCATAGCCGTCGCTCGGCACCTGGTCCCACGGCGACCGGTAGGCGGTGCGCCCGTTGCCGTCCGCCTTGCGCGTGCCGTCGGCATTCACCGGCCACTGGTAGCGCACATTCGGGTTGTAATACAGCTTGTTGAACGCGCTGGCGAAATACGGCGGGTCGCCCTGCTCGCACACGCCGGCATTTTCGTTGCCGGCCGCATCGCGGCACCACAGGCCGAAGACCCAGTCCGAACGCATGCGCACATAGTCGGGCATATAGTCCCAGGCCATGCTGCCCGAGTTGTCCAGGTCCAGCATGATATTGGGCAGGATCGCGACGGTGGTGGCGTTGGCCAGCGGCTTGTCCGCCAGGTCGGTACCGACCGCGCGCGACGCAACCACCAGCAGCATGCCGCTGGCCAGCAGTTTCGCGGTCCGGGTGTATTTGAAGTGTGGCCTCATGGCTTGATTTCGCATTATTGGAGAATGACCGCCTGCACGAAGCTGACGTTGGAGCGCGGGCCGTCGACCCGCACCGTGATCCGGTAGAAGACGCGGTTGGCGGCGTCGTCCCAGGAACCCGGCTGGTAGGTCAGCATCTGGCGCGAGCTGCCCAGGCTTTTGCCATCCATCGTCATGGATTCGGTGGCGCAAGTGGTGGCATTGATATTGCCCGCCGTGTTGCACATGCGGTGGATGACGTACGACACCTGGTTGCCCACCTGGTCGGTGTCCAGCCGTTCGACGGCGCTGTTGTTGTTCCAGTTCAGGTTGTCGTTGGTGGCGGTGGTGGCATTTCCGGTCAGATCCAGCGCATCCTGGCTGGTGGCGTAGTAACCGCTGGCGGCAATGTCGCTATTCAGGTTGCCGCGGTTACGTCCAAGCCACTGCAAGGCCGCTTCGACGCCGGCATCGGCGCTGATGGTGGCGCTTTGCTTGAACGCCAGGTTGCCGGCGATAAGCGTTGAGGTATCGACCGAGCGCATCAGGGCCAGCCCGGCCAGCGTCAGCGCCACCAGCACGATCAGGGTCAGGACCAGCACCACGCCCTGCTGCACGCGGCGCGGGATAAGGAGGCGCTTCATAGGATGCCCCAGATGACGTTACGCAGCGGGATCACCGTTTCGAAGACCTTGTAGCGGTAGCAGCCCCAGTCGCTTGGATAGGCGTTGGTGCGGAAGGTGGCCCAGCTGGACCAGTTGGCCACATCGGTGGTCCTGGTTGCGCTGCAGCTCTGGCCGGTCGCCGCCTTCTCGTACTGGCTGCTGCGCGCCACCATCGCCACCCGCACCGCCTTGATGCGGCGCCAGCGCGCCGGCGTCGTCGCGGCCCAGTCGCCAGTGGCGTCGACCCAGGCGGCGACGTCCTGCATGCCGTCGTTTGCCACGCCGTACTGCGCCTGCAGGTCGACGATGTCGGCCATGACCAGTTCGTCAACCACGGCCGGCGTCTTGGTGTTATCGCTGCGCACCAGCTGGCGCACGTTGGACTTGACCGAGTATTCGCGCTTGAACACCGGCGAATTGGCAGCCCCCTTGAAGCAGGACACCCGGGCGCCGGTGGTGTAGGCGGGCCAGCCGTTATCGCGCTGGTAGTTGATGGTCGGGTTGTACGGGCCGCTTTTGCCCGGGTTGTGCTGCAGTTTGAGCGAGGTCTCCAGCACCTGGGTAATGTTCATCAAGGTGCAGCTGCCGGCCTGCGACACCAGCATCAGCTCATTCTCACGGCAGCCATTGGTGGTGTTCACCTCGAGCACCGCCGACGACTGCGGCATGGTGTCGCGCAGCTTGGCGTTGCTGGGCAGCTTGAAGGTGCTGACATCCGGGTCGGAGAAATACTGGACTGCGATCTTGTCCGGGGCGCCGTTGGCGCCATCGCGGATCAGGACCGGAGCGAAGGTCAAGCCGGACAGCGGGCCTTCCGCGCCGCCGCCGCACGCTGCGTTGCGGCCGTCGCAATACGTGAACAGCCGCTCGCAGCCGGAAAAGCCGTTCATCTCCATGCCCCACCCTGCCATCTTGGTATCGCGCTCCAGCATGTACAGCGCGATGGCGCCGGCGGTCTGGGCGTCGGCGCCGCCGGTGGTGGTGCGCTTGCGCGCTTCGGCATTGGTGAAGAACTGCAGCACGACCAGCATGGACAGCATGCCGATCACCAGGCCGACCATGATTTCGACCAGGCTGAATCCTCGTTGTGTATGTCGCATGAAAAATTCCTCAGGCATTGATCTCGGCCACCGCCTGGTAGCTGCGGCGCCGCGTTTCGCCGGGCGCGGTCCAGCTGAGCGTGATGGTTACCTTGTGGCCGTCGACGGCGACGCTGCGCTTGCCGTTTGGCAGGCCAGCAAAATTCACCTCGTCCTCCACAAATACTTCCAGGTTGGAGCGCTGCGTCCACATCTGGCCCAGCAACTGGTTGGCGGCAAAACTCGCTTCGATACGGTATTTGGATTCGGTCACCTGGCGCGTCGCCGCCACCTGCATCCAGGCGAATGCCAGCACGCCGGCCGAGAAAATCACGATAGCGATCAAACCTTCAAGCAACGCGAATCCATCCTGTTTGCCAGGAATTTTTTTTCGAACCATGGGAATGCTCCTTAACCGCAGCCTTGGGGATTGGCGGGGAATGTCAACGCCGGGTCGCACATGCGGATTTGCCCGCCGCTGCCGACGGTCAGCACGTAGCGGCGCGCCTGTGAAAGCTTGGCGTTGGTGATGTCGATCCGGTTGATCTCAGTGCCGCCTCCGGCCAGCGGCGCGCGGCCCAGGCCGTCGAAGTCAACGCTGGCCAACAGGTTGCTGCCGGCGCTGATCGCGGTGCCATACTGGCCGATGGCCCGGCCGACGCCGACGCGCGCATTGCCGCCGCCCTCCGTCGCCAGGCGGCTCTGGATGGTGGCAGGGCAAGTCGCAGTGACGGCGACGCAGCCCACTTCCCACGCGACCTTGCCGGTGCTGTCGGTCAGCCTGAAGCGCACCAGCGTATTGCGGCGCAGCGACTCCATGCGCGCCAGCTGCAGCCCGTTCATCACCGACTCCGCCGCCGTACGGTTCTGCGCATCCTGCAGCCAGCGCGTAAAGGACGGCATGGCAGTCGCCAGCAGGAACACCATAATGCTGATGCCGACCATCAGCTCGATCAACGTCGCACCGCGCTGGGTGTGCATTTAGCAGCCCCCGCCTTTCTTGGTGACCCAGCAGGTAGCCGGCACGCTGCCCCAGTTGGACGGCAGCGCGGTGGTTTTCTTCTCGTTGTTCTGGTTGATCGTATAGGTAAAGCCGGTCATCTTGCCCTTGCCGACCGCGCTCAGGGTAAAGGTCTCGGCGCCCGGGATGTCGCAGCTGAACGTGAACTCGTTGCTGGTCGGCGGCGCCACCGGCGCGCCGTTATTGCAGGCGTCCGTGTACTTCCGGTTATCCTGGAAGTACTGCTCCATCTTCAGGCGCATTTCAGCCAGGGTCGCGATGGCCGGCGGAATATGGCCGCGGATCACGTGGTCCCGGTACATGGGGATGCCAACCGCTGCCAGGATGGCGATGATGGCCACGGTAACCATCAGTTCAATCAGGGTGAAACCACGGCCGCGGCACTGGGATATCTGCCTCACAAGACTTCCTTTAATAATGATATTTCTATTGCCTAAAATTAATTTGACAGAAGTTTAACCCATTTATGCAACTTATCTCGAGCAATGTTGCCTAAACGCATCATTAAGGCATTCGGCCCGCGTGGGGTAAAATGCAAGGTTTATGCGCGCGTGGCGCGCTGCCTCACCGAATGAACCGATGACCACCCTGCCTGCCGAAATCAATCCCGACGCCGTCAAGAACAGCCCGGCCGAAAAAGTCACCCCGATGATGCAGCAGTACCTGCGCATCAAAGCCGATTACCCGAACATGCTGGTGTTCTACCGCATGGGCGATTTCTACGAATTGTTCTTCGATGACGCGGAGAAGGCCTCCCGCGTGCTGGGCATTACCCTCACCGCGCGCGGCAGCCAGAACGGCGTGCCGATCAAGATGGCCGGCGTGCCGTTCCACTCGCTGGATGGCTACCTGGCCAAGCTGGTCAAGGTGGGCGAGTCCTGCGCCATCGCCGAGCAGATCGGCGACCCGGCCCTGTCCAAGGGACCGGTCGAACGCAAGGTGGTGCGCGTGGTCACCCCGGGCACCCTGACCGATTCCGACCTGCTGCCGGAAAAATCGGAACGCCCGCTGCTGGCCATGACCATGATTAACAACCGCAAGCACATCACTTGCGGCCTGGCCTGGCTGTCGCTGGCTTCCGGCGCGCTGCGCCTGATGGAGTTTTCCGGCGACCAGCGCAGCGTCAACCTGCGCCTGCAGCAGGAGCTGGAGCGCATCGCGCCGGCTGAAATCCTGCGCGGCGACGACGCCGACATGTTCGAGGAAATCACGCTGTGCCACGTGAACAATGTGCCGGCCTGGCATTTCGACGTGGTGCACGGGCACAAGGCGCTGCTCGACCAGTTGGCGGTGGCCACCCTGACCGGCTTCGGTGCGGAAGGCCTGGGCGCGGCGTTCGGCGCGGCCGGTGCCCTGCTGCGCTATGCACAGAATACCCAGGGCCGCGGCCTGCAGCACGTCAAGAGCCTGAGCTGCGAAACGGAAAACGAGTACATCGGCCTGGACGCCGCCACCCGCCGCAACCTGGAGCTGACGGAAACCATCCGCGGCCAGGAGTCGCCAACCCTGTTCTCGCTGCTGGACCACTGCCGCACCGCCATGGGTTCGCGCCTGCTGCGCCACTGGCTGCACCACGCCAAGCGCGACCAGTCGGTGGCCCGCGCGCGCCACGACGCCATCGCCGCGCTGATGCAGCACGACACCACCGGCTCGCTGGCTTACCATTTGGCCGAAGTGCCGGATATCGAACGCATCACCACCCGCGTGGCCCTGCTGTCGGCCCGTCCGCGCGACCTGTCGGCGCTGCGCGACGGCCTGCAGCAGTTGCCCAAACTGCAGCACGCCATGCTGCGCGCCCTGGGCCACGACAATGCCGAGGGCCTGCTGGCCAGGCTGCACCACGGCCTGAACTCGCCGCAGGAATGCGTCGACCTGCTGGTGCGCGCCATCATGCCGGAACCGGCCACCATGGTGCGCGACGGCGGCGTGATCGCACGCGGCTTCG
The DNA here is from genome assembly GCF_038440195.1 of Pseudoduganella sp. OTU4001. Lineage (NCBI taxonomy): Bacteria > Pseudomonadati > Pseudomonadota > Betaproteobacteria > Burkholderiales > Oxalobacteraceae > Pseudoduganella > Pseudoduganella sp. OTU4001. The sequence continues at coordinate 51,982 of NZ_JASATG010000033.1, read as the reverse complement.
ATGCCGAACTGGATGAACTGCGCGGCCTGTCGGAGAACGCCGGCCAGTTCCTGGTCGACTTGGAAACCCGCGAGCGCGAGCGCACCGGCATCGCCAACCTGCGCGTCGAATACAACCGCGTACACGGCTTCTACATCGAAGTCACCAATGGCCAGGCCGACAAGGTGCCGGACGACTACCGCCGCCGCCAGACCCTGAAGAACTGCGAACGCTACATCACCCCTGAGCTGAAGGCCTTCGAAGACAAGGCCCTGTCGGCGCAGGACCGCGCCCTGGCGCGCGAGAAGATGCTGTACGACGAGCTGCTGGGCGCGCTGGCCCCCTTCATCGGCACGCTGCAGTCGATCGCCCAGGCGCTGGCCCAGGTCGACACCCTGTGCGCGCTGGCCGAACACGCACTGCGCAACAACTGGTGCGCGCCGAACCTGGTGGCCGAGCCTTGCATCAATATCGTGGAAGGCCGCCACCCGGTGGTGGAAAACCAGATCGAGCGCTTCATCGCCAACGACTGCAAATTCATGGCCGAACGCCGCCTGCTGCTGATCACCGGCCCGAACATGGGCGGTAAATCGACCTTCATGCGCCAGGTTGCCCTGATTACGCTGCTGGCCTACGTGGGCAGCTATGTGCCGGCCGCCAGCGCCACCATCGGCCCGATCGACCGCGTGTTCACCCGTATCGGCGCCACCGACGACCTGGCCGGCGGCCGTTCCACCTTCATGGTGGAGATGACCGAAGCGGCCACCATCCTGAACGGCGCCACCGAGCATTCGCTGGTGCTGATGGATGAAATCGGCCGTGGCACTTCCACCTTCGACGGCCTGGCGCTGGCGTGGGCGATTGCGCGCCACCTGATCGAATCGAGCCGCAGCTTCACCCTGTTCGCGACCCACTACTTCGAGCTGACCCAGCTGCCGGAAGCGCATCCAACCGCCGCCAACGTGCACCTGTCGGCCGTGGAGCATAAAGATTCCATCGTGTTCCTGCACGCGGTGCAGAACGGCCCGGCCTCGCAAAGCTACGGCTTGCAGGTGGCCCAGCTGGCCGGCGTGCCTCAGCAGGTGATCAAGGCTGCGCGCAAGCACCTGGCGCGCCTGGAAGCGCAGGCGCTGGATGCAACGCCACAGCTCGACCTGTTTGCGGCACCAACGGCCGACGCCAATGACGACGAGGCCGCAGCGCCAGCCGCGGCCGACCCGCGCGCCGAGGAACTGCTGGCCGCGCTGGACGACATCGATCCGGACGCCATGACCCCGCGCGAAGCGCTGGACCGCCTGTACCAGCTGAAGCGCCTGGCCCAGGCATGATCCGCCCGGCCGCCCTGCTGGTTGCAGCCGTGCTGGCCGTCGGGCTGGGCGCGGCGCCCCATGTGCACGCCCGCCACGAAAAGGCGGCGCGCAAGGGCGAGTTCAGTTTCGCCCTGCTGGGCCACAGCTTCCGCAATGGCAATGCCAAATCCGAAGGCGACGATGGTCCCGACGCCGAATTCCGCCGCTTGCTGGCAGAAGCCGGCCAGGCCGAACCGGCGTTCGTCATCGCCACCGGCATCAAGGGCGCGGGCGAAGCGTGCAGCGACCGCCTGTACACCGAGCGCCGCGAATTGATGGACAGCGCCGCACGTCCCCTGGTGCTGCTGCCGGCCGGCAGCGACTGGGCCGACTGCCGCAATACCAACGGCAAATCGAATGCCATCGAACGCCTGAACCGCATCCGCGAGCTGTTCTTCGCCGAACCGGACGCGCTGGGCAAGGGCAAGCTGCCCCTGAACCGCCAGTCCGCCATCGCCAAATTCCGCGACTACGCCGAAAACGCCTATTGGGAGCACGAGAACATCCTGTTCGTCACCATTAACGTCCCGGCGAAGAACAACCACTACCTGACCGAGGCAGGCCGCAACAGCGAATACGAAGACCGCATGGTGGCCAACCGCGCCTGGCTGCAGCGCGCCTTCCTGCTGGCGAAGCGCAAGAAGCTGCCCGGCATGGTGCTGGTGATGGAAGGCGATATCGGCGCCCACGTCGAACAGGGCTTCTTCGCCCGCCTGTCGCAGAAGAAGGACGGCTTTACCGAAATCCGCCGGCTGGTGCGCAGCCTGGCCGACAAATACCCCGGCCAGCTGCTGCTGGTCGACAGCCGCAAGCAGGACAAGGCTGCCACGGCCATTGAATGGAACAAGAACGTCGGCCACCTGGCGTTGGGCGCCGAACTGGCGACGCTGCGCGTGATCCCCGGCAGCGGCGCCTTGTTCACGCTGGGCACCGCCGACAAGGACTGAGCGATAGGCGCTAGCCGGCCAGGCGCTGCCGGTCCCCCGCCGCGGCCTCCTGCGCCGCCGGCCGTTGGCTGTGGCGACCCAGTGCCAGCACATCGCCGGCACGGCGCGGCAGGTGGAATACGCCGACCGCCTGCGCCAGCTGCACCGCCTGCAGGTTCAAGCTATCAGCTGCGGCAGCCGCCTCCTCCACCAGGGCCGCGTTCTGCTGCGTGCCTTCGTCCATCTGCCCGATCGCCTGGTTGACCTGCTCGATGCCGCTGCTTTGCTCGCGGCTCGCCAGCTCGATCTCGCTCATGATGCTCGACACCCGCTGCACCGACGCGATGATCTCCTCCATGGTCTGCCCGGCTTCGCCTACCAGCTTGCCGCCGCGCTCGACCTGCTGCACCGAATCGTCGATCAACGTCTTGATATCCTTGGCCGCCGCCGCCGAACGCTGCGCCAGGTTGCGCACCTCGGAAGCCACCACCGCAAAACCGCGCCCCTGCTCGCCCGCCCGCGCCGCCTCCACCGCCGCATTCAGCGCCAGGATATTGGTCTGGAACGCAATGCTGTCGATCATGCCGATGATGTCGACGATCTTGCGCGCCGAAGCGCTGATATCGCCCATGGTCGCCCCCACGCTGGCTACCACGCTGCCGCCGCGCGAGGCAACCTCGCTGGTGCCGGCCACCAGGCGGTTGGCCTGCTGGGCGCTGTCGGCATTCTGCTTCACGGTGGACGAAAATTCTTCCATGCTGGACGCCGTCTCCTCCAGGCTGGAAGCTTGCGCTTCCGTACGGCCCGACAGGTGCTGGTTGCCGGCCGCGATATCGCGCGTGGCCGCATTCATCGCGTCCACATTGCCGCGCACGTCGCCGATCATCGCCACCAGGTTGACGTTCATCTGCTGCAAGGCGCGCAGCAGCTGGCCCATATCGTCGCCGCGCTCCGCACTGATAGTACCGGTCAGGTCGCCGCCCGCCAGGGCGCGCGCGGCGCGCGTCGCCTCCTGCAGCGGCGCCACGATGGCGCCATGCAGCAGCCAGATTCCCGCCACGGTGGAAACGATGCCTGCGCCCGCACCAAGCAGCGGGTTGATGTCGCCCAGGCCCATCGCGGCAAACAAGGCGCAGGTTACAGCGCCCATCGTCATCAGGCGCGTATGCAGGGACATGTTCCGCAGCGCCAGCAGCTTGCCGATCCAGCCGGTGCGTGCCACCTGGCCCTGGCGGATCGCGATGCCCTTGGCTTCTCCGGAATTGATGGACCGATACAGGCGGTCGGCCGCTTCGATCTGCGCGCGACTCGGCTTGCTGCGGATCGACATGTAGCCGGTGACGCGGCCGTATTCCATGACCGGCGTGACGTTGGCCACCACCCAGTAGAAGTCGCCGTTCTTGCGGCGGTTCTTCACCATGCCGGTCCACGGCAGGCCGGCCTTCAGGCACTGCCAAAGGTCTGCAAAGGCTTGCGGCGGCATGTCGGGATGGCGCACCAGGTTGTGCGGCGCGCCGATCAGCTCGTCTTCTGTGAAGCCGCTGACCTCGATGAAATAGGGGTTGATATAGGTGATCTTACCCTTCAGGTCTGTTTTGGAGACGATGGGACGGCCATCCTCCATTTCAAACTCGATGCTGGTGACAGGTAAATTCTTGCGCATATCATATTCCCTCAAGGAAATGGCATTGCACAAGTATTGGGCAGCCCATATAAAAAAGCACCCCCCTTCGAGAGGGGGGTGCCTTATTTGAAACTTTGCTTAATGCAGCGGCTGGCTGCGGAAGTGGTCGCCTTCCTCGCCTTCATCATCTTCGTCGTGATGATGGTGGCCGTGCGGGCCATGCACGTGTTCGTGGGCGATTTCTTCTTCGGTTGCGGCGCGCACTTCAACCACCTTCAGTTCGAAGCGCAGGGCCATGCCGGCCAGCGGGTGGTTGCCGTCCAGGACCACTTTGTCTTCCGCGATTTCGGTCACGGTGAAGATCATGGCGTCGTCATCGTCGCCGCCTTCTGGCAGGCCTTCGAACTGCATGCCGATTTCCAGCGGCTCCGGCAGGCGGGCACGCTCTTCCACTTTCAGCAGGTTCGGGTCGTAATCGCCAAAGGCGTCTTCCGGTTCGATCTGGATGGTGGTGGCGTAGCCGGTTTCCTTGCCATCCAGCTCTTCTTCAATCTTCGGCAGGGTGTTCTCGTAGCCACCGTGCAGGTAAACCATCGGCTGGCGACCGTCTTCGATCAGATTGTTTTGCGCGTCGGACAGTTTGTACTCCACCGTCACAACGGTATTCTTGGCGATCTTCATTGAGCTTCCTTTCATTTCTAAGCTGGTGCGATTATACCGCGCGCTATAATCGCACCCATGAAAAAACTCACACTCCTGGGCGATATCACGCCCGCAGAATTCCTGCGCGATTACTGGCACAAGAAGCCTCTTTTGATCCGTCAGGCCGTGCCCGGCTTCAAGCCGCTGCTGCCATTCGAGAAACTGGCCGAACTAGCCACCAAGGACTACGTGGAAAGCCGCCTGGTTACCAAGACCGATGGCAACTGGGACATGCAGCACGGCCCGCTGAAATCGCTGCCGGCGCGCAGCGAGCGCGAGTGGACCATGCTGGTGCAGGGCGTCAACCTGCAGGATGAAAAGGCCGACGAGCTGCTACGCCAGTTCCGCTTCCTGCCGGACGCGCGCCTGGACGACCTGATGGTCAGCTTCGCCACCGATGGCGGCGGCGTCGGCCCCCATTTCGACTCGTACGACGTGTTCCTGCTGCAAGCCGAGGGCCAGCGCCGCTGGAAGATCAGCGCGCAGAAAGACCTGACCCTGATCGAAGGCCTGCCGCTCAAGATCCTGAAGAAATTCAAGGCTACCGAAGAATTCGTGCTGGAACCGGGCGATATGCTCTACCTGCCGCCGCACTACGCCCACGATGGCGAAGCGATCGGCGATTGCCAGACTTATTCGATCGGCTTCCGTTCACCGTCCTACCAGGAACTGGGCGAAGCCTTCCTGCAATTCATGGCCGATTCCATCGACCTGCCGGGCCGCTATGCCGATCCGGACCTGGAACCGACCAATAAGCCGGCCGAAATCCCGAAAGCCATGCTGTCGAAACTGGCCGACGAATTGAATAAGGTCAGCTTTACAGAGGACGATTTCGCCATTTTCCTGGGCGAATACCTGTCCGAGCCAAAGCATAATGTCTTCTTCCAGCCGCTGGAAAAGCCGCTGACCGCCGGCAAATTCCAGCAGCAGGCCGAAAAGAAAGGCGTTACCCTGTCGCGCAAGACGCAGATGCTTTATCGCGGCAAGAATGTCTTTATCAATGGCGAATCGTTTGCCATGAACAAGGCCGATAAGGCGGCCCTGGAAACCCTGGCCAATACCCGTGGCCTGGACGGCGCGGCGGTGGCCGGCGCTTCCGAGGACGTGCTGGAAGCCCTGTTCGCCTGGTACACCGACGGCTGGCTGGAACTCAACAAATAAGCGGAGGTAGCATGGAGAAGCAGCCATTTGACAGCCGAAGCCAGTTCCAGGCCCTGCTGCTGGACTGCATCTCCCAAGCCTGCCTGACGCTGCAATGTTTCGATCCCGACTACGCCTGGTGGCAGCTGGGGCATTCCAAGACGGATGCCCTGCTGCGCCACTTCCTGCAGCACAAAGGCCGCCTGCAGCTGGTAGCCCACAGCAACGCCCACCTCGAGCGCCATGACCCGCGCTTCCTCAAGCTGCTGGAGGACTACGGCCACCAGATCGAATGCCGCCTGACCAGCCGCTCCATCCGCACCCTGACCGACTCCTTCTGCGTGGCCGATGGCATCCACATCGTGCGCCGCTTCCACTCGGATCATTTCCGCGGGGAAGCAAATTTTCATGATCCTTCGTCAACCCAAACCAGTTTGGAACGTTATGAGGCTATCTGGGCTGAAACCGTGCCGGGCCTGAAAGCGGGAACGACTGGTTTGTAGGTCAGGAGACTGTAAAATGACGCTGTTCGAGATATGACGGTAATGGCTGAAGTTGCAGGTAGAACGGTACTGTAAAAAAACATTGCGATTCCGCAAAATAGTTGTGTAAACAGTCCCTTTTGCTATTGCGACGCAGCAGAAAACGCTATAATATCCGGTGTGTTTCCGTGTCTGGTCGACCTTTTTCTGAAGGTTGGAAAGGCCGACGAAACGCCGTACGAGCGATAATTACCGGTAATTATTCATCGCAACATTGTTTAATTTTTGTTGAGTTAATTAAGGAAAACAAATGAAAAAATCCCTGCTGATCGCCTCCCTGCTGGCTGTTGCTCTGGCTGCTTGCTCCAAGAAAGAAGAAGCTCCAGCTCCAGTAGCTACCCCAGAAGCGGCTGCTCCAGCTCCTGCTGCTCCAGCTGCTGACGCTGCTGCTCCTGCTGCTGCTCCAGCCGCTGACGCTGCTGCTGCTGCCGCTTCCGCTGCTTCCGCAGCTGCTGACGCTGCTTCCGCTGCTGCTTCGGCTGCTTCGGCTGCTGCTTCCGCTGCTTCCGCTGCTAAGTAATTCCTTCGCAGGGAAAAAGAAACCAGCCTTCGGGCTGGTTTTTTTATTGGGGGTCGTGTCTGTCATTCGGTCAAATTGCGCAGCAATTTGTCCGAATGTCAGACACGACCCCGAATTTCCCTAATAAAAAAGCCGGCATATGCCGGCTTTTTTGCATTAAGGGCTACCCTTATTTCAGCTGCTCATGCAGCAGGTTCAGGATCTTCTCGCCCACCGGAGTGTCTTCCGGCGTGTTCTTGCTGGTCCACACCGATACCTGGGTGCTGTTGACCGAATCCGAACGGACGGAAATATTGAAGCGCTGGGCTTCCTTATCCTTGTCCGAACCGAAGCTGAACAGCTTGCTGAACCAGCCGCGGGTATCCGCTGCGTCGTTCACGAAGCGTACGTAGTACACGCCCTGCACGCGGTCGCGGTCTTCCACCGTGAAGCCGGCGCGGTCCAGCGCCAGGCCGACGCGGCGCCAGGTGCGCTCGAAGCCTTCGTCGGTCTTGATGAACTTGCCTGCGCCCTCGCCCACGATGGTGGCGTGCTGCGCCTGGACCACGGCGTTGTCGACCGAAGTCTTGGCGGTGGCTTCGTCGGCGGCGCCGCCCAGCTTGGTCATCAGCTTGGCCAGGAAGATCGCTTCCAGGTTCGGGTCGCTGTTACGGTGGGTCCACATGGTGGATTCGTTCTGCGCGCCGGTCGCCACTTCCTGGGTGCCGCGGTGGCTGATGTAGATCTCGGTGCCGCCCTTGGCATTGCGCTCGAGACGGGTGCGGTACTTGTCGCGCTCGCCGCTCGAATACAGGCCGTCAAAAACCTTGCCCAGGGTATTGCGGATGAAGTCCTGCGGGATCTTGGCGCGGTTTTCGTTCCACTCGGTTTCCATCACGCCGGCGGTGGAATTGTCCACTGCCAGGGTGAAGCCCGACTCTTCCCAGAACGACTTCAGCTGCGGCCACAGCGCTTCCGGGGTCTGCTGCACCACCAGCCAGCGCTGGTTGCCGGAACGCTCGACCTTCACCGCGCTGTTGCCGGTGCTGGCCACTTCATTGGTGCTGGCGGGTGCCGCGGCAGTACCGCCGCGGGTGGCCTGGTAGCCGGTGGCGGTTGCCACGCCTCGGTCATTGCTTGGCAGCGAGTAGCGGTTGTCCTTCGACAGCTGGGTCAGGTCAGGCGGCACGTCGAGCGTGCTGGCTTTCTTGGCCGATTTGTAGTCCACCTTGGTGTCGCCGATTACCGAGCTCACCATGCCGCAGCCGGTCAGGCTCAGCATCAGGGCGCCAACGACGAGCCCGCGCTGCGGGGTCTTGGAAACGATCTTGCGAATAGTCATGTGAAAAAGAAGATTAGTTCAGCACACCGGATTCACGCAGGGCAGCGCGGACGGTCTCGTGATACTGCTCTGCCAGCGGTACCAGCGGCAGGCGGATGCCGGCAGGCATCTTACCCATTTCCGCCAGGGCCCACTTGACTGGCACCGGATTCGGTTCGATGAACAGATTCTGGTGCAGCGGGAACAGCTGGTTGTTGATGGCAGTGGCCTTGGCGCCGTCGCCGGCCATGGCGGCTGCGCACAGTTCATGCATCAGGCGTGGCGCCACGTTGGCGGTCACGGAGATGTTGCCTTTGCCGCCGGCCATCATCAGGGCGATCGCGGTTGGATCGTCGCCCGAGTAGACAGCGAAGTCGGCCGGCGCGCGGCGCAGCAGGTCGTAGCCGCGCGCGATATTGCCGGTGGCGTCTTTCACGCCGATGATGTTCTTGATCTGGGCCAGGCGCAGGATGGTGTCGTTGCTCATGTCGGCCACGGTACGGCCCGGCACGTTGTACAGGATGACCGGCAGGTCCACCGCTTCGGCGATGGATTTGAAGTGCTGGTACATGCCTTCCTGGGTAGGACGGTTGTAGTAAGGCACCACTTGCAGCGACGCGTCGGCACCGGCGTTCTTGGCAAAGCGGGTCAGTTCAATGGCTTCTGCGGTGGAATTGCCGCCGGAACCGGCGATCACTGGGATGCGGCCGGCCACGCGGTCCACGGCAGCCTTGATCAGCTCGCAGTGCTCGGCCACGCTGACAGTGGCGGATTCGCCGGTGGTGCCGACGATGACGATGGCATCCGTGCCTTCGGCAACATGCCAGTCGAGCAGCGCGTTCAGGCCTGGATAGTCCAGGGAGCCGTCCGCGTGCATCGGGGTTACGATTGCTACAATGCTACCCTTAATCATAGGAAACCAATTGCAAAAAGATTTAAAACGACGATTGTAGAGCATCCCCTGCACCCGTGGTGCATTTTGGACGCTCAAAATGACGGCAACAGCGCCGCCTCCCTTGGAAACTCTTCTTTCACGGCACAAATACGCTGCACCATGGCCGGTTTCGGTGTATTAACGACGCCATCCTCGAATGCGATGACACGCAAACCATGCATTCTAGCCAATTCCAGCAATTCTCCCGGCTGCAGCAGGAAGTTGGGGTTGGACGGCTTGCCGAAGGCGGCATTGCCGTCGGCGAAAGTCTCGTAAATCAGCATGCCGTTCGGCGCCAGGCTGCCCAGCATGTCCGCCAGCAGCGGGCGGTGCAGGTAGTTGGTGACGATGATGCCGGCAAAGCGCGCCGGGCCGAAAGGCCAGCAGGCGCCCTCTTCTTCCAGGTCGATCTGGCTAGTGACGATGCCATCGCCGGCGGTGGCGGCCAGCGCCTCGGCGTCGCGGTCGACGGCGACCACGGCATGCCCCAGCGCGGCCAGCAGGCGCGAATGGCGGCCGCTGCCGCAGGCCAGGTCCAGTACTTCACCGCCCGGCACCAGCGGCGCAAAGCGCTCGACCCACGGCGACGGCGGGGTCGGCAAGTGGGCGACCGGATCAACCATAGCTTAACCCCATTGCTTCGCGCACATCGCGCATGGTTTCCTGCGCCAGCTTGCGCGCTGCTTCATTACCGTCCGCCACGATGGCGCGCACCAGGGACGGATCGTCCAGGTAAGGCTGGGCGCGCTCGTGCATCGGCTCCTGCTCCTTGACGATGGCGTCGATCACCGGCTGCTTGCACTCGATGCAGCCGATGCCGGCCGACTTGCAGCCCTTTTGCACCCACTCCTGGGTCGGCTGGTCGGAATACACCACATGGAACTGCCATACCGGGCAGCGCTCGGGGTCGCCGGCATCGCTGCGGCGCACGCGCGCCGGGTCGGTCGGCATGGTGCGGATCTTCTTGGTGACCACTTCCTTGTCTTCGCGCAAGGCAATCGCGTTGCCGTAGCTCTTGGACATCTTGCGGCCATCCAGTCCCGGCAGGCGCGACGCCTCGGTCAGCTTGGCCTGCGGCTCCACCAGGATCAGCTTGCGCGCCCCTTCCAGGTAGCCGAACAGGCGCTCCCTGTCGATCATGGACAGGTTCTGCGCATCGTCCAGCATGGCCTTGGCCTGCTCCAGCGCAGCGTCGTCGCCCTCCTGCTGGTAGGCGGTGCGCAGCTCGTTGTACAGCTTGGCGCGCTTGCTGCCCAGCTTCTTGACGGCGTCCTGCGCCTTTTCCTCGAAGCCCTTTTCCTTGCCGTACAGGTGGTTAAAGCGGCGCGCGATCTCGCGCATCATCTCCACGTGCGGCACCTGGTCGTCGCCGACCGGCACTTCGCTGGCGCGGTAGATCAGCACGTCGGCCGCCTGCAGCAGCGGGTAGCCGAGGAAGCCGTAAGTGGCCAAATCCTTGTTGGCCAGGTTCTCGATCTGGTCCTTGTAAGTCGGCACGCGCTCCAACCAGCCCAGCGGGGTGGCCATCGACAGCAGCAGGTGCAGCTCGGCGTGCTCCGGCACGCGCGACTGGATGAACAGGGTGGCCTGGGTCGGATCGACGCCGGCCGCCAGCCAGTCCACCAGCATGTCCCAGGTGGACTTTTCGATGATGGACGGGTCGTCGTAGTGTGTGGTCAGGGCGTGCCAGTCGGCCACGAAGAACAGGCAAGGCTGTTCGGCCTGCATCCTGATCCAGTTTTTCAGGGCGCCATGGTAGTGGCCAAGGTGCATGCTGCCCGTCGGGCGCATGCCGGAGACTACGCGGTCAGGGTACATGGCATCAGCTCAGGAAAGGACTAAACGGTAAAACAATCAGGTAGCGCACGAAACCGATCAGCACATGGAGGAAAGACTGGAACGGGCCGGTATTCAGCAGCAGGATCAGGCCGATGAAAATGAAAGGGCCCAGGCGCTCGATGCTGGCGAATTTATACGCCAGGTCGCGCGGCAGCATTGAAGTAACGATGCGGCCGCCATCCAGCGGCGGAATCGGGATCAGGTTGAAGGCGCACATGACGGCATTGGCGGTCAGGCCGGCCTGGCACATGCCCAGCAGGAACGGTTCAGTCACGCCCGCGCCGCGCAGCAACACATAGAACAGCACCCAGCCCAGGCCCATGGCGAAGTTGGCGGCCGGGCCGGCGGCGGCCACGAAACCCATCTGCTTTTTCGGGTTGCGCAGGCGGTTGAAGTCGACCGGCACCGGCTTGGCGTAGCCGAATGGCGGCAGATGCATCAATTGCAGCAACAGCGGCAGCAGGATGGTGCCGAACAGGTCGATGTGCTTGATCGGGTTCGGGGTCAGGCGGCCCAGCTTTTCGGCGGTGTTGTCGCCAAAATAGCGGGCGGCGTAACCGTGGGCAGCCTCATGAAGGGAAATAGCAAACAGGACGGGAATGGCGTAGACCGCGATGGTGCGGACAACCTGGTCAAAATCGTTCATAAATGGGATTCTATCAGAGGGGCAGACCGCCCCTCGGGAGGGTTCAGAGGCCGAGGGCGGCGCAGTCGCCGCAGCCCTTGCGGATCAGTTCGGGTTCAGGTCCGGTCAGGTCCACCACGGTGGTGGGTTCCAGGCTGCAGGCGCCACCGTCGATCACCAGGTCGACCTGCTTGCACAGCCGTTCCAACACCTGGTCGGGGTCGGTCAGCGGCTCTTCGTCGCCCGGCAGGATCAGCGTGGTGCCCAGCAGCGGCTGGCCCAGTTCGGCCATCAGCATTTCGGTGATGGCGTTCTGCGGCACGCGCAGGCCGATGGTCTTGCGCGAAGGATGGGACAGGCGGCGCGGCACTTCGCGCGTCGCCTCCAGGATGAAGGTGTACGGGCCGGGCGTGACCGCCTTCAGCAGGCGGAATTGCTTGTTATCGACCCGGGCGTAGGTGCTGATTTCGCTCAGGTCGCGGCACAGCAGGGTCAGATGGTGCTTTTCATCAATGCCGCGGATGCGGCGCAGCTTCTCCACCGCCGCCTTGTCGTCCAGGTGGCACACCAGGGCATAGCAGGAATCCGTCGGCAGCGCCACAATGCCGCCGCCGTGGATGATTTGCGCCGCCTGCTTGATCAGCCGCAGCTGCGGGTTGTCCGGGTGGACCTGGAAGAATTGGGTCATAAATTAGCGCAGTTGCTGCAAGGCGGCGATACGCTCTTCCAGCGGTGGGTGGCTGGAGAACAGGGCTGCCCAGCCGCTTGGCGAGGTGATGCCGGAAGCGGCCATGCCTTGCGGCAGTTCACCCGGCTGCATGCCGCCCAGGCGCGCCAGGGCGTGCTGCATCGGCACGGTGGAGCCCAGCAGGCGGGCCGAACCCTCATCGGCGCGGAATTCGCGCTGGCGCGAGAACCAGGCCACGATCATCGAGGCTACCAGGCCGAACAGCAGCTCACACACGAATACGGTCACCATATAGCCGATGCCCGGGCCGCTGCGCTCCTCGTTCTTGTTCAGCATATTGTCGACGATGCCGCCGACGATACGGGCCAGGAACACCACGAAGGTATTCACCACGCCCTGGATCAGGGTCAGGGTCACCATGTCGCCGTTGGCAATGTGCGCCACCTCGTGGCCCAGCACCGCCTCGACTTCTTCCTTGTTCATCGACTGCAGCAGGCCGGTGGAGACGGCCACCAGGGCGTCATTCTTGAAGGCGCCGGTGGCGAAGGCGTTGGCGTCGCCCTCGTACACTGCCACTTCAGGACGGCCGATGCCGGCCTTGTCGGCCAGCGCGTGCACGGTGCTGACCAGCCACTGCTCGGTGGAGTTCTGCGGCTGCTCGATCACGCGCGCGCCGGTCGACCACTTGGCCATCGGCTTGGACATCAGCAGCGAAATAATCGAGCCAGTGAAGCCGACCACGGCGGAAAACGCCAGCAGGCCGCCCATGCTGGTGCCGGAACCAGGACGCCCGATGCCCAGCAGGGACAGGACGATGGATACCACCAGCACAACGGCCAGGTTGGTGGCGAGGAACAGGATGATGCGTTTCATAGTATTGGTTCTCCGGACAATTTGCCGAATGATAATCTATGGTCGGCAGTAGGGAAATACAAGTCCCTGGTCAGAACCAGTCGTGCCAAACCGGCGTCACATTGCCCGGCAGCGGCGGCAGGAGGCGGAAATCGACCCGCGCCTCGCCGGGCGCATGGAAATCCGTCCCACGCGAAGCCAGGAAACCATAGCTGTTGGCCAGATTGGCATACTTCGGATACTGGTCCGGCGAGTGCGAGCCGGTCACCACCTCGATCGCCGTGCCGCCCAGCTGCTTGAATTCATCAAACAGCACGCCCTCCTGCATTGGCGTGAACTTATAACGCCCCGGATGCGCGATGACGGCAATGCCGCCCGCGCCCACAATCCAGCCCACCGCATCCTGCAGCGATGCCCAGCGATGCTCGACATAGCCCGGCTTGCCCGGCGACAGGTACTTGCGGAACACTTCCGGCACCGAGCTGCACACGCCCTGCTCCACCAGGAAGCGGGCGAAGTGGGTGCGCGACATCAGCGAGGGGTTGTCGACATAATTCAGCGCGCCCTCGTAAGCGCCCGGAATGCCGGCCAGCTCCAGCTGGCGGCCGATTTCGCGGCCACGGTTGTCGCGCCCCGAGCGGGTATCCTCCAGCCCCTGCACCAGGGCCGGGTTGTTCTCGTCGATCTGCAAACCGACGATATGCACCGTTTCATTGGCCCAGGTGATCGAAATCTCGACGCCGGAGATGAAACGCATGCCCTGCAACTGCGCCGCGGCGCGCGCGGTGGCGACGCCACTCACCTCATCGTGGTCAGTCAGGGCCCAGACATCGACGCCCGCCTTGCGGGCATACTCGGCGACCGCCGCCGGGGGCAGCACACCGTCGGACACATTCGAATGGCAGTGGAGATCTACGTTCAGCATACGAGTTGCAATATTGCGAAGGTTTCATTGTACGCTGAAAGTTCAGGCCAGGAATTCCTCCAGCATTTCGGCCAGCATTTCGGGCTGGTCGTGGTGCAGCATATGGCCTGCATCCGGCATCATTTTCGGTGTGACCTTGGCCAGGTGGCCCAGGCGGCGGTTGATTTCCGCGCGCGCCTCGTCCTTGGGGCCCATCCACAGCCACATATTGGTGTCTTCCGCCTCCACCCACAGCACCGGCGCCGTGATCTTCTTCCAGCAGGCCAGCACTTCCTCCACCCGGTACAGCGACGGGCCGGGGCGCTTGTGCACCGGATCACCCAGGATTTCCCACTGCCCATCCGCGTTCTGCGCCGACCAGTGGCTGGCCAGGAAGGCTGCCTTTTCGTCCGTCAGGCGCGGATTGGTCTTCTGCAGGCGCGCGGCGACCGCGGCCTGGCTGTCGTAAGTGCGCATTTCCGGCTCCACCAGCAGCTCGTCCAGCCACTTGCGCATGCGCGATGGCGCCTGTTCCGGCACGGTGGCCTTCAGGCCAAAGCCTTCCAGGTTGATCAGGCGGCGGATGCGCTCGGGGCGCACGCCGGCGTACAGGCTGACCACATTGCCGCCCATCGAGTGGCCCAGCAGGTTGACTTCGCCCTCCGGCTGGTAATGGCGCAGCATGGCGTCCAGGTCCGCCACATAGTCCGGGAACCAGTAGGTATCCGTGCCATTGCGTTCGGTCAGGCCGAAGCCGCGCCAGTCGGGCGCGATCACATGCCAGTCGCCCTTCAGGCAATCGACCACGAACTGGAAGCTGGCGCCCACGTCCATCCAGCCGTGCACCATGAAGATTTTAGGCGCACCTTCGCGGCCCCAGTGCAGCACGTGGGTACGCTTGCCGCGCACATTGATAAAATCGGAACGGGATGGAGTCATGTCGCCCTGCCTTTTAATAGGTGATCCAAGATAATAGCACGACCGTACTAAAACCTGCTTGACGTACAATAGCGCCACTTCCCTTCCCTCTTACCGGGTCACCCATGACAATTTACCAGCTTGGCGAACACGCGCCAGAGATTGATGCTTCCGCATTCGTGGCGGACAATGCCACTTTGATCGGCAAGGTCACCCTGATGCCCAACAGCTCCGTCTGGTATGGCGCCACCATCCGCGGCGACAACGAGCGCATCACGATTGGTGAAAACAGCAATGTCCAGGAAGGCACGGTGATGCATACCGATATGGGCTACCCGCTGACGGTGGGCCGTGACGTGACCATCGGCCACCAGGCCATGCTGCACGGCTGCACCATTGGCGACGGCTCGCTGATCGGCATCCAGGCGGTGGTGCTGAACGGCGCCAGGATCGGCAAGGGCTGCCTGGTCGGCGCCGGCGCCGTGGTAACCGAGGGTAAGGAATTTCCCGACAACTCGCTGATCATCGGCGCACCGGCCAAAGTGGTGCGCGAACTGACGGCGGAAGACGTGGCGCGCCTGAAAGGCAGCGCCGACAGCTATGTCAAACGTGGCCAGCTGTTCAAGTCGCAACTGAAGAAGATTGGATAAACAATGACGAATACACCCGACACCCTGCAGAAGTTTGTTTTTGAAGACGCCGCCGTACGCGGTGAGCTGGTCGACATGTCCGCCACCTGGCGCGAGATCGTGTCCCGCCACCACTACCCGGTCGCGGTGAAACGCCTGCTGGGCCAGATGGTGTCGGCGGCCGCCCTGCTGTCGGCCAACCTGAAATTCAACGGCTCGCTGGTCATGCAGCTGCACGGCGACGGCCCGGTGCGCCTGCTGGTGGTGGAATGCGATTCCGACCTGCGCATGCGCGCTACGGCCAAGATGAATTCCGAGTTCGCGATTGCGGAAGATGCGGGCCTGCAGGCGCTGGTGAATGCGCATGGCCATGGCCGTTTCGTCATCACCCTGGATCCGGCCGAGAAGGTGCCGGGCCAGCAGCCTTACCAGGGCATCGTCCCGCTGGACGGCGACGACGTGGCGACCGTGATCGAGCACTACATGCTGCGTTCCGAACAGCTGGACACCAAACTGTGGCTGGCGGCCGACGACCAGGTCTCGCGCGGCCTGCTGCTGCAAAAGCTGCCGCTGCATGGCGGTAAGGCTGAAGCAACCGCGCATGCTGCGGAGGTGTCGCAGGAAACCTGGAACCGTGTGGTCATGCTGGGCGATACGCTGAAGGAAGCGGAGATGCTGGAGCACGGCATCGAAGAACTGCAGAAGCGCCTGTTCTGGGAAGAGACCCTGCGCGTGTTCGAGCCGCTGCACCCATCGTTCCACTGCTCCTGCACCCGCGAGAAAGTGGGCAATATGCTGAAGATGCTGGGCCAGCAGGAAGTGGAAGCCGCGCTGGAAGAACAAGGCAAGCTCGGTATCAATTGCGACTTCTGCGGCAAGCACTACGAGTACGACGCCGTCGACTGCGCCCAGCTGTTCGTCACCGACGCCCCCGCCGAAGCCCTGATCCACGGCTCCGAAGCCAAACACTAAAACAACTGCTGACCCCGTGTCCCACCATGGGGTCAGGCACCATGGTGGGACACGGGCTCGGCTTTAGGAGACACCATGCTGCCTACCCGCATTTCGACCGCGCTCCTCGCTGCCAGCTTGCTGGCTAGCCCGTTCGCCCTCCAGCCAGTCTTGGCAGCGCCAGCCGCCAAGCAACAAGTCAGCGCGGCCAGCCGCCAGCTGGCGCAACTGGCCAATGATTTCCACGTGGCCCGCGCGCATTACGACCCGCTGCTGTTCGCCACCGCCAACGGCGACCCGCGCTACAACGACCAGATCGGCATGGCCATCGCACCGGCAGTGCGCGCCAAGCAGTTCGCGACCTACCGCCAGATGCAAAAGCGCCTCGCCAAAATCCCGCGCGCGCAGTTGGCCGGCAACGAGCAGATGACCCACGACTTGCTGGCGTATGAACTGGACGCAGCCCTGTCGCTGGCTCCCTTCCCCGAGCACCTGCTGCCGCTGAACCACTTCGACAACGTACCCAGCACGCTGGCCAACTACGCCGGCGGCACCGGTTCGCAGCCGCTGGGCACCGTAAAGCAATACCAGGATTACCTGAGCCGCGTGCGCCAGCTGGCGCCATGGATCGACCAGGCCGTGGCGAATATGCGCGAAGGCATCAAGCAAGGCATCGTGCAGCCGAAAGCGATCACGCAAATGCTGCTGCCGCAAATGACCGCGCTACGCAGCGCCACGCCGGAAGCCAGCGTCTACTACTCGCCAATCAAGCGCATGCCCGCCGCCTTCAGCGCCGCCGACAAAGAGCGCCTGACGCGCGACTATCGCGCCGCTGTGGAGAAACTCAACCCGGCACTGGAGCGCCTGGTGCAGTTCCTGCAAACCGAATACTTGCCAGCCAGCCGCGAAAGCACAGGCTGGAGCGCCCTGCCAAACGGCGCTGCGTGGTATAAAGCCCGCATCAACGACAGCACCACCCTGCCGCTCACGCCGCAGGAAGTACACAACCTGGGTGTGAAAGAAGTCGCCCGCATCAGCGCCCAGATGCAAACCCTGATGGGCAAGCTCGGATACGACGGCCCGGCGCAAGCCTTCCCGCAATGGGTACGCGACCAGAAGCAGTTCAAGCCGTACACCACGGAAGCCGAGGTGCTGGCCGAATACCGCAAGATCTACGACAACGTGCAGGCCAAGCTGCCAGCCTATTTCAGCCTGGTGCCGAAATCGAAACTGGTGGTCGACCTCGAACCCGAGCTGACCCGCGCCACCGCCTCCGACCACTACACCCCGCCCGCCGCCGACGGTTCGCACCCTGGCGTGTTCTGGGCCGTCGTCAACGACCCAAAAGACTACAGCCGCACCGGCATGGCCAGCCTGCTGCTGCACGAAGGCGTGCCGGGACACCACTTCCACGCAGCACTGCTGAAGGAAATGCCACTGCCCGACTTCCGCATGTTCAGCACCGAAAACCAGAACAACGCCGCCTACACCGAAGGCTGGGCGCTGTACGCGGAAACGCTGGGCAAGGATTTCGGCCTGTATGAAGACCCGGTCTGGTACTACGGCCACCTGAACGCCGAAATGCTGCGCGCCGTACGTCTGGTGGTGGACACCGGCATGCACGCGCTAGGGTGGAGCCGCGAAAAAGCCATCGCCTACATGGTGGAGAAACAGGGGGTATCGGAAGCGCGCGCCAAGAACCAGATCGAGCGCTACATGGTATGGCCGGCGCAAGCCCTGAGCTACAAGGTCGGCTCGCTGAAAATCCTGGAACTGCGCGACAAGGCGCAACGCGAACTGGGCGCCAAGTTCAGCTACCCGGCCTTCCACGCCGTGGTACTGGGCGAAGGCACGCTGCCGTTGCCATTGCTGGAAACGCGCGTCAACGAATGGATCGCGCGCAGTAAGTGAAAAGTCGGGGTCATGTCTGACAATCGGACACGGGCTCAACCGCTAGGCGGTTGAGCCCGTGTCCGATTGTCAGACATGACCCCGACTTTTCACGGCTTGGCCTGGCCCTTGCCAAGCACCTGCACGTAGATTTCGTTCTGCTTGATCATGCTCAGCTCAAAGCGGGCACGTTCTTCGACGGCGCCGGTGCCGTCCTTCAGGTCATTTACCTCGGAAGCCAGCTTGGCGTTGCGCTGGCGCAGGCCTTCGTTCTTTTCCTGTGCGGCGGCGACTTCCTTTTCCAGGTCGGCGACGCGCAGCCAGCCCCCCTTCCCCAGCCAGAGCGGGTATTGGATCAGGACGAGCAACAGGGCAAGAGCTACGGTAATCAGGCGCATTGGGACAAAACTGAACCGGCCGGGGTGTCCCGGCCGGGAAGTACAAAATTACTTCAGATTATAGAACGCATCGCGGCCTGGGTAGGAAGCGATGTCGCCCAGGTCTTCTTCGATACGCAGCAGCTGGTTGTACTTGGCCATGCGGTCGGAGCGGGACATGGAACCGGTCTTGATCTGCAGGGCGTTGGTGCCCACAGCGATATCGGCGATGGTCGAATCTTCGGTTTCGCCGGAACGGTGCGAGATCACGGCGGTGTAGCCGGCGCGCTTGGCCATTTCGATGGCGGCGAAGGTTTCGGTCAGGGTGCCGATCTGGTTGATCTTGATCAGGATCGAGTTGGCGATGTCCTTCTGGATGCCTTCTTTCAGGATCTTGGTGTTGGTGACGAACAGGTCATCGCCTACCAGCTGCACTTTCTTGCCCAGGGCCTGGGTCAGGTGCGCCCAGCCGGCCCAGTCGCCTTCGTGCATCGCGTCTTCGATCGAGATGATCGGGTACTTGTCGCACCAGGTCGACAGCAGGTTGGTGAATTCTTCAGCCGACAGCACCATGCCTTCGCCTTCCAGGTGGTACTTGCCGTCCTTGTAGAACTCGGAAGCTGCGCAATCCAGGCCGATGGCGATCTGGGTGCCTGGCTCGTAGCCGGCTTCTTCGATCGCTTGCATGATCAGCTTGATCGCTTCTTCGTGCGATGCCAGCGAAGGAGCGAAGCCGCCTTCGTCGCCCACGGCGGTGTTCATGCCCTTCTTGTGCAGGATCTTCTTCAGGGTGTGGAACACTTCGGCGCCGTAACGCACGGCTTCCTTGAAGGATGGCGCACCCACTGGGATGATCATGAATTCCTGGATGTCCAGGTTGTTGTCGGCGTGTGCGCCGCCGTTGATGACGTTCATCATCGGCACTGGCATCTGCATCGCGCCGGAGCCGCCGAAGTAGCGGTACAGCGGCAGGCCGGCTTCTTCCGCCGCGGCTTTGGCCACGGCCATCGACACTGCCAGCATGGCGTTGGCGCCCAGGCGCGACTTGTTCTCGGTGCCGTCCAGTTCAATCAGGGTACGGTCCAGGAAAGCCTGTTCATTGGCGTCCAGGCCCATGATGGCTTCCGAGATTTCGGTGTTGATGTTTTCGCAGGCCTTCAGCACGCCTTTGCCGAAGTAGCGTTTGGCGTCGCCGTCGCGCAGCTCGATGGCTTCGCGCGAACCGGTCGATGCGCCGGACGGCACGGCCGCACGGCCCATGACGCCGGATTCCAGCAGGACGTCGCATTCCACGGTCGGATTGCCGCGCGAGTCGATTACTTCACGACCGATGATGTCAACGATTGCACTCATGTGTTTTCTCCAAAGTTAAAGCGAATTCGGGGGCAAAATTGTTGCAAGGATAACAGACAGGGCCAAAAAAAGGCCGCAAATAAAGCGGCCCCAGGTATACGAATCAATTGAAGTCAGATTCGAGGAAACCTGCTTTCTTGGTCACGCGGTCCAGTTCGATCAGAACGGACAGCAGATCTTTCATGCGGCCGAGCGGAACGGCATTTGGGCCATCCGACAGCGCTTGTGCAGGAACCGGGTGGGTTTCCATGAACAGGCCGGCTACACCTACCGCCACGGCAGCGCGCGACAGCACAGGCACCATCTCGCGCATACCGCCCGAGGAGCCGCCCTGGCCGCCCGGCAGCTGCACCGAGTGGGTGGCATCGAACACCACCGGTGCGCCGGTTTCGCGCATGATGGCCAGCGAACGCATGTCCGACACCAGGTTGTTGTAGCCGAAGGAAGCGCCACGTTCGCAGGCCATGAAGTTGTCTTCATTCAGGCCCTTGGCCTTGGCTGCGGCACGCGCCTTGTCGATCACGTTTTTCATTTCGTGCGGCGACAGGAACTGGCCCTTCTTGATATTGACCGGCAGGCCGGATTCGGCGCAGGCGGTAATGAAGTCGGTCTGGCGGCACAGGAAGGCCGGAGTCTGGATCACGTCGACCACGGACGACACGGCGGCGATTTCTTCCACGGTGTGCACGTCGGTCAGCACCGGCACTTCCAGTTCGCGCTTGACGTCGCCCAGGATCTCCAGGCCCTTCTCCATGCCCGGACCGCGGTACGAGGTACCGGAGGTGCGGTTGGCCTTGTCGAAGGACGATTTATAGATGAACGGGATGCCCAGTTCGGCGGTCATTTCCTTCAGCGCGCCGGCGGTATCGAACGCCATCTGGCGCGATTCGATCACGCAGGTGCCTGCGATCAGGAAGAACGGTTTGTCCAGGCCTACTTCAAAACCAGCGAGCTTCATGCTGCATTCTCCAGACGGGAGCCGGCGGCTTTATGCGCCAGGGCTGCCTTGATGAAGGACGTGAACAGCGGATGGCCGTCACGCGGGGTCGATTTGAACTCTGGGTGGTACTGCACGCCCATATACCATGGGTGCGCGTTAGGACCGGTGCGCGGCAGTTCCATGATCTCGCACAGGTTCTCGTTCGGGGTACGGGCTGCCACCACCAGGCCGGCCTCTTCCACGCGTGCCAGGTAATGGTTGTTCGCTTCGTAGCGGTGACGGTGACGCTCGGTCACCACGCTGCCGTAGATCTCGGCGGCCAGGGTGCCCGGCTTCACTTCGCAGGTCTGCGCGCCCAGGCGCATGGTGCCGCCCAGGTCGGAGTTGGCGTCGCGCTTCTCGATCTTGCCGTCTTCGTTCTGCCACTCGTCGATCAGGGCCACCAGCGGCTGCTCGGTATCCGGCTCGAACTCGGTGGAGTTGGCCTTGGTGAAGCCGGCCATGTGGCGCGCGTACTCGATCAGCGCTACCTGCATGCCCAGGCAGATGCCCAGGTAAGGAACCTTCGACTCACGGGCGAACTGCGCCGCCTTGATCTTGCCTTCCACGCCGCGCTTGCCGAAGCCGCCCGGCACCAGGATGGCGTCGAACTTGGCCAGTTCGGCAGTGCCCTTGGTCTCGATCTCTTCCGAGTCGATGTACTCGATGTTGACGCGCGACTCGGTGTGCAGGCCTGCGTGGCGCAGCGCCTCGGTCAGCGACTTGTACGACTCGGTCAGCTCCACGTACTTGCCGACCATGCCGATCGACACTTCCGCTTTCGGGTGTTCCAGGTTGTGGATCAGCTTGGCCCACATGGACAGGTCGGCCGGCGCCGGGTTCAGGTCCAGCGCCTCGCAGATGATCGCGTCCAGGCCCTGGTCGTGCAGCATTTGCGGCACTTTGTAGATGGTGTCCACGTCCCATACCGAAATCACGGCGCGTTCTTCGATGTTCGAGAACAGCGAGATCTTCGCCACTTCGTCTTCCGGGATCTTGCGGTCGGCGCGGCACAGCAGCGCGTTCGGGGAAATACCGATTTCGCGCAGCTTCTGTACCGAGTGCTGGGTAGGCTTGGTCTTCAGTTCGCCGGCCGATGCGATGTAAGGCACCAGGGTCAGGTGAACGAAAGCGGAATTCTTGCGGCCGGCGCGCAGCGACAGCTGGCGGGCGGCTTCCAGGAACGGCAGCGATTCGATATCGCCTACGGTGCCGCCGATTTCGCACAGGGCGACGTCGTAGCCTTCCGCGCCACGGCGGATGTAGTCCTGGATTTCATTGGTGATGTGCGGGATCACCTGCACGGTCTTGCCAAGGTATTCGCCGCGGCGCTCCTTACGGATCACGGATTCGTAAATCTGGCCGGTGGTGAAGTTGTTCACCTTGCGCATGCGGGTGGAGATGAAACGCTCGTAGTGACCCAGGTCCAGGTCGGTTTCGGCGCCATCGTCGGTAACGAAGACTTCACCGTGCTGCATTGGGCTCATGGTGCCTGGGTCCACGTTGATATACGGGTCCAGTTTCAGCATGGTGACTTTGAGACCGCGCGATTCGAGGATCGCGGCGAGGGAGGCGGCGGCAATCCCTTTACCAAGGGACGACACAACGCCACCAGTGACGAAGACAAATTTGGTCATTGCGAGATCGGGCGCCGATAGGCGCGCAGCGGGAAATTGAAATTATAGCTCATTTTGGGCCCAAATGCGTGCGCCAGCGAACAGACCCTGGCCCGGATGGGCCGCAACAATGACATTATTTCAACAGGAGGCCATCATGAGTGTTGATCGCGACGAGTACGGCAATTATGTCGACACCGGCCACCAGGGACCTGGCCCGCGCCTGATGGGCGCCGACACCCTGATTGGCGACCATGTGCACAACCTGCAGAACGAACACCTCGGCACGGTGAAGGAAATCATGCTGGATATGCAGACCGGACATATCGCTTATGTGGTGATGGCTTCGGGAGGCATACTGGGCATCGGCGAAAAACTGTTTGCGGTGCCGTTCGAGGCGCTGTCGCTGGATACCGGCAACCACCGCATGACGCTGAATATCGAGAAGGAGCGCATCGCGCAGGCGCCGGGCTTCGATAAGGACCATTGGCCGGACATGGCCAACCAGACCTGGGCGACCGAACTGCACAACTACTACGGTACCAGCAGCGCCACCAGCGGCCCCAGCCACCTGGACCAAAGCTCGCGCTAAAGATCGAGCCGCATCGGGATAAAGCGCAGCCCATGCATCTCCGCCATCGGGCCGGTCGGTACGAAGCCCAGGTGGCGGTACATGCTTTCCGCGAAGGCGGAGGAGTTGACGGTGAAGCGGCCCGGGTTACCGCGTGCCAGCGCCTCGTCCCGCACCACGTGCCACAGCCGCCTGGCGATGCCCTGCCCGTGCCAGGCCGAGCCCACGTAAAGGCTGAACAGGTGCGTGTTATCGCGCACCGCCGCCACCCCGGCCAACACCTCGCCGTCGTACGCCAAATGGTAGGAATAGTTTTCCGCCTGCAGGTTGCGGCGGATGATGTCCGGCTGCAGCGTAACGAGAAACTCCTCCGCGCCCGCGCCATCCGGCTCTATCGTCAAATAAGGTTGCAGCGACAGGATCAGCGCACTGATCGCCGACGCATCATCGGCCGCCCCGGGCCGCAGCGTGATTTCATTGCTCATCCAGCGATTCTAGCTGGATTTATTCGGAAAATAGAAAGTGACCACCAGAGTCGCTAACGGCAATGCTGCGATCCGCGCCGCTTCGGGTGGCGCGGCGCAAGCCCTAATGGAAATCGCGGCTGCTGGTGGGCAGGCGGCCGAGCATGTGGGAGAGGTCGACCAGGCGGCGGGCGACCAGGTGGCGGACGAGGCCTTCTGCCTGCCACACGCCGTACACGCCGAGCAGCCGCGCGCCCAATACTTCACGGCGGTATTTGTCGACCAGGTCGGGCCAGATGATCACGTTGACGTTGCCGGTTTCGTCTTCCAGCGTGACGAACAAAACACCCTTCGCTGTGCCAGGACGCTGGCGGCCGGAGACGATGCCGGCGCCACGCGCGAGCTGGTTGTTGCTGAAGGTGTTCAGCACTTCCGCCGGGAAGAAGCGTTTGGCCAGCAAGGCCGGGCGTATCAGCGCCAGCGGGTGGCGACCCAGCGTCAGGCCTTGCGCGCGGTAATCGCTGAGGATTTCTTCGCCTTCGGTCGGCGGCACCAGTTGCGGCGTCTCTTCCTCCACTTGCGTCGGGCGCAGCAGGTCTTTGTCCGGCACCGCGCCGGTGGCATCCCACAGCGCCTGGCGGCGGTTGCCGGCCAGGGCCTGCAAGGCATTGCCGCCAGCTAGCACCTGCAAATCGTGGCGCTCCAGGTCAGCCCGCCGCGCCAGATCAGCCACGTCCGCGAAGGGTCGCCGCTGCCGCTGGTCCGTGATGCGCATGGCCGCAGCCTCGCGCATGCCGTTCAGCACCGACATGCCGAGCCGCACCGCCGGCTGGCGCCGCGCCGGCTGCTGCGCCATGGCGGCGAGGAACTCATCCCGCGTCACCTCGCGCCTGAACACCGGATCTTCCTCCGCTGCCTGCCCCGCCGGGGTGGGCGGCGCGGCCGGGGCGGCATCCAGCTCCTCCAGTGACGACTCCCATTCGCTGATCGTTACATCTACTGGCCGCACCTCGATGCCATGCCGCTTGGCGTCCTGCACCAGCTGCGACGCGCTGTAAAATCCCATCGGCAAGCTATTCAGCAAGGCGCACAGGAACGCCGCCGGCTCGTGGCACTTCAGCCAGGAGCTCGCATAGGTCAGCAAAGCAAAACTCGCCGCATGCGACTCGGGGAAGCCATATTCGCCAAAGCCCTGGATCTGCTGGCATATCTGGTTGGCAAAGCCCTCGTCAAAACCATTCCTGGTCATGCCATCGACAATACGCTTCTGGTACTTCTCCAGCCCACCCTTGCGCTTCCACGCCGCCATCGAGCGCCGCAACTGGTCCGCCTCGCCCGGCGTGAAGTCCGCAGCATCGATCACCACCTGCATCACCTGCTCCTGGAAGATCGGCACCCCCAGCGTACGCTCCAGCGCCTTCTCCAGGCCTTTCGGCACGTGCGTCGGCACCTTGCCCATGCGCCGCTGCAAATACGGATGCACCATCCCGCCCTGGATCGGGCCCGGCCGCACAATCGCCACCTCGATCACCAGGTCGTAAAACACGCGCGGCTGCAAGCGCGGCAGCATGCTCATTTGCGCCCGCGATTCAATCTGGAACACACCGATGGTGTCCGCGCGGCAGATCATGTCGTAAGTCGCCTTATCCTCCGAAGGCACGCTGTTCAGCCCAAACCGCAGTTGATGGCGCTGTGAGATCAGGTCAAAAGTGCGCCGCATCGCCGTCAGCATGCCCAGCGCCAGCACGTCCACCTTCAATAGCCCCAGCTCCTCCAGGTCGTCCTTATCCCACTGGATCACGCTGCGGTCCTCCATCGCCGCATTCTCAATCGGCACCAGGCGTGACAGCTTGTCCTGCGAGATGACAAAGCCGCCCACGTGCTGCGACAAGTGACGCGGGAAGCCAAGCATCTGCAGCGCCAGGTGCGCCCACTGGTGCGCCAGCGGCGAATTCGGGTCCATGCCGCATTCCGCAAAGCGCTCCAGCACCTCGCTCTTGCGGTCAAACCAGCGGTGCGACTTGGCGACCTTCTCCACGATCTCCAGGTCCACGCCCAAGGCTTTGCCGCTGTCGCGCAGCGCGCTCTTGGTGCGGTAGCAGATCACCGTGGCCGCCAGCGCCGTACGGTGGCGGCCGTATTTGTGGTAGATGTACTGGATCACTTCCTCGCGCCGCTGGTGCTCGAAGTCGACGTCGATATCGGGCGGCTCCTTGCGCTCGATCGACATGAAGCGCCCCACCACGCTATTGCCGCGCGCCGGATCGACCGAGGTCACGCCCAGGCAATAACAGACCGCCGAATTGGCGGCCGACCCGCGCCCCTGGCACAGGATGTGGATCGAGCGCGCATAGCAGACGATGTCGTACACCGTCAGGAAGAAGTATTCATATTCGAGCGTCTTCACCAGCTCCAGCTCATGCTCGATCTGCGCCCGCACCTGCGGCGGGATGCCGTGCGGGTAGCGCCACTCCGCGCCTTTGTAGGTCTCCTGGCGCAGGAAGCTGGACGGCGTGTGGCCGGGCGGGATCAGCTCGTGCGGATATTCGTAGCGCAGTTCCTCCAGCGAGAACGTGCAACGCTCGGCAATGCGCAAGGTTTCCTCCAGTGCCTGCGCCGGGAAGACATTCGCCAGCCGCAGGCGCGAACGCAGGTGCTGCTCGGCGTTCTGCGCCAGCTCGTAGCCGCATTCGCTGACCGGCTTGCCGAGCCGCACCGCGCTCAGCGTGTCATGCAGCGGCTTGCGCGAGCGCACATGCATGCAGACGTGGCCGGCGGCGGTGACGCGCAGGCCGTGCTGCAGCGCTACTTCCTCGATGGCCGCTTCGTGCGCCTCGTCGAAGGCGCGGCCCAGCAGGGTCAGGCCGATCCAGCTGCGTTCGGGAAAAGTGGCCGCCATCCATGCGGCCTGGCGGTGCAGGCGGTCCACACTGGCCGGGTATTCGGGCAGCAGGAGCAGCAGGCAATCGGGCATGCCGCGCAGGTGGGCGCGCTCGGGCGGCGGGTCGGCGAAGTCGTCCGGATGCAGCTCGTAGTTGCCCTTGCCGGCGCGCATGCGGCCGAGGGTGATCATTTCCGACAGGTTGCCGTAGCCATTGCGGTTGGTCGCCAGCGCCAGCAGCGAGAGCGCCGGGCTGCCATCGGGGTTGGTCAGGTGGAAGTGGGCGCCGATCAGCAGCGGCAAGCCGCTCTCTTTGGCGGCGGCGTGAGCGCGCACTACGCCGGCCAGCGAGCATTCGTCGGTGATGGCCAGGGCGCTATAGCCGAGCTTAATCGCCCGCTCCACCAGTTCTTCGGAGTGCGAGGCGCCGTGCAGGAATGAAAAATTCGTCAGGCAAAACAGCTCCGCGTAGGCGGGCAGGCCTGGACGAGATAACTGTATATTCATACAGTATTTTACACCACCGCCAGCAGGCGGCGCCACTCTCCTGTATCCTGCGCCGGATGGAAATTTACGAATTGAAATGTTTCGGCACCCGGGCGGGCGAAGGCAATACCGCCCTGGTGCTGCTTGGCCATGCCGCCGATGCCGAGGCGCGCCAGGCCTTTGCCAAGGCGGCCAATAAGAGCGCCTGCGTGTTTGTCGATCCCGGCAGCGATGGGGCGGCCTGGACGCTGGATTATTTCTATCCCCACATGCGCTCGCCGCTCTGCCTGCACGCTACCCTGGCCGCTGCCCGTGTGCTGCTGGCCGAGGCGGCCGGCCCGCTGACCGCACGCACGGCAATGCGGGGGCAGGAGCTGGCACTGACGCGCAGCGGCGATGGCGCTTTCGTCGCGCTGTCGCGGCAGGATGCGCCGGTGGTCACGCCGGCAGCCGGGGACGCCGACTTGGACGGGCTGGCGAAGCGCCTGCTTGGCGCGCTGACGCTGGCATCGGCGCCTGCCGTAGCCTCCGTTGGCAGCCCCAAGCTGCTGGTCGAGGTAACGGACAGCGCCGCACTGCACGCCCTGCAGCCGGACTTGGCCGCAATCGCCCGCTGGGGCAAAGCAGCCGGCGTCAGCGGGATCTACGCCTGGTGCCGCCGCCCAGACGGCAGCTTCGAAGGCCGCAACTTCAACCACCTCGACCCGGCGCTGGAAGACAGCGCCACCGGCGTGGCAGCCGGCGCCCTCACCGTCCACCTGGGCCGTTCGCTCGACCTGTACCAAGGCGCCCACCTCGGCCAGCCCTGCCTGCTGCGCACCCAACTGGACGGCAACCGCATCCTGATCGGCGGCGCAGCGGAATTCGTGCATAAGTAAAAGTTACATTAGAATGGAAGACAATTTTTCCATGGAGTAAGAAATTGTCCCGCCATTCGATTCTGCATAAAGCCATCCTGTCGGCGCTGTACGGCGCCGGCGCCCTGTCCTCCCTGCCAGCCTTCGCCCAGACCGCCAACGGCGACATGACCGTGGTGAACGTGGTCGGCTCGCGCCGCGCCACCAGCTCCACCACCGACACCGTGGCCCCGATCGACGTCATCCCGCTGTCGAAAGCCAGCGAGCAAGGCGCCCAGTTCGACCTGGCGCAGGTACTGACCTTCATCTCCCCATCGTTCAACTCGACCCGCCAGACCGGCGCCGACGGTGCCGACCTGGTGGACTCCGCCGCCCTGCGCGGTCTGAGTTCCGACCAGACCCTGGTGCTGGTGAACGGCAAGCGCCGCCACACCTCCGCCCTGGTCAACATCTTCGGCGCGCGCAACCGCGGCGCCACCGGCACCGACATGAACTCCATCCCGGTGATGGCGATCAAGGACGTGCAAGTGCTGCGCGACGGCGCCGCCGCCCAATACGGCTCCGACGCGATTGCCGGCGTGATGGATATCGGCCTGAAAAAGAACGTGGGCTGCGAATCGGCTATCGGCTACGGCCAGTACGGCGCCGGCGACGGCAAGAACTGGCTGGCATCGGCCTACTGCGGCTTCGCCGTGGCTGGCGGCACCGTGGGCATCACCGGCGAATACCTGGACCGCGGCCGCTCCAACCGCGCCGAACCGGGCAACCCGCGCACCATTGGCGACTCCAAGTCCGAAAACCAGACCGTCTACGTGAACGGCGAAATCCCGGCCGGCCCGGGCCGCGTCTACTTCACCGGCGGCGTGCAGCAGCGCGACGCATCGAGCGGCGCCTGGGCGCGCAACGGCGAAGACGACATCCCATCGCGCAATTCCGCCGCCATGTACCCGAACGGCTTCGTCCCGTTCATCGATGGCGACCTGGATGACCGCTACGCCATCGTCGGCTTCAAGCAGAAGATCGGCGAATGGAATGCCGACATCTCGCAAACCTATGGCTACAACCGCCTGAAGTACAACATCAGCAACACCCTGAACGCCTCCATCGCCAACCTCGACCTGCTCAAGGGCGGCAAAGGCGTCAGCAAGAGCGAATTCGATGCGGGCGGCTTCTCCTTCCAGCAATCGACCACCAACTTCGACATGAACCGCTACTTCGAAGGCCTGGTGGGCGATGGCCTGAACGTGGCATTCGGCGCCGAATACCGCGCCGAGAAGTACAAGATCTTCGCCGGCGAACCAGGCTCATACATCGACGCCGACGGCGCTGGCGGCGGCAATGCCGGCAGCCAGGGCTTCCCAGGCTTCCAGCCGGGCGACGTGACCAACGCCAAGCGCCACAGCAGCGCCGCCTACATCGACCTGGAAGCGGACATCAGCAAGAACACCAAGCTGCAGGGCGCCCTGCGCTGGGAAAAGTTCAGCGACTTCGGCTCCACCGTGACCGGCAAGATCGCCGGCAGCTACCGCCTGGCTGATCCAGTGCTGCTGCGCGGCTCCGCCTCGACCGGTTTCCGCGCACCGTCGCTGCAGCAGGCATACTTCTCCTCCACCTACACCGACTTCGTGGGCGGCGTACCGACCGACATTTCGATCACCCCGGCCGTAGGCCCGGTAGGCAAGGTCGCCGGCCTCGATCCGCTGAAGGAAGAGAAATCGCGCAGCTTCACCCTGGGAGCGACCTGGACTCCGAATAGCGACTTGTCGGTGACGGCCGACCTGTACCGCATTAAGATCAAGGACCGCATCGTACTGTCCGGCCTGTTCGACGAATCGAACTACCCTACCCTGGCCGCCAAGCTGGCGACCCTTGGCGTGGGCGGCGCGCAATTCTTCGTCAACTCGGTCGACACCAAAACCCAGGGCCTGGACCTGACCGCCTCACACAAGTCCACCGTGTTTGGCAACAAGCTGACCAGCTTCCTGGCCATGAACTTCAGCAAGACCGAAGTGACCGACATCCACGCCCCGGCCGCACTGAAAGGTTACGAAGACGTGCTGCTGTCCGAACGTGAGCGCCTGTTCCTGGAACAAGGCGGACCGCGCCGCAAGGCAACTTTGGGCTTCGACTACGCCACCGGCCCGCTCGAGACCAGCTTCAAGATCATCCACTTCGGCCCGCAGACCCTGGGCACCTGGAGCGGCACCGCATCCGGCGTAGCGAACCAGAAGTACGAAGCGAAGACCTCGGCCGACCTCGGCTTCACCTACGCGTTCATGAAGAACGCCAAGCTGAGCTTTGGCGCCGCCAACATCTTCGACGTCCACCCGACCCCGCAAGACCCGAACGAAACCGACAACGGCTTCAAGTACGAGTCCGTGCAGTTCGGCCTGAACGGCGTCTCCTACTTCACCCGCCTGCACGTCAAGTTCTAAGCCCACCACGCCCAGCCGAGCCCGTGTCCCACCCTGGGGTCACACCCCAGATGAGACACGGACTCTTCCACACGACACATGAGCCCGTGTCTCACTTAGGGTGTGACCCCAAGGTGGGACACGGGCTCATGCATTGGGATTGATTTAGCGCAAAGTCTCCTCCGTTTTTTTGATGCATGGTGGAATTACTTTCCACTCGGAGGAGGTTGTTATGGCTGCGATGACGATCCACCTGGCAGGTGATGTGATTTCGGCGATCGCCAAATGGGCGCCGATGGAGCATATGTCGGCGGAGGAGTTTATCCTCTGCGCCGTGTCGGAAAAATGCGATAAGGCGAGCGCACTCGAAGAGGCGGAGCGCTTCTGGCAGCAGCTGGCGGCGCCGCTGCCCGTCAACAGTTAAGGCTGCAGCACCGCCAGTTCGGCACTCATATTCGCAATCGCCATGGCGGTGTAGTTGTCGGTGAAGAAGGGGTCGGCGAACAGGGTGCCCGCTTCGGCTTTGCCGCGCAAATGGGCCAGGATCTGGGCGCGCTGGCTGTTGTAGCGCTCCACCGGCACGTGGGCGTATTCGGCGCGGATGCCTTGGGCGTATGCCTGGTACACCTCGGCTTCCTGCCCTAGGATCGCCAGGTCCACCGACAGCATGGTGTCTTTCAACGGGTGCACAATGCTGGCGCCCTGGAAGTGGTCGGTGGCGCGGATCAGGGTTGCTACTTCTTCGGCGCGCACGGCATCCAACTCAAGGGCGCTGCCCAGCCACAGGCGGGCGCTGGCTTCTTCATTCGTGACATCGCCGGCGCCGTGGGCATACACCGCGTCATGGAACCAGAAGGCGGCTTTGACCAAGGTCACGTCAGCCGGCGTGGCGCCGGTATTGGCTGCCCAGGCGCGGATTTCGGCCAGGCCGTGCACCAGGTGGTCGAGGTTGTGATAGTGGCGGTCGGCGCCGCCGTAAGCTGCTTCGCCGGTCAGGCGCTCGAACCATTCGGCCGAGTGCGGGCGTTCGCGCCACAGGCTGTCCCATTCCTTGCGCAGCCAGGCCAGGATCCAGGCCTGGTAAGCCGGTGCGGGGACGAATTTCTTCATCGTCCAGTTCCAGCCCACTGGGCCTTCCAGTGCCTTGACGAAGCTGGAACTCACCGAGCCCAGGTCGCGCGGCGGCATCACGAACAGCGTCTTGGAACCGCCAATCACTTCCACATTGGTTTGCTGGATCAGGTTTTCGTAGTCGAAATCGGCGGTGCTGCGGATGCCGCGAATCAGGTAGTCAACGCCATTGCGCTTGGCTACGCGCGCGGTGTATTCGCTCTTCACGATCTGCACGGAGACGTTGTTCCAGCCACGCTCGGCGCAGCTGGCCAGCACGATGGCCTTGCGTTCCTCAGCGGTGAACTTGGGCGCCTTGGTGGAGTTCTCGGACAGGAAGACCACCACTTCCTCCGCGATCGAACGCGCTTCGCCAATGACCCACATATGGCCGTTGGTGATGGGGTCCAAAGTCCCCGAGAAACCGATCTTCTGCATGCCCTGCTCCGAATGTCGAAAACGACATTCTAGCTCGGCGCAAACTCCACCGTCACTTTCAGGCCGCCAAGGCGTTCGGAGGCGTCCAGCGCCAGCTTGGCGCCATGGCGTTCGGCGATGGCGCGGATGATGGCCAATCCCAGCCCGCTGCCCTGGGCTTCGCTGCCCGGCACGCGGTAGAAGCGGTTGAAGACGCGCTCGCGTTCTTCCGGCGGGATGCCGGGGCCGCTGTCCTCGACCACCAGCCGTGCGCCCGCGCCTGCGGCCGGGGCCAGCACCGACACGTCCACCGTGCCGCCAGCCGGGGTGTATTTCACGGCGTTGTCGACCAGGTTGCGCAAGAGGATCAGCAAAGCATCGCCCTGTCCCTGCACGGTGGCTTCATCGGCCTGTTCCAGGCCCAGGTCGATTTCGCGCGACTGCGCCGAGCCGGCCATGTCGCCGACAGCGCGCTTGGCCAGTTCGGTCAGGCTGACCGGCTCCAGCTTGGCGTCCGCCGCTTCGGTGCGGGCCAGCACCAGTAGCTGCTCGACCAGGCGCGAGGCGCGTTCCACGCCGGCCGACAGGCGGCCAATCGCGACGTCGCGGGCTTCGTTGCAGTCGGCGCGGGCCAGGCTGAGGATTTGCAGCTTGAGCGCGGCCAGCGGTGTACGCAGCTCGTGCGCAGCGTCGGCCACGAAGTTCTGCTGCGCCTCGAAGGCGGTTTCGACGCGCTTGAACAGCAGGTTCAATTCCTGCACCAGCGGACGCACTTCGTCCGGCAGGTCGGCATCGGAAACTTCGGATAAATCGTCGGCCTTGCGCACGGCCAGTTGCCGCTGCACGCGCGCCACCGGCGCCAGCGAGCCGGATACCACCCACCACACCACCAGCATCAGCACCGGCGCCATCAGCGCAATCGGGCCGACAGTACGCAGCGCCAGCGTGCCGGCCATGCGCTTGCGCACGGCCAGGTCCTGCGCGATCTGGATGGTCTGGGTTGCGGTCTGCGCGGAGAACACGCGGTAAGTCGTGCCATTGGCGCGCACGTTGGAGAAGCCCAGCACCGCGCGCTGCGGCAGTTCGGCGCGCGACAGCGAGCGGAACACCTGGATGCCGTCCGGCGTCCACACCTGCACCACCATCTCGTCGTTGCCGGGATCATTGGGGTCGGTGTTGCCGGTGGCGGCCATTGGCGCGTTGGAGCGCAACGACATGGCCATCTGCTGCATGTGGTAGTCGAAGATCTGGTCGGCGTCGTTCAGCGCCGAGCTGTAGGCGATCATGGCCTGCGCCACGGCGGCCATGGTGATCGCCGCCAGCAGGAACCATAGCAGGCGCCCACGCAGCGAGTGCGTGACGTTGACCTTCGGGACCGCCATCATCATTGTTTCGGCACCATGTAGCCGAGGCCGCGCACGTTCTGGATCAAATCCGCACCCAGCTTCTTGCGCAGGCCGTGGATATACACTTCGACCGCGTTGGAATTGACTTCATCCTTCCAGCTGTACAGCTTTTCCTCCAGCTGGGCGCGCGACAGCACGATGCCGGGACGTGCGATCAGCGCTTCCAGCACGGCCCACTCGCGGGCCGACAGGTTGACCGGCTGGCCGTTGGCAATCACTTCGCGCGTTTGCGGATTGATCGACACGCCCTTGTGCTCGAACACCGGCTCGGCGCGGCCGGCGGCGCGCCGCAGCAAGGCGCGGATGCGGGCCAGCAGCTCGTCCAGGTCGTAGGGCTTGAGGACATAGTCATCGGCGCCGGCATCCAGGCCGGCAATGCGCTGTTCGACCGCGTCGCGCGCGGTGGCGACCAGTACCGGGGTCAGTTCCTTGCGGGCGCGCATCGAGCGCAGGACTTCCAGCCCGTCTTTCTTGGGCAGGCCCAGGTCCAGCAGCACCAGGTCGTAGGTCTGGGTCTGCAGGGCCGTGTCGGCCATGGCGCCATCCTTGACCCAGTCGACGGCGTAGTGCTCTGCCCTCAGCAGATCGAGCACTACCTCGCCGATCATCGTGTCATCTTCTACCAGCAGGAGGCGCATTACGTATTACCTTTCTTGTTTTTGTTAGCCGAGGCGCACCGGGATAAAGATGCGGTCCTCGCCGCGCTGGATCAGCAGCGCTACCGATTTAGTGGATTTTGCCACGAGGTCGCGTACTTCGTTCACAGAATTGACGGCGCGGCCGTTCACCGACAGCAAAACGTCGCCCGGCTGCACACCGGCGCTGGCGGCGGCGCCGCCGGCGTCTTCGATCAGCAGGCCGGATGCCAGGCCGGATTCACGGCGCTCCATCGGGTCCAGCTGGCGCAGCGCCAGGCCGAGACGCAGCTTGCTGGCTGCCTCATCGTTCTGCACGGCAGCCACGTTGCGGTCGGCGGCATTACCCAGCTTGCCTTCCAACGTGACGTTTTTGCCCTGGCGCCAGACTTCCAGCGTGACTTTATCACCCGGCATGGCCAGGCCAACCATGGCAGGCAGATCGCCGGAGGCGACGATCTTCTGGCCATTCATCTTGCGGATCACGTCGCCCGCCTTGAGGCCGATCTTGTCGGCCGGGCCGCCGCGCTCCACGTTCGACACCAGCGCGCCTTCCGGCGAATCGAGGTTGAAGGAATCGGCAAAGCCCTGGTTCACTTCCTGCACCATGACACCGAGGCGGGCGTGCACCACTTTGCCGGTCGCGACCACCTGATCGCGGATACGGGTCGCCACGTCGATCGGGATCGAGAACGACAGGCCCTGGTAACCGCCGCTCTGGCTGTAGATCTGCGAGTTGATGCCGATCACCTCGCCCTTGGTGTTGAACAGCGGGCCGCCCGAGTTGCCTGGGTTGATCGCCACGTCGGTCTGGATGAAGGGCACGTTCGAATCGTCCGGCAGCGAGCGGCCTTTGGCGCTCACCACGCCGGCGGTGACGGTGTTTTCCAGGCCGAACGGCGAGCCGATGGCCAGCACCCACTCGCCCACCTTCACGTCGCCGGAACGGCCCAGCGGCACCACCGGCAGGTTCTTGGCGTCGATCTTCAGCACGGCGACGTCGGTTTTCGGGTCGGAGCCCAGCACCTTGGCGCGGAATTCGCGGCGGTCGGTCAGCTTGACGGTCACCTCGCTGGCGTCGCGCACCACGTGCGCATTGGTCAGGATGATGCCGTCGGCGCTGACGATGAAGCCGGAACCGACGCCGTGCGAAGGCACCGGCGCGCCGCCGCGGCCGCGCTGGCCGGGGATCTGGAAGCGGCGGAAGAATTCATAGAAAGGATCGTTTTCAGCATCCGGATCGCCGCGGAACTGCGCCTTGGTGCTGCCGGTGGTGCTGATGTTCACCACGGCCGGACCATTGCGCGAAGCGATCACGCTGAAGTCCGGCAGGGAGATCATCGGCGCGGGCACGGGCGCCGGGGCGCCCTGGGCGGCGTTGGCCGGGGCGCTAATGACGGCTTGCGGGGCGGCGAAGGCCTGGCTCTGCTGGACAGCAATGGCTGCACCGGCACCGACAACGCCGGCGGTAGCCAGGGCAAGGAACATGGTGGTGGTGTTGCGCATGATTCGACTCCTGAAGAAAATGCTTTTCTCAACGGCTCCAATATGCGGGATGAAACTTAGACGCGTCTTAACGCAGAAAAGGCCGGAAATCCGGCCTTTTTCATAGGAGCAAGCGACGCTTACGCAGCGGCTTTTTGTTCCAGTGCGGCGTGGTTGACGACGCCGTCGATGGCGATCTTGCGCGCTTTCAGCGCTTCAGGGATCTCGCGCACCAGTTCAATGGTGAGCATGCCGTTATCGAAGGACGCGCCGGTCACCTTCACATGGTTGGCCAGCTGGAAGCGCTGTTCGAAGTCGCGGGAAGCAATGCCACGGTGCAGGTAAGTCTTTTCCTGGCCGTCTTTCTGCTTGCGGCCGACAACGACGAGGGAGTCGCGCTCGGAGGTGATATCGATTTCGCTACGGTCAAAGCCTGCCAGCGCCATCACGATACGGTACTGGTCTTCGGACACCAGTTCGATATTGTATGGAGGGTAGCTTGGCTGGTCGCCGCG
Organism: Pseudoduganella sp. OTU4001; assembly: GCF_038440195.1. NCBI lineage: Bacteria > Pseudomonadati > Pseudomonadota > Betaproteobacteria > Burkholderiales > Oxalobacteraceae > Pseudoduganella > Pseudoduganella sp. OTU4001. The sequence continues at coordinate 16,104 of NZ_JASATG010000033.1, read as the reverse complement.
ATGCGAGTCATTCAGCATCTGGGCCAGGCGGTCGAAACCGATGGCGGAACGATACAGTGGAGTCAGGTCAAAAGTACGCATTTTCATATCCTTTCAAGGTTAAGCGATATAAGGTCCTGCGGCCCCCATCTGGGCAACCGCTGAATCCGATATAGGAGCCCCCAAGCGGATTTCAAGAGATTTTTTTGACGTTACTTTCCGAAACAATCCGCCCTACCCCGCGTGCTAAACTCGCCCGTCGCACTTTCCACGTTGAAATAAATGAAACTGTTCACCAAATCTGCCATCGCCCTGCTGCTGGGCGCCGCCTTCACTGCCCACGCCGGCCAGCCGATTCCTGCCCCGCAGGACCAGGCCTACCCAGGCACCATCGTGATGAAGGTTGATGCCTCCAACACCGCCCAGAATATCTACCGCATCCAGCAGACCATCCCGGCCAAGCCAGGCAAAATGACCCTGCTGTTCCCGCAATGGGTGACCGCGCAGCACGGCCCGACCGGTGCCCTGAACCAGTTTGCCGGCTTCAAGGTCAGCGCCAATGGCAAGACCCTGTCCTGGCGCCGCGATAACGTGAACGTGTACGCCTTCCATATTGAAGTACCGGCAGGCGCCAAATCGATCGACGTGGAATACCAGCACCTGGCGCCGACCGAAGCCGCACAGGGCCGTACCTCGATCACCCCGGACATGCTGGGCATCCAGTGGCAGTCGATGACCATGTACCCGGCCGGCTATGCCACCCGCCGCATCCCGATCCAGACCACCCTGACCCTGCCGGCCGGATGGCAGTACGGTTCCGCGCTGGAAGAAGCCGAGCGCCAGGGCGACGTGGTGACCTTCAAGACCACCGACGTGGAAACCTTCGTCGACTCGCCGCTGTTCGCCGGCCGTCACTTCAAGCGTTTCGACCTCGACCCGGGCGCCAAGCGCAGCGTGCACCTGAACGTGGTGGCGGATACCGCCGAAGCGCTGGAAGCCAAGCCTGAACACATTGAGCTGCACCGCAACCTGGTCAAGCAAGCCTACAAGCTGTTCGGCTCCCAGCACTTCAAGCATTACGACTTCCTGTTCGCGCTGAGCGAGGAATTCGGCCGCGTGGGCCGCGAGCACCACCAGTCCAGCGAAAACGCGCTGAAGACCGACTACTTCACCGACTGGGCCAAGACCGAATCGGACCGCGGCCTGCTGCCGCACGAATTCACCCACTCCTGGAACGGCAAGTTCCGCCGCCCGAAAGGCCAGGATGTGCTGAACTTCAACCAGCCATTGCAGAACGACCTGCTGTGGGTGTACGAAGGCCAGACCACCTACCACGGCCAGGTGCTGGCCGCGCGCTCGGGCCTGATGAAGTCCTCCAGCATCAAGGACAGCATCGCCGCCACCGCCGCGCGCTACAGCATCATGAAGGGCCGCGACTGGCGCTCGGTGCAGGACACCACTTACGACCCGATCATCAACGCGCGCCGCGCCATCCCATGGTCGAACTACCAGCGCAGCGAAGACTACTACAACGAAGGCTCGCTGATCTGGCTGGACGTGGACACCAAGATCCGTGAACTGTCGGGCGACAAGCGCTCGCTGGACGATTTCGCCGTCAAGTTCTACGGCGTGGAAGACGGCCGCGTGGAAGCCCTGCATTACACCTTCGACGACATCGTCAAAGTGCTGAACGCCGTGCAGCCGCACGACTGGGCCACCTTCCTGCGCACCCGCACCGAGGAACTGGGCCCAGCCCCGCTGGACGGCATCACCCGCGCCGGCTACAAGCTGGTGTTCACTGAGAAGCAAACCGACTACCTGAAGGCGTCGGAAGACCGCAACAAGTCGGCCGACTTCACCTACTCGCTGGGCTTCAACGTAGGCGCCGAAGGCAAGATCGAAGGCATCCAGTGGGAAGGCATCGGTTTCAAGGCCGGCCTGTCGGGCAATACCACCCTGCTGGCAGTGAACGGCCGCGCCTACAAGGCGGAAGCGCTGCGCAAGGCCATCACCGAGGCGAAGACCAGCAAGAAGCCGATCGAACTGCTGGTGAAACGCGGCCAGCAATACCGCACCATCGCGCTGGACTACTACGAAGGCCTGAAGTACCCGCGCCTGGAACGCATCGAAGGCACGCCTGACCGCCTGGAAGCGATCCTCGCTCCACGCCAGTAATCGCCTCTCACTGCGGGCGCGCTACGGTGCGCCCGCTGTCCCCCGCCGGCGCTACAGTGGGCGCATGTATACCGTCTACACCTGGGCCACGCCCAATGGCCGCAAGCCGCTCATCTTGCTGGAGGAACTAGGCTTGCCGTACGAGGTTGAGCCCATCAACCTGCGCGAACACGAGCAGTTCACGCCAGCCTTCCTGGCCATTTCGCCCAATAACAAGATTCCCGCCATTCGCGACGGTGCGCTGACCCTGTTCGAAAGCGGCGCCATTCTGACCTATCTGGCGGAGAAGCACGAGCGCTTCCTGGCGCCGTCAGGACCGCAGCGCTACCGCACCTTGCAATGGCTGTACTGGCAAGTAGCCGGCCTTGGCCCGATGCTGGGACAGCTTGGCTTCTTCGAGAAGCAGGATGCTGCCGTGGCCAAGGAGCACTTCAGCGCCGAAGCGGAACGCTTGCTGAATGTGCTAGACCGTGCACTGGCGGGCAACACCTTTGTCGCGGGCGACCATTTCACTATTGCCGATATCGCCTGCTATCCCTGGACGCAGGCCGCTGCGGGCCACCTCGGCCTGAACCTGGGCGGCAAGCCCGCCGTGCAGCGCTGGCTGGAACAGGTTGGCAGCCGCCCGGCGGTCGAACGGGCCATGGCCTGGCAACCGGCTACTCCCTGAGGTAGCGCGCGCTCCAGGCGGCGATCAGGTTCGCCACGTACACCGCGTCTTCCCGGCTGGTCAGCAGGTGGTCGGCCGTATCGAGTGAAATAAAGCTCTTCGGATGCTTGGCCGCGCTAAAGATTTCCAGCGCATTATTGATACCCACCGTCGTATCGCCCGGTGCATGCATGACCAGCAAAGCCTTGCGCATGCTGGCGATCTTGTTGCGCAAGCTGTTTTCCGCCACATCCTCCAGGAACTGGCGCTTGATGCGGAACGGCCGCCCCGCCAGCTGCACCATCGCCTCGCCGTGCGCGGTAATGGTATCAATCTGCTCGCCGAACAGGTGGGTAACGTGCACCGGATCGCTGGGCGCGGCAATTGTCACCACCGCCTGCGCCTCGGGCACGCTGCCGGCAAAGGCCAGCGTGGCCGCACCACCCAGGCTATGCCCGATCAGGATACGCGGCGCCTGGAACTCGCGCCGCAGGAAGTCGGCGGCGGCGCGCAGGTCCGCCACGTTGGATGAGAAATTAGTATTGGCGAAGTCGCCTTCGCTGGCGCCCAGGCCCGTGAAGTCGAATCGCAGCACCGCAATGCCATGCTCAGTCAGCGCCTGTGCGATGCGGCTCGCCGCAAACACGTCCTTGCCGCAGGTGAAGCAGTGCGCGAACAAGGCATAGGCGCGCGCCGTTTGATCGGGCGCATCGAGGCGCGCCGCCAGCATCTGGCCGTCGGCGCCGGGGAATTCCAGTCGTTGTGCATACATGGGACGCTCCCTTCATTTGCGCCACATCATACGCTGCTTTTGGCAAGCCTACCCGCCCTCGACCAATCGGCCCAGCGCCGCCTGCAATTGCTCACCCATACGCTCCAGGTCAGCCGCCGCATCGTGCAGCGCGCTGGTTTCGCCATGCGTCATGTGTGCCAGGATCTGGCGCGCCAGCTCATGCTGGCCCTGGTGCAGGCGGTAAGCGATTTTCACCAGCTCGCTCGCCTGCGGGCGGTGCAGCGCTTCCTCCAGCCACATGTCGAGCCGGCACTGCTCCTCGATAAAGGATGGCATGGGCTGCGCATCGCTGCGGATGTAGTCGAGCAAAGACCTGATCCAGGCCTGGTGCTCGACGCTTGCCACCAGCAGCTGGGCGCTATTGCGGTCCAGCACCCGGCAGCCCGCCAGCCCTTCCGGCAAGCGCCACTGGGTGGCCCAGGCAATCATCTGCTGCGGCGGCATCGGGCGGGCGATGCCGTAGCCCTGCCCCATCAGGCATCCCATCTGCACCAGCATGCGCGCGTGCTCGATGCTTTCCACACCCTCGGCAATGACTTCGCGCTTGAAGGCGGCGGCCATGCCCAGCACGCCCTCCAGGATCGCCAGGTCGTCCGAGTCGACCAGCATGTCGCGCACGAAGCTCTGGTCGATCTTGATGCGCCGGGCCGGCAGCTGCTTCAGGTACAGCAGCGAGGAATAGCCGGTGCCGAAATCGTCCAGCGCGAAAGGCACGCCCAGTGCGGCGCATTCGGTGATGGTGCGCGAAACGTGGCCGATGTCTTCCAGCGCGCTGGTTTCCAGCACTTCCAGCTTGATGCGCCCCATGCCCACGCGCGGGTTGGCCTGCAGCTTGGCGCGCAAACGCTCGACGAAATCGTGCTCCTGCAGTTTGGGGCTGCTCATGTTGACGCTGATGGCGACGTCCAGGCCTTCGTCCAGCCAGCACTGGTGCTGCCGCAAGGCTTCGTCCAGCACCCAGTTGTCCAGCGAGGCGGCCATCGGATGGCCTTCGATCAGCGGCAGGAATTCGGCCGGCGGCAACAGGCCGCGTTCGGGATGCTGCCAGCGGATCAGCGCCTCCACCGAATTGAGTTCGCCTGTCTGCAAGTGCACGATCGGCTGGTAGTGCAGCACGAACTCGCGGCGGGAAATGGCAAGCGAGATTTCCGCCAGCGGGCCGCTTAGCTGCGCCTCGGACGGCTGCAAGTCTTCACCGAATAGCGCGTAGCGGTTCTTGCCCAGGGTCTTGGCGCGATACATGGCCTGGTCGGCCTGGCGCATCAGCTGGTCGGCATCGATATCGACCGCTTGCGGATAGACCGCCACGCCAATGCTCCCGGTCACGCGCAGGGTCTTGCGTTCGACCACCACCGGTGCCGCTACCGCTTCCAGCAGGCGCACCACCATTGGCATGAAATCGGCGACGTTCTGCAAGTCGTCCAGCACCACCACGAACTCGTCGCCGCCCAGGCGGCACACGGTGTCGCATTCGCGCGTGGCGTGCGTCATGCGCGAGCCCAGCGCCACCAGCAGTTGGTCGCCGTACTCGTGCCCCAGTTCGTCGTTGATGGCCTTGAAGCCGTCCAGGTCCAGGTAGGCCACTACCAGGCGGCTGCCACGGCGGCGCGCCTGCGCCATGCCGTGCTGCAGGCGGTCCGCCAGCAGGCGCCGGTTCGGCAAGCCAGTCAGCGGGTCGTAATGGGCAATGCGGTCCAGGTGCTGCGCCTGCAAGGTTTGCTTGGTGATGTCGGAGAAAATGCCGACGTAGTTGAGCGCCTTGCCGCGCGCGTTGCGGATGCCGGTAATGGTCAGTCGTTCCACATACAGCTCGCCCGATTTGCGGCGGTTCCAGACTTCGCCCTGCCAGAAGTTATCGTTCAGCAGGCGCTCCCACATCCCGTCGTAGAACTCCTTGTTCTGGCGACCGGAACTCAACATGCTTGGGTTGCGGCCGACTGCCTCGGCCCGCGTGTAGCCGGTAATTTTTTCGAAGGCGCCGTTGACATCGATGATGGTGGCGTCGGCGGCGGTGATCATGATGCCCTCGCCCGCGTGCAGGAAAACGCTGGCGGCGAAGCGCAGCTTTTCCTCGTTGCGCTTGCGCTCCGTGACGTCACTCAGCGTGCCCGAGGTGCCGACCACGCTGCCATCCGGCGCCATGGTCAGGCGCGCAAATACTTCCACCCAGCGGAAACTGCGGTCGCGGTGCAGGTAGCGGATCTCGTGGCGGCAGTATTCGCTTTCGCGTTTGATCAGCGGCAAAAAGCGCTGCTGGTTGAGCTTGCGGTCTTCCGGCCACAGGAAGTTGAGGAAGGGCTTGCCCAGGCTGTCCTGCACTTTATGCCCGGTCAACTCCTCCCAGGCCGGGTTGAGGAAAGTCCAGCGGCCGACAGCATCGGTCTGGAACACCACCTCTTTGAGGTTGTCCAGCACGGACTCGGCCAGTTTGGCACGCTCGCCAGGAGTGGGTAGGGATAGTTGATGAGGCATGCGGCGATTATGGCGAAGCGCTCACCGAAAAAACTTGCCCTAGATCAAATTTGGGGCGAATTGCTATCGGAATGAAATAATTCATTGATTCTCATGCGATTAGTTCGGATGCGATTGACTTTGCCTGCAGCAAGCCTATACTGCACACATCGCATACGATTTAAACGGATGCGAGCAACTCAAACCAACCGATATAGGAATGCACCATGAGCAAAATCACCCAAGTCCTGGCTACCGGCAAAACCCGCACCACTGGCACTGACGCCGCCGTTTTCTCGGGCAACCACGAGGGCAAACTGGACATCCACCTGACCGCGCCGGGCAACAACGCAGTCCGCGTGCACCACTTCAACGCGATTGAAGCGCACCCGACCGCCGAGCAGCTGTTTGCCGGCGCCTGGTCGGCGTGCTACAGCGCCGCCGTCGGCCTCACCGCCAAGCAGCTGAAAGTGGCGCTGCCAGCCGACACGACCGTGGAAATCGAAGTCGACCTGGGCCTGGGTGGGCATGAATACTTCATCCAGGCGCGCCTGACCCTGTTCGCGCCAGGCATCGACCGCGAAGTCGCGCTGAAGATCGCCCACGGTGCCGACGCCATCTGCCCGTACTCCAAAGCAACCAAGGGCAATATCGACGTCGTGCTGAACGTGGTAACTGACTGATGTCAGGTGGGAGGCGACGGGTCCAGCACATCCGATTGGATCGCGTCCGCGTGGTATAGTCGGCCCATCGACCTCCCCCTTTTTATCATGAGCAGCGAATCCCCATCCCGGCTGGCAGACTTTCTCTGTTTCGCGATCTACTCGGCCAACCTCACCTTCGGCAAGGCCTACAAGCCGATCCTCGATGAGCTCGGCTTGACGTACACCCAGTTCATTACCTTGGTGGCGCTGCATGAGGAAGGCGGCCAGACCGTCGGCGGCCTGGGCGAGAAGCTGTTCCTGGAATCCAATACCCTGACGCCGATCCTGAAGAAACTCGAAAGCCAGGGCTACGTCACCCGCCAGCGCGACAGCGCCGATGAGCGCCAGGTGCGCGTCAGCCTGACCGAGGCCGGCCACGCGCTGCGCGAAAAGGCTTTCAGCGCCAGCCTCGCCACCGCCTGCGACCTGACGCCCGACGAATTCGCCGCCACGCGCGACGCCGTCCTCAAGCTGCGCAACAACCTTGCAAGGTCGCTCGGGAAATAGCTAGCGATGCGCGGAGAGACGCGCCGCCGCGAAGTCGATAAAGCGACGCACCCGGCTCGGCATGTCCGTCCGCTGGGCATAATACAGATAGAGCCCCATACGCTCGCTTGTGCTGCTGGCTAAGAGCGGTACAAGTGTTCCTGCGCGCAGTTCTGCGGTCGCGTTAATGCTATCGGTTTGACCAATGCCTATGCCATTCAGCACGGCATGCATCTCGGCCTCAGGATCGCTGCAGCAGACAATAAAGTCCATCGACCGATAGGAAATCTCGCCATCGACCTGGAATTCCCAGGGCACAGGCCGCCCGGTTCCAGGCTGCCGATAGCCGATGCACCGATGCCTGGCCAGGTCATCGATGCTTTGCGGGGCGCCGTGCTTTGCCAGGTATTCCGGCGTGGCGCACACCACCAGCCGGATTGGAAACAGCCAGCGCGATACCACCTGAGCGGTTGGAGCGTTGCCGGCCTTGAAGCCGAGGTCGATGCGCTCGCCAACGGTATCGGTACTGCGGTCCTCGAGCACCAGGTCGAAGGTCACACCAGGATGAAGCTGGCTGAACTCCGCCACCAGAGGCATCAAGACCTTCCGCCCTACCGCACCACCGGCACTGATCCGTATCAAGCCCTGGTCGCCCTTAGCCGAATTCCTGACGCGGTTTAACGCGCCAGCAAAGCCCTCCATGCTGGCACGCACGGAGTCGAGCAATAACTGCCCGTCTTCGGTTAGCGTATTTTTCCGCGTCGTCCGGTGGAACAACCGCACGCCGAGATAGTGCTCGAGTTGGCGGACGGTCTTGCTGACCGCTTGCGGCGTGGTGCCCTGGGCGGTAGCTGCCTTGTTAAAGCTGCCGAGTTCAGCTGCCCGGATAAAAGTTGAGATCGCGCGAAGTTCGTCCATACCGCGAAGTCTAGCATTAGCAACTCCAGGTTGTTAGTGAAGTCACCTGGCTGTAACTACCGGGTGTTTCATGCTTTCCCTAAAGTGGTCCATGTCAACCGACACACCAATCAACCACCGAAGGAGATTCAACATGAACACCATCGATAAAGACCTGGCTGGCCGCGTAGCTGTTGTCACTGGCGCATCGAGCGGAATGGGCCGTGCGACCGCCCTGCTGCTGGCGTCCCGTGGGGCGAAAGTCGCGCTGCTCGCCCGCCGCAAGGATGCCCTGGACGCACTCGCTGCAGAGATCCGGCAGCAAGGTGGCGAAGCAATCGCCCTGGTCACCGACGTGACCAACCAGGCATCCGTCGAAGCAAGCGCAGCCGCCGTACGCAAGGAGTTGGGCAATGCGGACCTGGTATTTAACAACGCCGGGTTGATGCTGCCAGGCGCCATCGGCTCCCAGCCACAACATGAATGGGAATCGCAGATCGACCTTAACGTTACCGGCGCCATGCGCGTGATCCAGGCCTTTATCCCGCAAATGGAAGAAGCTGCGGCGCAAGGCAAAGTCGTTGACCTGATCAACACCTCGTCCATCGCAGGCCAGTACGTGTTCGGCTACTTCGCCGTGTATTCCGCCACCAAGGCGTTTGTCAGCCACTTAACGCGCCACCTGCGCGTGGAACTGGGCCCGAAAAACATCCGCGTATCGGTCATCGAACCAGGTATCACGGAGACGGAACTGCAAAGCCACTTCACCTTCCAGGGCGCAATCGACTGGCTGGAGAATGCGTCCAAGTCGATTGACTTCCTCAAAGCCGAAGACATTGCGGCCACCGTCGGCTTCATTGTCTCCATGCCTAAGCACGTGAACATGCAGCAAATCGTCATCATGCCAACCAAAGAAGGCATCTGATGGCATAGCCCCCGCGATCACGCAAACAAGCCCTGCAGATACCAGCGGGTTTCCTCGGTGCCGGGCGTGCGCTCGCGGTAGACCCAGTAGTAGGCGTTGTCCTCGCCCTCCGCGATGAAATAGTCGCGGCTCTGGGTTTCGCTCCACCAGCCGGCTTCGATACGCTCGGCGGTGGAGACCATGCGCAGGCATGAGCCGTAGAAAGGCCGGTGGTCGCGCATCAGCAGCTGGATCGGCTTGGGCAGCATGAATGCCGGGCGCGGCAAGGCGCGTGGCGGCAGTTGCGCGGTCACGTCGGCCGGACGCACTTTCTCGTGCAGCGGCACCCAGCGGTTGGCCACTTCGGGCCGATGGTCGGCCTTGGGGTAGGCTTGCAGCACATTCTCCGCGCCCAGGCGCGCCACCAGCACTTCGAACAGGCGCTGGCGGTCCTGCGGGCTGCCGCCCGGTTCGGGGAACAGGGAGTCGCTGAGCGGGGCCATGGGTTCGACCTCAGGCGCTTCCAGCACCAGGCCGATCACCGGCGCGACCAGCTCGAGCTTGCCCAGGCGTTCCTTCAGCAGGCGGATGATGTGCTCGTCGCGCCAGGTAGCTTCGGCCAGCACCACTTCGACCGGCGTGGGTGGGCAGGCTTCGCGGCCGCGTTCGTGCTCGAGCAGCAGGCGGATGCGCACTACCGCGAACTGGTGGGCACATAGCCAGCCGGTCATCTGCTGCAGCAAGCGAATGGCGCCGGCTAATAGCAGGTCAGCGTTTTCGATGCGGCCGAACAGTTCCAGCTTGGCTTTGAAGCTGTGCGGTGCGGCCAGCCATTCGTGCAGCTCAGGCACCAGGCCCTGCGCGGCATCGAGCATTTCCAGCACTTCACTGCCGCAGCGGCGTTGCAGGCCGGGACGCGGCAGGCGCAGCAAGTCGCCGATGCTGAGGCAACCGATGCCGTCCAGCCAGCGCTGGTGGCGCTGCAGGGGCGTCAGCAGGCCGACCGGCAGGCATTGCAACTCGCGCTGCAGGCTGTCCAGCTTGAGGGTGCGGCCGCCGCCATTGCGCGCCAGCAGCCAGGCGCCGCGTGCGGTCGGCGCCACGCCCAGCACGCCGGTGAAACCGAGTTTTTGCAGGTTGTCCCGCACCAGGCGGCACAGGCGGCGGATGCCGCCGAACAGGCGCAGGCTGGCGCCCACGTCCAGCAGCAGGGCGGCGCCCTCCCCTTGCGCCACTTGCGGCGTGTATTGCAACATGGCCAGGGCCACCGCGTGCAGGGCTTCCTGCTCCTGCTGCGGGGCGCGCTCGTGCATCTGGGCTTCGGGCGCCAGCATCAGGGCGCCGCTACGGCGCATGCCGGGCCGCACGCCCATCTGCTGGGCGAGGCGCGACACGGCCAGCACGCCTTCCTGCTCGATCACGACGCTGCACTGGTCAGCCGACCAGTTCGGACAGAATACTTCGAGCGGCAAGCGGGGCAGGTACAGGGCGATCCACAGACGCATGGCGTTGCAACAAGGTTGGGGTTAATGGGAGGAACAGCGGCGTGTCGCGCTGCGGTCCCCGGCGTTTGATGAATTCGATCGTGATGCCGCCCGGCGCGGGGCGCAGCGCCAGCCGCAGCGGCGCCGGGGAGGAATCCTGGGCGGCGGCGATTGGGCGCATCAGGATGAACAGCGTTTCGCCGCATTGGGCGGCCAAGTGCAGGCGGCGCAGCGCTTCGGTGCGGATGTGCTGCTGCCACAGCAGCACGGCGCCGCAGCTGCCGCTACGCAGGATTTGCTCGGCGGCCCACAGGCTGTCGCCAGCCTTGCCGGTGTTGCGGATCCACAGCAGTTGCTGTTGTGGCAAGTCGAGGCCGAGGGTTTGCGGGTTGTAGGGCGGTTGCACCAGCGCCACAGGCAGCGTCTGGCTGGCCAGCGGGGCTTGCAATAACCGCATCTCGCCGATGCCAGGTTGCTGGAGTAGCAACTCCGTCAGCGCGCCCAAGGGCCAGCCGCCCCCGGGCAGTTGGTGGGAGAAGACGGGGATGCCGGTATCCACGCATGGCGTGGTGCCACGCGTCAGGCGCGAGGCTAGCCAAAGGGCGGGATGTAGGGGTTGGGGGTCGAGGAGCGCCATAGGAGAAATACTGTATATGCATACAGTATAATCCTAGGCACGGTGGGAGAAAACCTCTTTCAGCGTTTGCGCATCCAGCACCGCCTCGCTCCACAAAAACCGGCAAATAATCGCTGCCTGATAGAATCGGCAATATTGCCAACTTTCATCCAACCTGCCATGCAACAGATCGGCGCCGTTCTCTTTGCCCTCGCTTTATTACACACCTTCAGCGCGAAATCGTTCGAACGGCTCGCGCATCGTTTTCCGCGGCATGGCGGCTTGCTGCATCTGCTGGGCGAGGTGGAAGTGGTGTTCGGGTTTTGGGCGATGGTGCTGCTGGTGGTGATGGCGTTTGTGGCCGGGCCGCAGAACGCGATCGCTTATGCGGAGACGCAGCAATACACTGAGCCGCTGTTCGTGTTCGTGGTGATGGTCGTGGCAGCCTCGCGGCCGGTGCTGGATTTCGTGCAGCGGTTGATCGACCTGCTGTCCGGCGGGCGTCCGCTGCTGCAGGCGTGGCTGGGACTCGCACTGGTGCCGCTGGCCGGATCGCTGATCACCGAGCCGGCGGCGATGACGCTGGCGGCGCTGATGCTGGCGCCGCAAATTTTCCGCGAAGGTGTGCCGGAGTGGCGGAAGTACGCGGCACTGGGCGTGCTGTTCGTCAACGTCTCGATTGGCGGCACGCTGACCGCCTACGCCGCGCCGCCGGTGCTGATGGTGGCGGGCACCTGGCAATGGGACTCCGCCTTCATGGCCGCCAATTTCGGTTGGAAAGCTGCGCTGGCGGTACTGGTCAACGCGAGCGCGGTCACCTGGCTGCTGCGCGGGCAATTGCGCAACGGCGGCTCGCCGGCACAGGCGGAACGGGCGCCGGCGCCGTTGTGGACCAGCATGATCCACCTGGCTTTCCTCGCTGCAGTGGTGGTGCTGGCCCATCATCCGGTCTTGTTCCTTGGCCTGTTCCTGTTCTTCCTCGGCTTCACCACCGCGTATCCCAAGCACCAGTCGCCGCTGATCCTGAAGGAAGCCTTGCTGGTCGGCTTCTTCCTGGCCGGGCTGGTTGTGCTGGGCAGCATGCAGCAATGGTGGCTGCAACCGATAGTCGAAGGCTTGCAGCCACTGGCTCTCTTCTTCGGTGCACTCGGCCTGACGGCCATCACCGACAACGCCGCCCTCACCTATCTCGGTTCGCTGATTGACGGCATCACACCGCAAGCCCAATACATGCTGGTGGCAGGCGCCGTTGCCGGCGGTGGCCTGACGGTCATCGCCAACGCGCCCAACCCCGCCGGTGTTGCCTTGCTGCGCAAAGGATTCCGCGATGAATCAATCGGCGCGCTCGGCCTGCTGGCCGGAGCCCTTGCGCCGACTGCCGTTGCGGCACTCGCGTTCTTCTTGTAGCGCGCGCCCCGCTGCTGCTGCTTGCGCTATTCTGGCCTCACCCGTTCACACCAATGAGGAGAGGCAGAATGAGCTATCTAGACCGCGACACACTTGGCATCTATCGTGACCGCGACGATAACGATGGACCAGGCCCACGCCTGATGGGCGCCGATACCCTGATGGGCGAAGACGTCTATAACCGTCAGGAAGAAGACCTGGGCGATATCAAGGAAATCATGCTCGACATGCAGACCGGCCAGATTGCCTATGCTGTGCTGTCGTTCGGCGGCGTGCTGGGCATGGGCGACAAGCTGTTTGCCGTGCCATGGCAGGCATTGCAACTCGACACCGTCAACAAGCGCTTCGTGCTTGATTGCAGCAAGGAGAAACTGGAGAATGCTCCAGGCTTCGACAAGGACCGCTGGCCCGATATGGCCGATCCGGAATTCGGCACCGAGATCCACAACTTTTACGGCACCACCCAGAGCGGCATGCGCACCTCGACCGGTAGCGTGATGGGCTCCGGCACCTGCACCATGCAAAGCGGCTCGAGCGGCAGCTACAGCGGCGACAAGGGCAACTACTAATTGGCAGAAATTGACCGCTTTCTGTCAGCACTGAACTCCACGTAAGACAGACAATCGGCTGGTCATCCACTAGCCGATTGCCTGCCATGCGTACGCTGATTGCCCTCCTGCTGTTTGCCCTTTCTTGCGCCCAAGCGGGCGAACTGCCGACGTACCAGCCGCGTCCCGGCCACGAACGCCCCATCATTGCCGTGATCGGCGACAGCGTGTCGACCGAGATCACCGATTTCCTGATCCCCTACGGCGTCCTGCAGCGGGCCGATGCGGCACAGGTGCTGGCTGTTGCGGTCGAGGGTGCGAGCATTGCCATGAATACGGGCGTACGCGTGCTGCCGGACCTGGATATGGCAGCTTTCGACCAGCGCTATCCGGAAGGCGCCGATTACGTCATCGTACCGGCCATGCGCCGTGCGCAATACGAGCCGATGCTGGCGTGGCTAAAGGCCCAGGCGGCTAAAGGCGCCAGCGTGGTCAGCATCTGCGACGGCGCGCTGGTGGTCGCCAACAGCGGCTTGCTGGACGGCCGGCGCGGCACCGCGCATTGGGCCACCCACGATCACCGAGTGGAGAAGTACCGTGCTACCGAATGGCTGTCCAACGTGCGCTTTGTAGCCGACGGAAAGATGATCTCCAGCGCCGGCATCAGCGCGGCCTTGCCAGTCTCGCTGGCCCTGGTCGAAGCGATCGCCGGACAGCCAAAAGCCGCAGCCGTTGGCGCCAGCCTCGGGGTCAGCGACTGGAGCAGCAAGCACGATAGCGGCAGCTATGCGCCGAAATTCGGCCGCAACCTGAACGTCTGGCTGACCCATTTCACCGACCAGTGGTTCCATTCGCCGCGAGCGGTTGGTTTGCCGGTCTCCGCCGGCTTCGACGAAATCGCCCTGGCCTACACCAGCGACGCTTACACGCGTACCCATCGCAACCGCGTACTGACAGTTGCAGCCGACAACGCGCCGCTGGCCAGCCGCCACGGCCTGAAGCTGCTGCCCGACCGCGTAGTCGGCGGCAGCGAAACGCCGGCTGCCATGCTGCCAGCCGGTGATAGCACGCTGCACCAGGTACTGGCGCGCATCGCCGCGGAATTCGGCGAACGCACAGCCCACCGCATAGCACTGGAATTCGAATACCCGGGCTACCCGGCGCAGTAAAATGGGGGCATGCCGCCGACCCGCCCATGCCGTATCGTCCTTCTCGCCTACCAGGACATGAACCTGCTGGACCTGACCGGTCCATTGCAAGCTTTCGCCAGCGCCACCCGCCGCCATTCCGCCGACGGGTCGCCGCTGTATGAAACCATCGTGGCTTCCGCCGAGGGCGGGCTGGTGGCCAGCAGCGCCGGCCTGGCAGTCATGACGGTGCCGCTCACGGCGCTCGACGGCCTCGATATCGACACCCTGCTGGTAGCGGGCGGCTGCGCCGGCGACACCTACTTCGCCCCGCCCGCGCTGGTGGACTGGATCCGTCTGCGCGCGCCGATGGCAAGGCGCGTGGCATCGGTCTGCACCGGCGCCTTCATGCTGGCTGCCGCCGGCCTGCTCGACGGGCGGCGGGCGGCGACGCACTGGGAATGGGTGGCACGCCTGCGGCGCCTGCACCCGCAAGTGCAGGTAGATGAAGACAAGATATACGTCCGCGACGGCCAGCTATGGTCGTCAGCCGGTGTCAGCGCGGGCATCGACCTGGCGCTGGCCTTGATCGAGGATGATTACGGCCACCGCGTCGCCATCGAAACCGCACGGCAGATGGTGGTGTTCATGAAACGCGCCGGCGGGCAATCGCAGTTCAGCGCTCCGCTCAGCGCCCAAGCGCGTGAAAACGGCCGCTTTGCGGGCTTGCACGCGTGGATGGCGGCCAACCTGGATAACGACCTGCGGGTGGAACGCCTGGCGGAGCAGGCTGGAATGGGCGCACGCACCTTTGCGCGGACTTATGTGGCGCAAACCGGCTGCACTCCGGCCGCCATGGTGGAAACCATGCGGCTGGAGGCGGCGCGGCGGGCGCTCGAAGAGTCGGAACAGCCGATCAAGGCAATTGCGGCGGCGACCGGCCATGGCACGGAGCAGAACCTGCGCCGCGTGTTCCTGCGGCGCCTGGGCACAACACCTGGCGACTACCGCAAGTGCTTTAGCGCTGCATCGACTCCCACACTTTCATCAGGCGCTTGACGGAGACCGGCATCGGTGTCCGCAGCTCTTGCGCGAACAGCGAAACGCGCAGCTCTTCCAGCATCCAGCGGTACTCGACCAGCTTCGGGTCGGTGTTCTTGCCGGCGGACTTGTCGCGCA
Source organism: Pseudoduganella sp. OTU4001 (assembly GCF_038440195.1). Classification (NCBI taxonomy): domain Bacteria; kingdom Pseudomonadati; phylum Pseudomonadota; class Betaproteobacteria; order Burkholderiales; family Oxalobacteraceae; genus Pseudoduganella; species Pseudoduganella sp. OTU4001. The sequence goes on along the minus strand of NZ_JASATG010000033.1, from coordinate 705 downwards.
TCAGGCGCTGGTACGGCGCGGCAGCCTGGTTCCATTCGGACATGGCCTTGGTGTCGCGCGCCGCATCGGCACGCAATTTTTCCAGCCGCACATTCATAGCCTTCAGGTAGCGCGGGAAATGAGACAGCTGGGAGAACTCGTTCTCGATCAGGAAGCGCTTGTGCACCAGGGCTTGCAGCTGTTGCTGCATGTCCTGCGCTACCTGCTGGTTGATGCCTTGCAGGCGCTTGGGCAGGCCGTGGTATTCGATCAGCACTTGCGAAACCAGGCGCGCGATCTCGTTCACCAGCAGGACGATACGGGACTTGCCTTCGTCCTTGCGCTTGATGAAGCTCGCTTCGTCCACCGGCAGCGGGTCCTGCAGGCAGGCGATGTCGATGGCCTTGGCGATGATCTGGTCGCGCAGCTCTTCCTGCGTGCCCATGGACATGAACTGCATGCCCATCTGCTGCAGGTTGGGGATCGATTTTTCGACGAACTTGATCTGGTCGCGCATCTGCAGCATGAACAGGCGGCGCAGGCCAATGCGGTGGGTGCGGGCGGCGACGTTGGGGTCGTCGAACACTTCCAGGTCGCAGTGGCTGCCCTTGTCTACCAGCGCAGGGAAGCCGATCAGGCTTAGCTTGCCCTTGGTGATTTCCAGCAGCTCGGGGAGCTCGCCGAATGTCCAGCTGGTGATGTTGGTGTGTTCGGCGGCGGGGCCGT
>NZ_JASATG010000032.1:0-60459 GCF_038440195.1 Pseudoduganella sp. OTU4001 | reverse complement strand
CGGGCCCCCACGGTTGGCCGGGTCGGCCTGGTGCGCACGTTTTTCCAGTTCCGCCATGTTTAGATTGCGCGGCGGACCATCAGTTCCTTGATCTTGCCGATCGCCTTGTTAGGGTTCAGGCCTTTCGGGCACACATCGACGCAGTTCATGATCGAGTGGCAGCGGAACAGACGATATGGGTCTTCCAGGTTATCCAGGCGCTCGCCGGTGGCTTCGTCGCGCGAGTCGGCGATGAAGCGGTAGGCTTGCAGCAGGCCGGCTGGGCCGACGAACTTGTCCGGGTTCCACCAGAACGATGGGCAGGAGGTCGAGCAGCAGGCGCACAGGATGCACTCGTACAGGCCGTCCAGTTCTTCGCGTTCCGCAGGCGACTGCAGGCGCTCTTTCTCTGGCGGGATCGAGTCGTTGATCAGGAACGGCTTGATCGAGTGGTATTGCTTGAAGAACTGGGTCATGTCGACGATCAGGTCGCGCACCACCGGCAGGCCTGGCAGCGGGCGCAGCACGATCGGCTCGCTCAGCTCGTTCAGGTTGGTGGTGCAGGCCAGGCCGTTCTTGCCGTTGATGTTCATCGCGTCGGAACCGCACACGCCTTCGCGGCAGGAGCGGCGCAGCGACAGCGAGTCGTCAACGTCGGACTTGATGCGCTGCAGTGCATCCAGCAGCATCTTGTCGGTGTCTTTCAGTTCGACCGTCAGGTCTTGCATGTACGGCTTGGCGTCCTTGTCCGGATCGTAGCGGTAAATCTTGAATTTGAGAGTGCGTGCCATGTTGTGAGGCCCTTGCTTAGAAAGTACGTGGTTTCGGTTTGAAGGTATCAACCGTCAGCGGCTTGGTGACGACTGCCTTGTATTCCAGGCGGTTGCCTTCCGAGAACCACAGCGTGTGCTTCATCCAGTTTTCGTCGTCGCGTTGCGGGTGGTCGTCCTGGGCGTGGGCGCCGCGGGATTCCTTACGCGCGTTGGCCGAGACGATGGTTGCTTTCGCGGTTTCGATCAGGTTGTCCAGTTCCAGCGCTTCCACGCGGGCGGTGTTGAACACCTTGGACTTGTCCTTGTACGACACGTGCTTGCGACGCTCGTCCAGCTTCATGATCTCTTCGACGCCCTTGGCCAGCATTTCGTCGGTACGGAACACGCCGCAGTACTTCTGCATCGCAGCGCGGATGTCGTTGGCGACGTCCTGCACGCGCTCGGAACCGGTGGAGTTTTCCAGGGTGTTCAGGCGGCCCATGGCGTAGTCGGAAGCATCCTTCGGCAGCGGCTTGTTTTCCTTCTGCTTCAGGTTCTGCGCCACGATGTGGTTGCCGGCCGCGCGGCCGAACACCACCAGGTCCAGCAGGGAGTTGGTGCCCAGGCGGTTAGCGCCGTGCACGGATACGCAAGCGCATTCGCCGATGGCGTACAGGCCGTTCACAACCTTCTGGGTGCCGTCGCCGTTCGGGGTGACAACCTGGCCGTGGATATTGGTCGGGATACCGCCCATCTGGTAGTGGATGGTCGGCACGACTGGGATTGGTTCCTTGGTCGCATCGACGTTGGCGAACTTGTGGCCGATTTCCAGGATCGACGGCAGGCGCTTCTTGATGGTGTCGGAGCCGATGTGGCGCAGGTCCAGCAGCACGTGGTCCTTGTTCGGACCGCAGCCGCGGCCTTCCTTGATTTCCTGGTCCATCGAGCGGGACACGAAGTCGCGCGGCGCCAGGTCTTTCAGGGTCGGAGCGTAGCGCTCCATGAAGCGTTCGCCGTTCGAGTTGATCAGGATGCCGCCTTCGCCGCGCACGCCTTCGGTGATCAGCACGCCCGCGCCGGATACGCCGGTCGGGTGGAACTGCCAGAATTCCATATCCTGCAGCGGCAGGCCGGCACGTGCCGCCATGCCCATGCCGTCACCGGTGTTGATGAAGGCGTTGGTGGAAGCTGCGAAGATGCGGCCAGCGCCGCCGGTTGCGAAGACGGTGGTCTTGGCTTCCAGGATCATGCATTCGCCGGTTTCCATTTCCAGGGCCACCACGCCAACCACGTCGCCGTCGGCATCGCGCACCAGGTCCAGGGCCATCCACTCAACGAAGAAGTGGGTGCGGGCTTTGACGTTGCGCTGGTACAGGGTGTGCAGCAGTGCGTGGCCGGTACGGTCGGCTGCGGCGCAAGCGCGCTGCACAGCTTTTTCGCCGAAGTTGGCGGTGTGGCCGCCGAACGGACGCTGGTAGATGGTGCCGTCCGGGTTACGGTCGAACGGCATGCCGAAGTGTTCCAGCTCGTACACGACCTTCGGTGCTTCGCGGCACATGAATTCAATCGCATCCTGGTCGCCCAGATAGTCGCCACCCTTGACGGTGTCGAACATGTGCCAGTACCAGTTATCTTCCGACATATTGCCCAGCGAGGCGCCGATGCCGCCCTGCGCCGCCACGGTGTGGGAGCGGGTCGGGAACACCTTGGACAGCACGGCCACATTCAGGCCGGCTTCCGCCAGTTGCAGGGAGGCGCGCATGCCGGAACCGCCGGCGCCAACGATGACCGCGTCAAAGCGACGGGTTGGGATTGCAGATTTGATAGCTGCCACGATTTAAACACTCCACAGAATTTGCAGCGACCAGGCGGCGCAAGCGATCAGCCAGCCAATGGTAGCGATTTGCAGGAACAGACGCAGGCCAACCGGCTTGATGTAGTCCATCCAGATGTCACGCACGCCAACCCAGGCGTGGTAGAACAGGGCCAGCAGGGTCACGGCGCTGAACAGCTTGAACCACTGCTGTGCGAACAGCGCAGCCCAACCTTCGTACGACGGGGTCGACGAGGTGAAGACCAGGAAGAACAGGACGGCGGTGTACACCACCATCAGCACGGCGGTCACACGCTGGACCAGCCAATCCTTGACGCCGTAGTGGGCGCCGACAACCAGGCGTTTTGGGCCGATGTTATTGTTAGCCATTTAGAACACTCCAAACAATTTCAGTGCGGCCAGCGCGGTCACCACGACGGTGATCACGATGACGACGGTGGCGGACTTGCGCGCGGAATCCTTGTCCAGGCCCACGTGGGTGTCCATGACCAGGTGGCGTACGCCGGCGCAGAAGTGCTGCACATAGCCCCAGATCAGGGCCAGCATGACCAGCTTGGCGATCGGGTGGGAGGCGATGATCATGAAGTTGGCGAAGGTGTACTCGGAGCGCAGGGATTCCTGCAGCAGGTACAGCACGAATGGCAGCAGCAGGAACATCAGTGCGCCGCTGATACGGTGCAAGATGGACACGATGCCGGCCAGCGGCAGCCGGTAATTCATCAGGTCCGTAACGTGGATGTTACGGAATTCTGGCCGCTCTTTTTTTGCGTTATCCCGCACGGCTTCAGTCATATACAACCTCCCTATGCTTTATTACTAATGATTTGCCAAAGTTGGCGAAACTGCGATTTTCGCCTATTTCGTTACATTTCACCAAATTTTCTCTAGCTGAGATCATTTTGATAATGATGACGTTCCGTCAAGTACAACCCACGGCGCAGCTCCACAGGTTTATCGCCGTAGGTGAACGAGACGCGTTCGGCGCATAACAGCGGCGTGCCGGCCGCTACGCGCAGCAGTTCGGCATCGCCCGGCTCGGCGCAGACGGCGCGGATTTTCTCCTGCGCGCGGATCATGCGGGTGCCAAATTCGGATTCAAACAGGCCGTACATCGGGCCTTTGTATTCATTCAGGCGTTCGGCGGTCAGGCCCTTGAAGATCAGGCCCGGCAGCCACAGTTCTTCCACGATGGTGGGCACGCCGTCAAAGTTCTGTACGCGCTTGATGTACACCACCGCATCGCCGGATTTGAGGTCCAGCAGGCGCGCCACTTCGGCCGGCGCGCGCAGGCGTTTGACTTCAATAAACGTCGATTCTGGATAATGCGGCACACCTTCGTCCGGCATTAAGCGCAGGAAACGGAAATGGGCGCGTGCCTCGTGGTGGGTGGAGACAAAGGTGCCCTTCCCCTGCCGGCGCATCACCAGGTTCTCCGCCGCCAGCTCGTCGATCGCCTTGCGCACGGTACCTTGGCTCACTTTGAAACGGTTGGCCAGTTCGACTTCGCTCGGGATCATTTCGCCCGGCTTCCATTCGCCGGATTGCAGGCTCTGGGTGATCAGGCCCTTGATTTGCTGGTATAGCGGGGAAAAGGTAGGCGATGCTGCCGCCGCGCCGGTGGCGTCAGAAGTGGTCTGGTTGGGCGTGACGGGATTCATAACCCGCAATTTCACCACATCCGACCCTTGGCGTCCAGAAAAATCCCCATAATTCATATGTCTTATATAAGACATAAGATAGGATTGACACACAGCCAATGGAAGCCTAAACTCGCCGTCGAAGCTGGTCTGCCCCGACTAAAATTGTCGTATCATTACGAGCTTACACCGTTTTCTATCCACCTTGGAGATTCACCATGGCTAAAACCCCAATGCGTGTTGCCGTTACCGGCGCCGCCGGCCAGATCGGCTATTCCCTGCTGTTCCGCATCGCCAACGGCGACATGCTGGGCAAAGACCAGCCAGTCATCCTGCAACTGCTGGAAATCCCTGACGAGAAGGCCCAGAAAGCGCTGAAAGGCGTGATGATGGAGATCGACGACTGCGCATTCCCGCTGCTGGCCGGCATGACCGCCCACTCCGACCCGATGACCGCCTTCAAGGACGCCGACGTCGCCCTGCTGGTCGGCGCGCGTCCACGCGGCCCAGGCATGGAGCGTAAAGACCTGCTGGAAGCCAACGCACAGATCTTCACCGTGCAAGGCAAGGCGCTGGACGCCGTCGCTTCGCGCAACGTGAAGGTCCTGGTGGTGGGCAACCCAGCCAACACCAACGCCTACATCGCCATGAAGTCCGCGCCATCGCTGCCAGCGAAGAACTTCACCGCCATGCTGCGCCTGGACCACAACCGCGCCCTGTCCCAGATCGCCGCCAAGACCGGCAAGGCCGTCAAGGACATCGAAAAGCTGTGCGTATGGGGCAACCACTCCCCAACCATGTACGCTGACTACCGTTTCGCCACCATCGACGGTCAGTCCGTAAAAGACATGATCAACGACCACGACTGGAACGCCAACACCTTCCTGCCAACCGTGGGCAAGCGCGGCGCAGCGATCATCGAAGCACGCGGCCTGTCTTCCGCAGCTTCCGCAGCCAACGCTGCGATCGATCACGTGCGTGACTGGGTGCTGGGCACCAACGGCAAGTGGACCACCATGGGCATCCCTTCCGACGGCTCCTACGGCATCCCTGAAGGCACCATGTTTGGCTACCCAGTGACCTGCGAAAACGGCGAATACAAGATTGTGCAAGGCTTGGCAATCGACGAGTTCTCGCAAGAGCGCATCAACATCACGCTGAAGGAACTGACCGAAGAGCGTGAAGGCGTGAAGCACCTGCTGCCATAATCGTTTTATAAACAGTGGAACCGGTTAAGCCACCGATCCGCCGTACCCGCCGCGCTACCGATGGTAGCGCGGCTGCTGTTTCTTCTTCTGCACTAATGCATCCATCCGAGGTTTTATTCCAGGGCACACGCCAGCCGCTGCTGCTTCCTGCTTGCGACCACTACGCAGGCAATGAGAAGCTGATGCGCAAATCCATGGCCCTGCAACAAGAGCTTGGTCCCCTGTTCGACATCACCTTCGATTGCGAGGACGGCGCCGCCGCCGGCAACGAAGAATCCCACGCCAAGCTGGTGGCCCTGCTGCTGCTGGACGAAGCCAACCGGTTCAACCGCATCGGCGCGCGCGTCCACGACGTCAACAGCCCGCATTTCGAGCGCGACGTGGAAATCATCTGCACCGAAGCGGGCCACAAGCTGGCCTACATCGTAGTGCCCAAGCCGGAAAGCGTACTGGAAGTAAAGCGCGCCATCGACCTGGTGAACAAACATGCCGCCAGTTCCGGCCGCACCACCCCGGTGCCGGTGCACGTGCTGATCGAAACCCACGGCGCCCTGCGCGACGTGCACGATATCGCCGCCCTGCCCCAGGTCGAATGCCTGTCGTTCGGCATCATGGACTTCGTCTCGGCCCACTACGGCGCCGTGCCGGGCAGCGCCATGCGCACGCCGGGCCAGTTCACCCACCCGCTGGTGGTGCGCGCCAAGCTGGAAATCGCCGCCGCCTGCCACGCGCACGGCAAGGTGCCATCGCATAACGTGACGACTGAAATCAAGGATTCCGCCGTGGTGGCCACGGACGCCCAGCGCGCGGCCGCGGAATTCGGCTACACCCGCATGTGGAGCATCCACCCTTCGCAGATCAAACCTGTCATAAAGGCATTTACGCCACGGGTTTCCGAGGTCAACGAGGCCGCCGCCATCCTGCATGAGGCAGAGAAGGTACAGTGGGGCCCCATCAGCCAGCATGGCCGCTTGCACGACCGCGCCAGCTATCGCTATTATTGGACGGTTCTGCAGCGAGCCAAGCTCGCAGGCCTGCCGCTGCCGGACTCCGTTGCCGCCCTGCTCGGGGCGGCCGAAGCCAAAGGAGCCCAATGATGTCGATTCTGAAACTGTTCACCGCCTGCGCCATGGCCTGTGCCATCGCCGTCGCCCCATCCGCCCACGCCAATCCGAAGAAAGCCGCCGCCAAGCCGGCCGCCGCCGCTCCCGCCGAGCCGGAGCCGAGCGTGACGGAGCACAAGGCCACCGAATACGCCTGCGAATTGGGCAACAAGATCACCATTTACACCAACGCGGAAGATAGCAACAGCATCGCGCTGCGCTGGAAGAACCGCCTGCACCGCCTGACTCGCGAAGCCACCACCACCGGTGCGCAGCGCTTCGAGAACAAGCTGGCAGGCCTGATCTGGATCGGCATTCCTGCCAAAGGCATGCTGCTGGATTCCAAGGTGAACCGCCAACTGGCAAACGAATGCAAAACATCTGAACAAGCGCTCGGACTTTAATTACAAGGAGAGGACATGTCCCGCAACACACTGAATACGCTTAAGGATTTCCCGATCGGGGGCAAGAAGGGTAAGTTCTACTCCCTGCCTGCTCTGGAAAAGGAACTGGGCGCAAAAATTTCCCGCCTGCCGGTATCGATCCGCGTCGTACTGGAATCCGTTCTGCGTAACTGCGACGGCAAGAAAGTGACCGAAGAGCACGTCAAGCAGCTGGCTAACTGGGGCGCCACCGCGGCCCGTACCGACGAAATCCCATTCGTCGTAGCCCGTGTTGTGCTGCAGGACTTCACCGGCGTTCCGCTGCTGGCCGACCTGGCTGCAATGCGTAACGTCGCCTCCAAAATGGGCGTGAACCCGAAGAAGATTGAACCGCTGGTCCCAGTGGACCTAGTGGTCGACCACTCCGTCACCATCGACCACTTCCGCGAGCCTAAGGCCCTGGACCTGAACATGAAGCTGGAATTCTCGCGCAACAACGAGCGCTACCAGTTCATGAAGTGGGGCATGCAAGCCTTCGACACCTTCGGCGTGGTTCCACCAGGCTTCGGTATCGTCCACCAGGTGAACCTGGAATACCTGGCACGCGGCGTGCACAATGCATCCGGCGTGTACTACCCTGATTCGCTAGTGGGCACCGACTCCCACACCACCATGATCAACGGTATCGGCGTGGTGGGCTGGGGCGTGGGCGGCATCGAGGCGGAAGCCGGCATGCTGGGCCAGCCAGTGTACTTCCTGACCCCGGACGTGATCGGCGTGAACCTGACCGGCGTGCTGCGCGAAGGCTGCACCGCGACCGACCTGGTGCTGACCATCACCGAAATGCTGCGTAAGGAAAAAGTCGTGGGCAAATTCGTCGAATTCTTCGGCGAAGGCACCGAGTCGCTGTCGGTTACCGACCGCGCAACCATCGCCAACATGGCGCCTGAATACGGCGCGACCATGGGCTTCTTCCCGGTTGACGACGCCACCGTCGAATACTTCGAAGGCACCGGCCGCACCAAGGACGAAATCGCTGCATTCCAGTCCTACTTCAAGGCACAGGGCATGTACGGCGTGCCGAAGAAAGGCGACATCGACTACACCCGCGAACTGCACCTGGACCTGTCCACCGTTGCACCGTCGCTGGCCGGTCCTAAGCGTCCGCAAGACCGTATCGAAATCGGCAACGTGAAGTCCACCTTCACCGAACTGTTCTCGAAGCCAACCACCGAGAATGGCTTCAACAAGAAGGCCGACGACCTCACCAACGTCTACACCACCAGCAACGGCGTTCACGTGAAGAACGGCGACGTGCTGATCGCCGCCATCACCTCCTGCACCAACACCTCGAACCCGAGCGTGCTGCTGGCAGCCGGCCTGCTGGCCAAGAAAGCTGTGGAAGCCGGCCTGACCGTCGCACCGCACATCAAGACCTCGCTGGCTCCTGGCTCGCGCGTGGTGACCGAGTACCTGACCGCCGCCGGCCTGCTGCCATACCTGGAAAAACTGGGCTTTGGCGTGACCGCTTACGGCTGCACCACCTGCATCGGTAACGCTGGCGACCTGACCCCTGAGCTGAACGCCACCATCACCGGCAACGACATCGTTGCTGCTGCGGTGCTGTCCGGTAACCGTAACTTTGAAGCGCGTATCCACCCGAACATCCGCTCCAACTTCCTGGCATCGCCACCGCTGGTCGTCGCTTACGCGATCGCCGGCAACGTGACCCGCGACCTGATGACCGAACCGGTCGGCCAGGGCAAGGATGGCAAGGACGTGTACCTGGGCGACATCTGGCCGACCTCGAAAGAGATCAACGCCCTGATGAAGCACGCGATGAACTCCAAGGTCTTCAAGTCCAACTACGCCGACGTCAAGGGCAACCCAGGCAAGCTGTGGGAAGCGGTTTCCTCGACCGAGGGCCAAGTGTACAACTGGCCAGATTCGACCTACATCGCCGAACCTCCGTTCTTCGATGACTTCGCGATGACCCCGAAAGCGGCTGCTGCCGGCATCACCGGCGCGCGCGCACTGGGCGTGTTCGGCGACTCCATCACCACCGACCACATCTCGCCAGCAGGCTCGATCAAGGAAGACGGCCCGGCAGGCAAGTGGCTGAAGGACAACGGCGTCCTGAAGGCGGACTTCAACTCCTACGGTTCGCGTCGCGGCAACCACGAGATCATGATGCGCGGCACCTTCGCCAACGTGCGTATCAAGAACAAGATGATCCCTCCAAAGGCAGATGGCTCCGCGGTTGAAGGCGGCATCACCATCCACCAGCCATCGGGCCAGCAACTGTCGATCTACGACGCAGCGATGAAGTACGTGGCGGAAGGCACCCCGACCATGATCTTCGGCGGCGAAGAATACGGCACCGGCTCCTCCCGTGACTGGGCAGCCAAGGGCACCCAGCTGCTGGGCGTGAAGGCTGTGATCTGCCGCTCCTTCGAGCGTATCCACCGTTCCAACCTGGTGGGCATGGGCGTGCTGCCGCTGCAGTTCATCGGCAACGACTCCGTCGAGTCCCTGGGCATCACCGGCAAGGAGGTGTACGACCTGAAGGGCCTGGAAGGCGAAATCAAGCCACAGCAACAGGCGACCCTGGTGATCCACCGCGCCGACGGATCGAAGAAGGAAGTGCAGGTACTGCTGCGTATCGACACCCCGATCGAAGTCGACTACTACAAGCACGGCGGTATTCTGCCATTCGTGCTGCGCCAGCTGCTGGCTGCATAATCAGGACTACTTCCTGCCAAAAACGCCGGGTTCGCCCGGCGTTTTTTATTGCTCCGCCATTTCTTGCCGAATCCACTACAATAGGCGTAACAAGTATCTTTTTTGACTAAGACAAAAGCGCTATGCGTCGCCCATCTAAAGATTCAACCCATAAATTATCTGCCGACAGCCAGCGCCTTATCACCCTCGCCCAAGCCCTGGGCCAGGCCGCCAGCCGCATTGAAGAGCGTAACTGGGAACGGGCACTGGATGTCCAGCTGCACAAACTGCTGCGTACTGGACACCAGGACACGGTCGATACCGCCCTGAACTCCCTGTTCAGCGTGGACCTGCCCGCCTACGACATCCTGATGGACAGCGTGGAAGCGGTCAGCGAATCCGACACCATCGTGGTCGAAATCGACGGCGAATCGCGCGAATACGACATCCTGCTGGTCGCCGCCCCGGTACTGGCCTGGACCCGTTTCTCGATCGCCTCCGGCCAGATCCCGGCCGACATCCTGAACACCCTGTCGGCGCACTTCTCCGCCCACCTGCTGGCCGATGGCACGCACATGGCGATGTCGTCCACCTTCTACTCCATCGACCAGCTGCCGCGCACCCATGCCGAAGCCTATTCCAAGGTGCACAAGCTGGCGCAGGCCGCGCTGAAAGGCCAGGCCGTCAAGTCCGAGCCCAAGGCGGCGGAAACCGCGCCCTTCCTGGCCGACACCCGCTACCTGATGGTGGCCGTGGTGGCGCCGCACAACGGCCCGCTGTTCCGCTGGCAGATGCCGGCACACCACGCCGCGCAAGCCGAAGCGCGCCGCGACGCACTGGCCGCCTGGACCACCCAGGCCACGCCAACCGTCGCGCGCCTGCTGCCGGGCTGCGGTATCGAATTGCTGCTGCCGGAAGCGTATTACACCGGCTGCCGCGAAGCCGACAAACTGATCCGCCCGGTCTCGATCCGCGCCGCCGTGCATTACCTGACACACTCGCTGGCCTGCGAAGCGTCCGACCTGCGCGCCGTGATCGCCGGCTTCGGCGAGGAATCCGCGCCGGATGGCCAGGTCGACGAGTACCGCGTCGCCTTCACCCGCCGCTCCGACAGCGATGTGATGTACGGTGTGGTGTGGCCTTTGTACGGCCAGGAAGACGAAGACGGCACGCCGGCCGAAGGCCTGTCCGGCAGCATGGCCGAGCTGCTCAAGCCACGCACGCCGGTGGAGGAAATCGTCGAGCACCTGAACGCCGCCGGCGTCACGCAGGTGAAAAAGCTGGGTGAGAAGTATGTCGCCGAATACTGCGACGACTGCGGTGCCCCGCTGTTCGCCGACCCAAGCGGAGAACTGGTCCACGCCGAAATGCCGGAAGACGCCGCCACCGGCACCGAACACTTCCACTAAACAAAAAGCCCGCGGTCAACGCGGGCTTTTTTTCTTGGGTCGGCGCCGGCTGCGCCAATCACTTCCAGGTGGTGAACGGCTGCTTGATCAGACGGGAGTTGAGGTAGCGCAAGTCGTGGGTGACTTCCTCCCCGACCCAATCGGGTTTGTCGAAAACGGCGTCCTCCGCCGGCAATTCGATCTCGGCGACAACGAGGCCGGCGTTCTCGCCGAGGAACTCATCCACCTCCCACACAAAGCCGCCGAACGGAATCCGGCGGCGGTACTTTTCGATCAGCGGACGCTCGCACAAGCCATCCAGCAGCTCGGCCGCTTCGGCCACGGGGATCTCATACTCCCACTCCCCGCGCGCCGCACCCACATTCTTGCTTTTGATGGTCAGAACCGCCCGCTCACCCTCGATCCGCACGCGCACCGTACGCTCGGCATGCGAGGAAAGATACCCCTGGCGCAGCAGCACCGGCTCGCCTTGCGCGCGCCAGCCCTCCCCCGCCACCAGGAACTTGCGTTCGATCTCGACGCCCATCAAGCTTACTCGTCCAGCGACAGCAGGATCGGCTGCAGGATCGCCGCGCCCAGCGCCGCGCTGCGGGCACCATTCCAGCCCACGGTCGGCACCGGTAGGTCCGCATTATCCTTGAACGGCATTTCCAGGGTCAGCGACAGCACCTGGAAGTGGTGGCCGATGTACTTGGAGGCCAAGGTCAGCATGTCTTCCTTGTACTTGGAAGGCGCATAGCCCACCGCATCCTGGAAGTCCGGCGACGCATTCTTGTAGCGGTCGATGAAGTTCTTCTGGCGCGCCATCTGCTCCGGCGTGAAGTTTTCCAGCATCTCGTTACCCGCCACGAAGTTGTACGGCAGCGCCTCATCGCCGTGGATGTCGAAGAACATATCCACGCCAACTTCGTGGATCTTCTCTTTCACGCACAGCACTTCCGGCGAACGCTCCAGCGAAGGCGTCATCCACTCGCGGTTCAGGTTTGCGCCAGCCGCGTTGGTACGCAGGTTGCCACGGATCGAACCGTCCGGATTCATGTTCGGCACAATGTAGAAGCAGCAGCGCTGCAGCAGCTTGCGCGCGATCGGGTTCGCATCGTCCAGCAGCGAATCGATCAGGCCTTCGATGAACCACTCGGCCATCGACTCGCCCGGATGCTGGCGCGCGATGAACCAGATTTTCTTTTCCGCTTCCGGATCGCCGATGACGACCAGGTTCATGTCGCGGCCATCGATCGAGGAACCGATATCCAGCACGCGCGCAATCGGGTTCTCGGCCACTTCGCCCAGCAGGCGCAGGTGGCGTTCCCACGAATACGGCTCGAAGTAGGCGTAGTACACGCTGTCGTTATGCGGCGTGTGCTTGATGGTCATTACCTGGCCATCGAAAGAGGTCGGGACGCGGAACCAGTTCTCGCCATCGTAGGACGCGGCAGCGTTGTAGTCTTCGTAACCTTTGGCGTAGGTGGCGTCGCCGGCGTTCAGGAACTTCATCGTCAGCGCTTCGCCACGTGCACCCTGCACGCGGAAGTGGAACCACTGGTGGATGTCGGCAGCGTTGTCCTTGCGGAGATTCAGTTCGATGTTCGCGGCGTTGTCGGCGCGGACTACTTCGATGGCGCCAGAGTCGAAGTTCTGGCTGATTTTGATGGTCATTGCGGTCCCGTTCAGATGCATGGGTTGATCGGAACCGCTATTTTACACAGGCTTAGTCGACGTTGCGCCCCCGAGCCTTGAGCGCAGCCCGCACACCGGCCCCATACGCCGCATCCGCCTTATCGAAAAGCGCCAGCTGCCGCTGGACAATCTCGTCGCTGACCTGGCTCAAGGGTCCGGAAATATTATCAAACAGGTTCTGCTTTTCCTGCGCCGGCATCAAGCGGAACAGGTTGCCGGCCTGGGTGTAATCATCCTCCTTGCCACGCCCATCGTAGCGTCCCGCCCCGCCATCCAGCGCCAGCACCGGCTCGCCATGTCCCATGCCCTGCGGATTGGTCCCAGCCGCCTCGGTCGGCGCGTAGTTCTGCTCCGCCCCGCCATAACCCAGCGCCATGGCGCCATCGCGCTGCTGGTGATGGAAAGGGCAGCGCGGCGCATTAACCGGCAGTTGCTGGTGGTTGGCGCCTGCCCGGTACAACTGCGCGTCGTGGTAAGCGAACAGGCGCGCCTGCAGCATCTTGTCCGGCGAGAAGCCCATGCCCGGCACGATGCTGGACGGCTTCAGCGCCGCCTGCTCCACCTCCGCATGGTAATTGACCGGGTTGCGGTTCAGTTCCAGCACGCCGACCGGGATCAGCGGGAAGTCCGCATGCGGCCACACCTTGGTCAGGTCGAAGGGGTTCCAGCCCGTACGCTGCTCCCAGGACGCCAGTTCCTGCTCGGTCGCCACCTGCAGCTTCACCTCCCACTGCGGGAAGTCGCCTTTGGCAATAGCGTTGAACAGGTCGCGCTGCGCATAGTCCGGATCCTCGCCCGCCAGGCGCACCGCATCGGCCGCGCTCAGGTTCCTTATGCCCTGCTTCGTCTTGAGATGCCATTTCACGTAAACACGCTCGCCGGCCGCGTTAATCAGGCTGAAGGTATGGCTGCCGAAACCGTCCATATGGCGATAGCCATCCGGAGTGCCACGGTCGCTGAACAGCATGGTGACCTGGTGCAGCGATTCCGGCGAGCGGCTCCAGAAGTCGAACATCATGGTTGGCGACTTCAGGTTGGTCTGCGGACAGCGCTTCTGCGTATGCACGAAGTCCGGGAACTTGATGCCGTCCTTGATGAAGAACATCGGGGTGTTATTGCCGACCAGGTCCCAGTTGCCTTCCTCGGTATAGAAACGGACTGCGAAGCCGCGCGGATCGCGCTCGGTATCGGCGCTGCCACGCTCGCCGCCGACGGTGGAGAACCGTACAAAGGTTTCGGTCTGTTTGCCGATGGCAGAGAACAGCTTGGCCTTGGTGTACTTGCTGATATCGTGGGTGACGGTGAAAGTGCCGTAAGCGCCGGAGCCTTTGGCATGCACGACGCGCTCTGGAATGCGCTCGCGGTTGAAATGCTGGAGCTTTTCAATCAGGTGGAAGTCCTGCAGCAGGACTGGGCCGCGCGGGCCGGCAGTCAGGGAATTCTGGTTATCGACGACTGGAATGCCGGATGCGGTAGTAATCGGGGTCTGGCTCATTGAATGCTCCTTCATGTGATCGGTGAAATCATTCTAAAGAGACACGAGCGATAAATAAATTTGATTAAACCTATGAAATCGATAGCTAAAATTGCTCGTGGATGGCAATGCCCCCGAAGGTGTCCGCTCCCGCGGCCCAAGGCTTTGCCTTGAATGCCCGCTGCGCATCCGCGTAGCCGGCCTGCCAGCGCTGGCTGATGCCCGCGCTCGAGAAGTCGATATCCTTGGTGTGGTCCTCGCAGCTCAGGCGCGGCGCCTTGAGCAGCACCACATGCATCACCGTGCCGCAGCCCCACAGCGCCAGCTCGCGCACTTCCGGCGACTGCCGCACATCCTCCGGCAGCTTCAGCGCCAGCTCGCGGATCACACGCCGCAAGCGGTGCAGCTTGCGCTGCTGCTCGATATGGCTGGCGCGGCTGGCGTACTGGATCTCCTTGTGCTTCTCCAGCACATCCAGCACGCTTTGCGGCTCGCTGCCGTCCGGGTTCCAGACCTGGACTGAAAAGATGACCGAGTCGCGACGCGGCTCATCGTCCAGCACCGCCTCGATCGGCGTGTTGGAATAGATGCCGCCGTCCCAATACGGCTCGCTGCCGATACGTACCGCCGGGAAGGCCGGCGGGATCGCGCCGGATGCGATCACGTGCGACAGCTCCAGCGCTTCTTTGCGCGTATCGAAATAGCGCATCACGCCGTTGCGCGCATTGACGGCGCCAACCGTCAGCCGCGTATGGCGCTCATTCAGATAGGTCATGTCCACCAGCCCTTCCAGCGTCGCACGCAGCGCGTTGGTGCGGTAGAAGGCCGCATTCTCCACGCCCAGCGGCGCAGCGGGATTCCACCACGCCATCGGGTTCGGATCGAAGAAAGCAGGGATACCCTGCGTCAGCGTGAGCGCATTGGCGAAGGCTGGAGGAAGGCCGGCGAAGAGATCGTGCCGCTCCATCGCCTCCCAGAACGCGCGCAGGCGCGGCAAGCGCTGTTCCGGCGGATTGCCCGCGATGATGGCGCCGTTCAGCGCCCCGATGGAAGTGCCGATCACCCAGTCCGGCTCAACGCCCGCCTCGTGCATCGCCTGGTAGACGCCCAGCTGGTAAGCGCCGAGCGCCCCACCGCCTTGCAGCACCAGCACAACCTGCCCCGGCATCGGCTTCTTCACAGGCGCACCGACAGGCCGACGGTCAGCGCACGGTCCGGCGTGCGGCGGTTCAGGCCCAGCATCACACCGACATCCACGTGCAGGTCGCGCGTCAGCGAATAGCCGCCGCCGAAATCGAAACTGGCCGTGCTGCCGCCATCGCGGCCTCGCGCAATGCGCGGCGCTGCCAGTTCAACGAAGGTGTAAGCGCGCTCGCCAAAATTCTTCGCCACGGTGATGCCGAACTGGCCGGTCGATATGCGGCGGCCGCGCTCATTGCGATCCAGATAGATGCCGGGCATGACACCCAGGTTCAGGTCATGCGGCAGATCCCACTCCAGCGGCAGCCGCAAAGAAGGCCGCGTGCCCTCGCCACGGAATTCCCGCGAGCCGGTGGACAAATCCAGCTGGCCAATCAGCCCGATCGCCGGCGCGCCACCCTCCGCCTCCCGCCACAGCCACTTGGCGCTTAGCGCCACATCGCCCCAACCCCGAGCGTGCCCTGCCGCGCCACGCTCGGCCAGCCGCCCATCCGACTCAGCGCGCAGCTCGACATCATCGGACACGCCCAACCGCAGCATCCACGGCGTACTGCGCGCCTCCTTCGATTGCAGCCAGCCCGTCTCCAGTTGCACGCGCCCTTTGCCGACAACAGCCGGCGCATCCACGAAGTCCGGACGGTCAGTCCCGATCCAGTCCTCGGACTCCGCCGCCGCACAACACAACGGCAAGGCAAGTACGCACAACAGGCTTCGTGGCATAAGGCTCTCCCGGCACATTTGGCTTAGGATAGAAATATGCCATCAATACCGGAGATCAACAATGCAGCTTAACCATATTGATTTGCCCGTTACGGACCTGGAAGGCGCCGCCGACTACTTGCAGCGCGGCTTCGGCTTCCAGCGCGTGCACGCGCCGGTCGATAGCATGGCCATCCTGCGCGGCGAAGACGGCTTCGCCCTGATCCTGCAGCAGGCCGAGAAGGCCGAGTACCCGAAAGCCTTTCACATCGGCTTCCTGCAACCGTCCGACGACGCCGTACACGCAGCCTACCAGCGCCTGGCCGACGCCGGCCTCCCCCTTCCAGCCGAGCCAGCCGTCAGCTACGGCTGCCTCGCCTTCTGGTGCCAAGCCCCCGGCGGCATCCTGATCGAGGTCAGCCACCGCCCCGGCTAAAAATTCCTGGAACTTTCCAGCATCCTTGCTGTCGAAGCTCAAAACGCCCGGCCATGGAGCACAACGAGAATGCAACGCCGAGAACCGCGCCCATACCGACCGCCAGGTCGAAAAACTCCGGGACCATTCCGAACAACAACTCGCCGAGCAGCGCAAGCACCACAGCACGCAGACGCAGCCCGGCATGAGGACAACATCATCAAGAGCATCCGCTGGACCACAGGCGCCATCCTGACCCTGGCTGGCATGATGATCGCCATGTACGCCAAACAGCTCGGCCTATACTAACATCCGCCCCGTACGCAGAGCAAAAGCCCACTCCGGCCGCCCATGCCGCTCAGCCACCTGCGCCGCAGCCTCCCAGTCATACGGCACCGCATACTGCTCAACTGCCCAGCCTCCGGCAGTCCGCTCCACAATCGCATACCGCGCATGCGGCGTCCCATTCTCCGCCTTGTGTGGATAGGGATGCTCGTCCGAATAAGCCTGCAAGCCCACGCTGCCCGGATTGACCACCAAGCGGCCATCCTCCAGCAATACAGAACGCGGCACATGCGTGTGCCCGCATAAAATCAAGGAAGCAGGTGCATTCCCCGCCCGCTCCAGCACCTCAGCATAAGTTGCCGCCCGCTGCCCCGCCGGATCGACCGTCTCCATCCAATACACCAGATCCGACCCCGGCGTGCCATGCACCATCTGCACATCGTCGTGCAAGCGCAGGGAAGCCGGCAAACCCGCAATCCAGGCGCGGTGCGAATCAGAAATATGGTCATGCGCCCAGCGGTCCGAAGCCCCCATGCGGGCCGGATCGTGCTCCAGGACTTGCCGTTCATGATTGCCCCGGATAGTCGGCAGCCCAAGCGCCATCAAGCGCTCAGCCGTCTCCGCAGGAAGTAAAGGGCCCGACAGAATGTCGCCCAGATTGACCGTCGCATCCACACTGCGCCGCGCCAGGTCAGCCAGCACTGCCTCAAGCGCCCACAAGTTACCGTGGATGTCAGACAAAACAGCTATCCGCATCTAATTTCCCGACAACGCATCCGCCACCTTATCCATCTGGGAAGCTTTAGCCACCGCATTGGCTGGCGCGCGTTCGTTCTTTTGGGCAAGCTTTTCAGAGGCGGGCGGTGGCACCGGCAACAACGAGGCAACGCGCACCGTGTCCATGGCGTACAGCGAAGCTGCGCCCCCCACAGTTGCAATCAATAGCCAGCGAACCCACCAGGACAGCACGATGACCTCCGACAAACTTGCCCACTCCTTCAGTGTAGTGAGCAAGTTTGCCTAAAAACTATACAATTGTCACGCGCTTAAGGAAACTTTTATTACTTTGGTGCCTCGGTCATGTAAACCAGCTCCCAAATGTGGCCATCCAGGTCTTCAAAGCCGTGGGCATACATGAAACCGTAATCCTTCGGCTCACGCGGCGTCTTGCCACCGGCCGCCACCGCCTTGCGCACCAGCTCATCGACCTCCTCGCGGCTTTCGCAGGACAGGCAAACCAGCACCTCCGTCGCCTCCTTCGCGTTGGCGATCGGTTTCGAGGTAAAGGTGCGGAAGAAGTCCTCCACCAGCAGCATCGCGTAGATGCTACCGTCATGGATCACCATGCTCGCCGCATTTTCGTCGGTGAACTGCGGGTTGAAGGTATAGCCCAGCGCAGCAAAGAAGGCTTTCGACTTTTCCAGGTTCTTGACTGGCAGGTTCACGAAGATTTGCTTGTTCATTTTGTCCTCACTGTTTGGTTAGTTGATGGCAGCACGCCTGCCATATTCCGACGACGCGCCAGCTTTCCCGAAATCGACAGCTGCTTCAATTTATTTTCGCAATCGCGCGCAGCCCTTCCAGCGCGCCGGCTGCGATACCGACGTCCGCGCCACTCGCAACCGCGTGCTCGCGCGGATTGATACGCACCATCCGGCCGCCGCGTTGCAGCACGCTGTGGCCAAAGTGGCGCACGGACGGAATCGCCGTCCCCGCCCCCAGCTCAATCACCAGCGGCCGCCGCACCCGCGACAGCCATGCCTCCAGCCGCGCCGCCTGCAGCTCGCTGCGCCGCTCGATCCAGCCCCAATCGCCGAACATCAGAATATTCGGCCGCGCCAAGCCACCGCAATGCGGGCAGCGCGGCGGCTCGTTGCGCAAACGGCAGGCACCGGCATCGACATCCGGAACGAAATCGTCCGCCGGCCAGATCGCGCCGCCGCACGGCTCCAGGCATTGCAGGTGATGGATCGAGCCATGGCATTCGTAAATGGCTTGCGGGTCGAAACCAGCCTTCTGGAACTGGCCATCGACATTGCTGGTGAAAACGAAGCAGCCATGTTCCATCGCCCCGCCCCAGGCGCGCAGCAGCGCAAAACCCTCATGCGGCACGGTTGCGCGGTAAAGCGCCAGCCGGTGGCCATAAAAGCCCCAGGCGAGCGCCGGGTCTTCATGGAAGGTGCGCGGCGAGGCGATGCTGGTGAACTCCATGCGCGCCCGGCCAAGGGCCGGATAGGCTTTCCAGAACCCCTCGTTGCCGCGGAAATCGGGCAAGCCGGAATCCACGCCAAGCCCGGCACCGGCCGCGATCACAAGTCCATCCGACTGCGCGATAAGTTCGGCGGCGCGCTCCGCCTGGGTCAGTTCGATTGGCATTTGTGTAGTCTGAGGTAACTTTGACAAAAGCTCAAATCGCTCTGCTATAATCCGAGGCTCGAGTCGGGGCGTAGCGCAGCCTGGTAGCGTACCTGCATGGGGTGCAGGGGGTCGGAAGTTCGAATCTTCTCGCCCCGACCATTCGAATAAAAAAAGGGTTACAGTTTTTGGCTGTAACCCTTTTCCATTTTCAAAGCATGTTCAGGTGGCGCCAAACCGGCAATTTTTCGCGCAGCACCGTGCCAATCTGGGTCGTCAGTTCCGCGATGTTGGATGCATCATCCGACAAATGGACGCCCTCCTTCACCATGTGGCGGCCCTGCGCCTTCATAAGGACCCAGCCCGCCTTGCCCAGCGCCTTTTCATCGACTTCGATCTTTTCGCCGGCAATCAGCCAATACACCAGGCGTGCGATGAAGTCGGTTCCCAGCGCCCCGCCGGTCAGGCTGCTGCACAGGTTGTTGAATTCGTCCCCATAACGGGCTTTGGCCGCCAGCGCCAGGTTCATCCGCTTGGCCTGCGCGGCGTCTTGCTCCGCGCCGTCCAGATTGAATAGAACCGCCTGTTTCGATGCCACCAGCAAGGCGGCCAGCTGCACCACGTCTTCGAAATTCCGCCCCTGCAAGGCCGGCAATTCCGCCAGCTGCGCCAGGGTGTGCGGCTTGCGGGCCAGGGCATCGCAGATTGGCAGGCAAAGCTCCGATTTGACCGTTACTTCTCCAATGCCAAAGCTCATGCTCACCTTGACATCATCGCGCGTCACGCACAACGCCAGCCCGGTTCGCTCCAGCAGTTGCCGGCGCCGTAGAGGCTCCAGTTTGCGCGCGCCGCGGATATAGATGTCCTTGCGGAAGCAGGTATTCTGGCAGTAGTCCTTGATGGTTTCCTGCATTGCCGAATCAGGGAAGGTGGCAATCAGCTGCTGCTTCTCTTCCGACAAATACAGTTTCGGATACGCTTCCGGCAATTCGGCCGTGCCAACGAAGTCCAGCTTGGCATCGGTGAAGTCGCGCGCCACATCGGCGTGATAGAGCGGCTGCCAATGCTTATGCATGTATTCGTGCACCAGGTAGCTGCGGTTGTACTTCGCAAACGCATCCAGCCGGACTTGCAGCATGGGGCCGCCAGTGCCGAAGTAGGAGGCCTTCGCGTCCACCATTTTTTGCACGAATTCCACCGCGTTGCCGACCTGGATGTCGCTGCGGTTCGGGAAGGCGTCGCCATACTCCACCAGCAGGCGCTGCAAAGGCAAGCTCACGGTCCAGCCAGGCATCGCGTTGTAGCTCACGTAGACAAAGCCGCCGGGCTTCAGGTAGCGGGCCACGAAATCCACGATGCAGCGGCGGTTTTCCGCCGTCACCCAGGTATAAATGCCGTGCAAGGTGATGAAGTCGAACTGCGGCAGTTCCACCGCGCCGGCGGCCAGGTCGGCGAAACTGCTTTCCAGCAGCGTCAGGTTTTCCAGGCCAGCGGCATTCGCCAGCGCAGTGGCGCCGGCCACATGCGCCGGGTTGAAGTCCGCCGCGTAGAAGCGCCCTTGCGGGTTGGACGCTGCCAGCAGGTTCACCGTCTCGCCGCGGCCAAAGCCCAGCTCAAAATATGTGAACGGCTTATCCAGTGGGTGCGGCTCGTAGCCGTTCACCGTGGCGACGAAATTCAGCAGTACCGGATTCTGCTCCGGGTAATAGCCTGCCGTGTACTCAATGTCTGAGGTGTATCCACCGGTCCAACCCATCTGCCTACTCCTTTTTCGGTTGATAAAAAAGTAATGCGGTGATGGATTCTAGCGCAGTTTTCGTTACACGAACTTCACGGACAAGCTATCCAGGCCATCGATGCTGCCGGTCAGCGACTGGCCGCGCTCGACGGCGCCGACGCCTTCGGGCGTGCCGGTGAAAATCAGGTCGCCCGGTTCCAGCCGGAACAAGGTGGACAGCTTGGCGATGGTTTCAGCCACCGACCAGATCATGTGATCGGTGCTGCTTGACTGCCGCACCGCGCCATCCAGCGCCAGCGCGATGCCGGCGCTTTCGACGCCGGGCACCTCGGAAGCGCGGCGCAACTGGCCGACCGGCGCGGAGTAATCGAACGCTTTGCCGATTTCCCACGGACGGCCGGCGTCCTTCATCTTGCCCTGCAGGTCGCGGCGGGTCATGTCCAGGCCAACGGCGTAGCCGAAGATGTGCTGGTGCGCGTCCTCTACTGGGATATCGCTGCCGCCCTTGCCGATCGCCACCACCAACTCGCATTCATAGTGGTAATTGCTGGTCTGAGGCGGGTATGGCAGCTCGGCCACCGTGCCTGGCGCCACCGGCACCACCGCGGCGGCGTCGCCCGGTTTGCAGAAGAAGAATGGCGGCTCGCGGTCAGGGTCGGAACCCATCTCGCGCGCATGGCCGGCATAGTTGCGGCCCACGCAGTAGACGCGGCGCACCGGGAAAAGCTGGTCGCTGCCGGCGATGTGCAGGGCCGCGAACAAGTGCGGCGGGAATACGTAGTTGGCCATGCTGATGTCCTTAGCTAAAAAGCAGCGCCTTCAGCGCGATGCGGAAAGAGTCGACCACGCCGGCAACCGGCAGGCCAGGATTATGCAGGGCCCGCAGCTGCAAGCCCTGGTACAGGCAGATCACCGCCTCCATGCGCGCGGCGACGATAGCGTCGTCCGCCGCCAGGCCATGCTTTTCACGGCCAGCCTTCAGCAAGGCGTGGAAGCGCACGCCCATGCGGCGGTCGGCGTCCTGGCTCAGGGCGGCGATGACGGGGTTGCGCGCACTCTCGGCAAAAATTTCGAGGGGAAGCGCCCAGTGGTCGGGGTCCAGGTTGTTGCGGACGCTCTGCTCCACATCGTCCACAATAGCCTGCAGCGGGTCGGGCTGGATCTCGATCGCGTGGATCAGCTCCATGACGCGGGTGACGTTATCCTCAACGAAGGCCGCGATGATGGCGTCCTTGCTGGCGAAGTAATTGTAGATATGGCCCGCGCTCATGCCGGCCGCCTTGGAAATCTCCGACATGCTGGCGCCATGGAATCCGCTGCGGCGGAAACAGATAGTGGCGGCATCCAGCACCTGGCGGCGGCGGGTGGCGGCGCGCTCTGGGTCAATGTGGCGTTTTTCAGTCATAAGGCGTTTACTCTGGCCAAGGGAATGCGCTTTGTCAAATTACAACGTGCTATGATTGAAAGGCAGTTACTTCATTCTTAAAGGAAAGAGTGTAACGATATGCCCTCCCGAACCTCCCGCTCCATCGAGATGCGCCCCGCCGAAGCGGGCGATATGGCTTTCATGCAGCAGCTGTATTCCAGCACCCGCAGCGCGGATGTCCACATGGGAGGCTGCGACCTCGAAACGGAAACCCTGCTGCAAGGCTTGCAGTTCAAGGCCCAGCAAACCTGGTTTGAAACCCGCTACCCCAATGCCGACCTGGCCGTGATCTTCGAGCGCGACCGGCCGGTGGGCCGCCTGTATGTCGATTACGGCCCGGACGAACTGCGCATCCTCGACATTTGCCTGCTGCCCGAATGCCGCAACCGCGGCATCGGCCTCGGCCTGCTGCGCAGCCTGCAGGCCCAGGGCGAGCGCCTGCGCCTGCCGGTGCGCATCAATGTCATGCTGGGCAGCCCAGCCCAGCGCCTGCTGCAGCGCTGCGGCTTCGAGATCCTGGGCGTGGACGGCATCTACAACGTGATGGAGTGGATGCCGCCGGCCGGTATCGATCTCGATTAAGCCCAGCCCCCAAGCACCTTGTACAAGGCCACCTGGTTGGCCGCCTTCGCCAGCCGCACGCTGATCAGGCCTTGCTGCGCCGCGTACAAGGCACGCTGCGACACCAGGGCATTCAGGTAAGACTCCGCACCTTTCTGGTAGCGCGCCTCGTGGATGCGGTAGCTGCGGCTGGCCGCTTCGGCCAGCGCGGCCTGCGCCGCCACACGTTCGTCCAGCGTACCGCGCTGGGCCAGCGCATCCGACACTTCGCGGAACGCCGACTGGATCGACTTCTCATAGCGCGCCACGGCAATGCCGTTGTCGGCCTTGGCGATATCCAGCCTTGCGTTGTTGGCGCCCGCATCGAACAGCGGCACGGTCAATTGCGGCAGGAAACTCCAGGCGCCGCTGCCGGCCTTGAACAAGTCGCCCAGCGCGCCGCTGGCACTGCCCGCCGTGCCGGTCAGCGTAATGCTCGGGAAGAAGGCGGCGCGCGCCACGCCGATATTGGCGTTGGCGGCTTTCAGCGCATGCTCGGCTTCCAGCACGTCGGGGCGTTGCAGCAGCACCGACGACGGCACGCCTTCCGGCAGTTCGGCCAGCGTGGTGACGGCTGTCGGCAAGGCCTGCGGCAGCAGGCTGGCCGGCACTTGGGTACCGACCAGCAGGGCCAGCGCGTTCTCGCCGGCCGCTACCTGGGCGGTGTAAAAGGCCATGTCGCTGCGCGCAGCTTCAACGCTGGTTTGCGCTTCGTACATGTCGAGGCCCGAGGTGGCGCCGGCTTCGAAGCGGCGCTTGCTCAGGTCAAAAGTGGTTTGCTGGCTTTTCAGCGTGTCCTGCGCCAGGCGCAGGCGCTCCTTGTCGGCCGCCAGGCCAAGCCAGGTGGTGGCCACTTCGGCCACCAGGCTAAGGCGCTGGGCGCGCTGCGCCTGCTCAGTGCCGAGCCAGGCTTGCAGGCCCGCCTCCGACATATTGCGCAGCTTGCCGAACAGGTCCAATTCATAAGCCGGCAACGCCAGGCCGCCGCTGTACTGGCGGCTGATGTCGCCGCCCGGAGCGCGCGCTGCGTTCTGGCCGACTTGTGCGTTCACCTTCGGCAGCTGGGCGGCACTGTCGATGCCGTACTGCGCCCTTGCCTTCTCGATATTCAGCGCAGAGACGCGCAGGTCGCGGTTATTGGCCAGCGCCAGATCGACGACGCCGCGCAACTGCTGGTCGCCGATGAAGTCGCGCCAGGCGATTTCGCTGGCCGGTTTGGCATCGGCGGCGCTGGCCGCCGGCTTATACGCTTCGCCTTGCGGCCAGGCTGCGGCGACCGGCGCCGCTGGGCGCTGGTACACCGGCGCCAGGCTGCAGCCGGCCAGCAGGGCCGCCGCAGCAAGAGTAAAGATAGTCTTGTTCATATCACGCCTCCTTGGCGATAGCGGTTGGCGCGACGGCGGGGGCGGCCTTGCGGGCCACCCATGCGCGCACCAGCACGAAGAACACCGGCACGAAGAAGATGCCGAGGAAGGTCGCGGTCAGCATGCCGCCCAGGACGCCAACGCCGATAGCGTTCTGGCTGCCGGAACCGGCGCCGCTCGCCAGCGCCAGCGGCAGCACGCCGAGGCCGAAGGCGATGGACGTCATCAGGATCGGGCGCAGGCGCAGTTTTACTGCCTGCAGCGTCGCTGCGCGCAGCTCAATGCCCTGCTCCTGCAGTTCCTTGGCGAATTCCACGATCAGGATCGCATTCTTCGCCGACAGGCCGACCACGGTCAGCAGGCCGACCTGGAAGTACACGTCGTTCGCCAGGTGGAAGCCCCAGGTTGCCAGCACGGTGCCGATCACGCCCAGTGGCACCACCAGCAGCACCGAAAACGGTACCGACCAGCTCTCATACAGCGCGGCCAGGCACAGGAACACGATCAGCACCGAGATGGTGTACAGCACCGTGGTCTGCGAACCGGAATCGCGCTCTTCGATCGACAGGCCGGTCCACTCGAAGCCGATACCGGCCGGCAGCTGCGCCACCAGCTTCTCCATCTCCGCCATGGCGACGCCGGAACTCACGCCAGGCGCCGGCATACCCTGCACGTTCACCGATGGCACGCCGTTGTAGCGCTCCAGGCGCGGCGATGCGTAGATCCAGCGGCCGGTGGCGAACGCCGAGAACGGCACCATTTCGCCATGCGCGTTGCGCACCGACCACTTGTTCAAATCTTCCGGCGACATGCGCGATTCCGGCGTACCTTGCAGGTACACGCGCTTCACGCGGCCACGGTCGACGAAGTCGTTCACGTACGACGAGCCCCAGCCCACGCTCAGCACCTTGTTCACGTCGGCCACGGTCAGGCCCAGCGCGGTGGCTTTCTGCTGGTCGATATCGAGCTTGAACTGCGGCGTGTCTTCCTGGCCGTTCGGACGCACCGCCATCAGCATCGGGTTCTTGGCGGCCATGCCGAGCAACTGGTTGCGCGCCGCCATCAAGGCTTCGTGGCCCACGCCGCCCTGGTCCTGCAGCTGCAGGTCAAAGCCGCTGGCATTACCCAGTTCCATCACAGCCGGCGGCGCAAAGGCAAATACCATCGCTTCGCGGATCTGCGAGAAGGCGCCCATGGCGCGGCCGGCAATCGCTTTCACGCCCAGTTCCGGGCCCTGGCGTTCCGACCAGTCCTTCAGGCGCACGAAGGCCAGGCCGGCATTCTGGCCGTTGCCTGCAAAGCTGAAACCGGCCACCGTGAAGATGGAAGCCACCGATGCTTTTTCATTTTCCATAAAGTGGTGCTCCAGCTTTTCCAGCACTTTCTGCGTGCGCTGCTGGGTGGCGCCGGTTGGCAGCTGGACCATGGAGAACAGGATGCCCTGGTCTTCTTCCGGCAGGAAGGAGGTTGGCAGGCGTACAAAGGCCACCGCCAGCACGGCCAGCATCGCGCCATACACCAGCAGCGAACGGCCGCTGCGCGCAATCATCTTGCCGACCCAGCCCTGGTACCTGGTGCTGCTGCGGTCAAAGGTTCGGTTGAACCAGCCGAAGAAGCCCTTCTCCGATACGTGGGCGCCCGGCTTCAGGAAGGTTGCGCACAGTGCAGGCGTGAACACCATCGCCACCAGCACCGACAGCGCCATGGCGGAAACAATGGTCACCGAGAACTGGCGGTAGATCACGCCGGTCGAACCGCCAAAGAACGCCATCGGCACGAACACGGCCGACAGCACCAGGGCGATGCCTACCAGCGCACCGGAAATCTGGCCCATCGACTTGATGGTGGCCTCCTTCGGCGACAGGCCCTCCTCCGTCATCACGCGCTCAACGTTTTCCACCACCACGATGGCATCGTCCACCAGCAGGCCGATCGCCAGCACCATGGCGAACATGGTCAGCGTATTGATCGAGTAGCCGAGCGAGAACAGCACGGCGAAGGTACCCAGCAACACCACCGGCACCGCCATGGTCGGGATCAGCGTGGCGCGGAAGTTCTGCAGGAACAGGTACATCACGATGAACACCAGGATCACCGCTTCCACCAGGGTTTTCACCACTTCTTCGATGGACAGCTTAACGAACGGCGTGGTGTCGAATGCCACCACCGCCTTCATCCCTTGCGGGAACTGCTTGCCCATCACTTCGATCTTCTGCTTCACCGCGTCGGCGGTGTCCAGCGCATTGGCGCCGGTCGCCAGTTTGATCGCCACGCCCACCGCCGGCGCGCCGTTGTAGCGCGCCATGGTGTTGTAGTTCTCGTTGCCAAGCTCCACGCGCGCCACGTCGCGCAGGTGCACGGTAGCGCCGCTGGCGGTAGTTTTCAGCAGGATGGCGCCGAACTGCTCCGGCGTCTGCAGGCGGCTTTGCGCCGTCACGGTGGCATTCAGCTGCTGGCCCGGCACGGCAGGCGCGCCGCCCAGTTCACCGGCCGATACTTCGGCGTTCTGCGCCTGGATGGCAGCGGTCACGTCGGCTGGCGTGAGCTGGAAGCCTTGCAGCTTTTGCGGATCGAGCCAGATGCGCATCGCATACTGGGAACCGAACAGCATCACGTCGCCCACGCCCTGCACTCGGCTCAACGGGTCGATCACGCTGGCTGCCACATAGTCGCCCAGGTCGGACTGTTTCATCTTGCCGTCTTCGGAGACGAAGCCCAGCACCATCAGGAAGTTGCGGGTGGCTTTCGACACCACCAGGCCTTGCTGGGTGACTGCGCTTGGCAGCAACGGCGTCGCCAGCTGCAGCTTATTCTGCACCTGCACCTGCGCGATGTCTGGGTTGGTGCCGCTCTTGAAGGTCAGCGTGATATTGATGCCGCCGGTCGAATCACTGGTCGAAGACATATAGCGCAGGCCGTCGATGCCCTTCATCTTCTGCTCGATGATCTGGGTCACGGCATCCTCCACCGTCTTGGCCGATGCGCCCGGATAGGAACCGGTGATCGAGATCGACGGCGGGGCAATGCTTGGGTACTGCGAGATTGGCAGCCCTTTGATTGCCATGACACCCGCCAGCATCACGACGATGGCGAGTACCCAGGCAAAAATCGGGCGGTTGATAAAGAAGCGGGCCATGGTTCAGACTCCCCGCTCAGCGTGCGGCGACTGCGCTGGACGCATCGCTGCCGGCGGCCGGCGCCGGGCTGGCCGACTTGGCGACGATAGCCGCAGCCCCCGGCTTCACCTTCTGCAGGCCTTCCACGATGACGCGGTCACCGGCGCTCAGGCCGGACTTCACCAGCCACTTGTCGCCGACGGTGCCGCCGGTCTGCAGCACGCGCTGTTCAACCTTGCCTTCCTTGTTCAGCACCAGGGCCGTGGCCTCGCCTTTCGGGTTGCGGGTCACGCCCATCTGCGGCACGGCGATGGCCTGCTCGCTGACGCCGGTTTCCAGCACGGCGCGCACGAACATGCCCGGCAGCAGGTCATGCTTCGGGTTCGGGAACAGCGCGCGCAGGGTCACATTGCCGGTGCCAGGATCGACGCTGACATCGGAGAACTGCAGCTTGCCCGGCAAGGCATACTTGCTGCCGTCCGCCAGCAGCAGGGTCACGTTGGCCTGGCCATTGGTTTTCCTGATCGAGCCGTTGTCCATCTCGCGCTTCAGGCGCAGCAGCTCTTCGCTGGACTGGGTCACGTCGACATAGATCGGGTCCAGCTGCTGCACGGTGGTCAGTGCGTTAGCCTGGCCGGCGGTTACCAGTGCACCGGGCGTCACGCTGGAGCGGCTGATGCGGCCCGAAATCGGCGCCGCCACCTTGGTGTATTCGACATTGATACGCGCCGCATCCAGCGCGGCCTGCGCGGCTTCCACTTCGGCCTTGGCCTGTTCGTGGGCGGCCACGGCATCGTCGTAATCCTGGCGGCTCACGCCTTCGATCGCCACCAGTTCCTTATAGCGCGCCACTTTCGGGCCGGCTGCCGCCAGGTTGGCTTTGGCCTTGGCCAGGTTGGCCTTGGCGGAGTTGAACGCTGCCTGGTAGGTGGCGGCGTCGATCTGGTACAGCTGCGAGCCGGCCTTGACGTCGCCGCCTTCAGTGAACAGGCGCTTCTGGATCAGGCCACCGACCTGCGGACGCACCTCGGCCACCTGGTAGGCGGCGGTGCGGCCTGGCAGCTCGGTACTCAGGGACAGCGCTTGCGGTGCCACGGTATAGACGGCCACTTCCGGCGCCTGCTGGCCGCCTGCGGCAGCAGGGGCGGCGGCAGGTTTGCCGCCGCAGCCGGCGAGCATAGCAGCCACTGCGGCGACAGCGCCCAGCAGCACAAATTTCTGTTTCATGTTTTTCATCGTTTTTCCAGAAATAACTAGAATGAACGATCATTCTAACATGAATTCCTACACTAATGAATTTCCCAGCGGATTGCCTCGAACAGCGCCTGCAGGCGGATGGCCCGGCTCGGATTGAGTGCCCGGGCATAGGAAATTCTGCCGGCCAGGTAGGCCTGGAAGTCGGGATGCTGCGCCCGGTTTTGCGATGCGGGGCCGTGCCGCACGCAGTTCGTTAGCGTCGCTTTCAGCCGGTCATATTCGCCGCGTGCGAGGTTCGGGTGCCGGTTGACGACGACGCCGGTCACTTGCTGCCGCATCCCGGCGCGCATCAACTTCGTCTTGCGTGTATTCACGCGGAAGCCCTCTTCCAGCGCGATGGCGGCGACCTGGATATGGAAGCGCTCCGCGCTGCGCGCAAATTCGGGGCCGCCGGAAAAGGCCAGGTCGTCGGCATAACGCGTATAGGTGGCGCCAACCGATCGGGACAGCGCCTCGAGCCGCATGTCGAGCCGGTAGGCGCACAAATTGGCCAGCGCCGGCGAGCATGGCGAGCCTTGCGGCAGATGCGGCGACTTTAAAGCCTGGCGCTCGGCCCAGTCCTGCCCCAGGCGCAGTACTTCCTGCGGCGCGCGGTTCACGCACAGCCGCGCCAGCACACCGGCGACGCTGGCCGGATAGCCAAGCTTTTCGAACAGCGCGTGCAGCCGCGAATACTGGATGCGCGGGAAGAAGTCCTTCAAGTCCATGCGGACCACAGCATGCTGCCCGGCGTGCGGCGCGGCATGCGTGATGCTGGAACGCCCGCGCCGGAAGCCATGCGCGGAAGGATGCGGCGGCACCAGGTCCAGGATCCCGCGCAGGATCCTGTGCTGGATGCGGCGCAGCCGCTGCTTGGGAATTTCGATCAGCCGCTGGCCGCCGCTGCGCTTGGGCACCCAGCGGTAGTGGTAGTGCTGCAAGCGCGCCTGCCCCGCGCTGCCGGGCCGCCACTGGTCGGCGAACCATTCCAGCGCCCCAACCGGCTCCTCCAGCCAGGCGGCCAGCACACCCGTTGTCGCTAGTTCCGGCAGCGCCAGCGCCTGCAGCCACCCGGCTTGAGGCGGACGCACCGGCGGCTCGACGCAGTAGCGCCGCAACGGTGGAATGGCGACCGATGCGCGCTGCAGCAGCTGCGCCAGGATATCGGCCAGCTCCTGCCGGTTGAAGTAATGGAAGTTATCGCCGGTGCGCTTGGCGAGCGCGCGGCAAATGCGCGGTGCCCAGGGCGGCGCCAGGTCGAACACGCGCTGGCATGCGGCGACCAGTTGTTCCAGGCTGCCGTCGGTGGCAAGCATCATGTCGGCCAGCGCCAATGCGGCCAATTTCCTTGTATTCAGGAGCGGAGCCTCCAACGAGTCTCGTGATGCGTGAGCAAGGGTGCGTGGAACGCACGGCCGCTCATGCGGCGAAATGCTGGATATTGAAAATCCCACGGGGTAACCCCGTAGAGGCTGTCCCTGCACAAGGCATAAGACAGGCCGGCTTGGAGGAATCCGCCCCGGCCTTCACAGTAGGTGATTTTTATCTAATCGTCAACACTTCACAGCTTGACGGGAGTCACTTCGAGCAGCAGCGATTGCAGTGCGATTTCGGAGCGCGCCTCGAAGCCCGAGTCGATGCCCACGATGACCCACACCGCGCCGTTGGCGTCGGTCGTCACTTTATGCTCCTTCGTGCTGGTCAGGGTCTTGCTGGCATAGGTAGTGCTGCCGCAGGACAGGCCGTTGGCGATATTGCCGATCACCTGGGCATCCTTGCCGCCTTCGGCCTGGTTGCCCTTGTCGATGTTCATGCGGATTTCACCGTTCACGGTAACCGGCTTCGGTTCGGCCGCAGTGGCGCCGGCATACACCCACACCGCCTCGCCCGGCGCACCGCCCACGCCCATGCAGCCGGACGGCACGTTGCTGGCAATCTTGAGCGTGTACTTCACGCTATAGGTGGTGTTTTTGGCCAGGCCGTTGAACTGGCGCTTCACGAACAGGAACAGGTCGTCGCTGCGGTTGGTGCCGCCGATGAAGTAGGCTTTGCCGGTCAGCGGCGATGCCAGCCCGCGCTGCTCAAAGACCACGTTGGTCGGTGCGGTTTCCGGGCTGTAGTCGGACGAGCCGCCGGTCCAGCCGGCAATGCCCTTGTCGAAGTCGGTCAACGACGTAATGGTTTCCGGCTTGGAGCCAGCTTCGCCATTGCCGCCACCGCATGCGGCCAGCAGCGACAGCATTGCGATGGACAGGCCGGTCTTCAAAATTGTTTTCATTTGTCTGCTCTTTCACAAAAGTTTTGGAATGAACGATTGTAAAAAAGGCCAAAGGCGTCCGACGGACGCCTTTGTATGTAGAAGTATGTAGCCGGCAACTACAATTTATTACTTCCAATCGCCGCGCAATTCTGCCACCTGGCGGTACAGCATCTCCGGACTCACGTCGGTCGGCGCAAGCGGCTGTCCGACCGCCAGCGACAGCTGCGAACGGAAGCCTTTGCGGAAAGCCCGTTCCAGCAGGCTGTCCTGGCTGCGGCTAAGCAGGTGGCCCCACAGGCCGCGCAGCGCCATCGGGATCACCGGCACGTGCGAGCGTTCCACAATTTTCTTGATGCCGCCTTTGAACTCGCTCAACTCTCCGTCGCGCGTCAGCTTCCCTTCCGGGAAAATGCAAACCAGCTCGCCTTCGTGCAGGGCCTGCGCGATATCGACGAAAGCCTTCTCCATCAGCCACGGGTCTTCCTTGGCCGGTGCGATCGGGATCGCCTTGGCGGTGCGGAAGATCCAGCCGAAGAACGGGGTCTTGAAGATGCGGTAGTCCATCACGAAGCGGATCGGGCGCGGGCTGGCCGCTACGATCACCAGGGCATCGACGTAGCTCACATGGTTGCACACCAGGACCGCGCCGCCCTCCTCCGGAATGCGGTCGGCATCGACGGTTTTCACCTTGTGCACGGTATGGATCAGGATCCAGGCCAGGAAGCGCAGCAGGAATTCCGGCACCAGCGAGAAGATGTACACCGCCACCACGCCATTCATGATGGCCGTGGCCAGGAACAGCTCAGGAATGGTGTAGCCCATTTTCAGCAGCAGGATCGCCACGCCGGTCGCCACTACCATGAACAGCGCGTTCATGATGTTCATGCCGGCAATGGTGCGCGACAGGTGCTGCGAGTCGGCGCGCAGCTGGATCATCGCGAACAGCGGCACGATGAAGAAGCCGCCAAATACGCCGATCAGGACGACGTCCATGATGATGCGCCAGGCGCCAGGCTGCAGCGCCATCGCCATAAAGTCCACCTGGCCGGCCGGCACGCTGTAGCCCAGGCTCGCCAGGTACAGGTCAATGCCGAACAACGACAGGCCGATGGAACCGAACGGCACCAGGCCGATCTCCACCTTGCGGCCGGAGAGCTTTTCGCACAGCAGCGAGCCGGCGCCGATACCCAGTGAGAACATGGTCAGCAGCAGCACGAAGACGGTACGGTCGCCGTTCAGGAAATCCTTGGCGTACACCGGGAACTGGGCCAGCACGATCGCGCCGTAGAACCAGAACCACGAGTTGCCCAGCATGGACAAGAAAACCGTGCGGTTGGAGGCCGAAAAACGGATATTGCGGATCGATTCGGTGAACGGGTTCCAGTTGATCTTCAGGTCCGGCTGCGGCGCCGGCGTGCGTGGGATGCCGTAAGCCGACACCAGGCCCATTACCGCAAAGATCACCGTCGCCGCCGCCAGCCACGCCACGCCATTCGGCTTTTGCTCCACGATCACCGCGCCGAACACTTGCCCGAGCAGGATGCCGACGAAGGTGCCCATTTCGACCATGCCGTTGCCGCCGGTGAGCTCTTCCGGCTTGAGGTGCTGCGGCATGTAGGCATATTTGACCGGGCCAAACAGCGTCGAGTGCATGCCCATGCCGAACACGGCGAACATCAGCAGCCACAGGGTGTGCGTGAACCAGCCAACCGCAGCCACCGACATGATGCCGATTTCCAGCCACTTGATGACGCGCGCCAGGCTGCCCTTCTCGATCTTTTCGGCGATCTGCCCGGAAGTGGCGGAGAAGAATACGTACGGCAGGATGAACAGGCCGGGCACCAGGTTGGTGACCAGCGATGGCGGCAGGTCGGTCCAGTTGGCGGCGTCGAACGCCAGCGCCACCACCAGGGCGGTCTTGAACAGGTTATCGTTGAACGCGCCGAGGAATTGCGTCCAGAAGAAGGGAGCGAAGCGGCGCTGTTTCAGCAGGTCGAACTGGCTGGGATGGCTCATGTTGCGTCACGGGAAAAGTGAAAGTGCTGACAACATACAGCACATTCTCCCGCCACTCAACCCGCCTTGTCAAAGTATCGTTATTTAATACTTTACAGTGGCAGAACGATGGATAGCCCCGAAAACAGGGACGGAACAAGTTTCCGTCCCCGTTGTTCGAATTGCTTACGCCAGGTTTTCGAGTCGGATCTTGGTGACGTTGCCGACTACGCTGGACAGCTTTTCAATCTTCTCGATCGCCGCCGTCACATTCTTTTCCTGCGTCTGGTGCGTCAGCAGGATGATGTCGGCTTCGGTCTCGCCTTCCGCCGGCTCCTTCTGCATCATGGCGTCGATCGAAATGCTGCCGTCGGCCAGGATGCGGGTCAGCTCGGCCAGCACGCCCGGACGGTCGGCCACAGTCATGCGCAGGTAATAGCTGGTGGTGATTTCCGACATCGGCATGATCTTGATATCGGTCATCGCATTCGGCTGGAAGGCCAGGTGCGGCACGCGGTGCTCCGGATCGGCAGTCGCCAGGCGGGTGATATCCACCAGGTCCGCAATCACGGCGGAAGCGGTCGGCTCAGGACCCGCGCCTTTGCCGTAATACATGGTCGCGCCAATGGCGTCGCCCTGCACCAGCACCGCATTCATCGCGCCCTCCACATTGGCAATCAGGCGCTTGGCCGGGATCAGGGTCGGGTGCACGCGCAGTTCGATGCCCTCGCCGCCATTCACCTTGGCGCGGCGCGCGATACCCAGCAGCTTGATGCGGTAGCCCAGTTGTTCGGCGTATTTGATGTCGATCGCCTGCAGCTTGGTGATGCCTTCCACGTGCGCCTTGTCGAACTGCACCGGAATGCCGAAGGCAATCGCCGACAGGATGGTCGCCTTGTGCGCCGCATCCACGCCTTCGATGTCGAAGGTCGGGTCGGCCTCGGCATAACCCAGGCGCTGCGCCTCCTTCAGCACGGTGTCGAAGTCCAGGCCCTTGTCGCGCATTTCGGACAGGATGAAGTTGGTGGTGCCGTTGATGATGCCGGCGATCCATTCGATGCGGTTGGCGGTCAGGCCTTCACGCAGCGCCTTGATGATCGGGATGCCGCCCGCGACAGCCGCCTCGAAGGCCACCATCACGCCCTTGGCCTGCGCCGCGGCGAAGATCTCGGTGCCGTGCAGCGCCAGCAGCGCCTTGTTGGCGGTCACCACATGCTTGCCGTTGGCGATGGCCTGCATCACCAGTTCCTTGGCGGTGTCATAGCCGCCAATCAGCTCCACGACGATATCGATTTCCGGATCGTTGACGATCGCGAACGGGTCTGCCACGACTTTGCACTGGCCCTCAGTGCGCTCCTTGGCGCGCTCCAGGTTGCGGGCCGATACGGCCACAATCTCAATACCGCGGCCGGCGCGGCGGCGGATCTCTTCCTGGTTGCGACGCAATACACTGAACGTTCCTGCGCCTACGTTGCCGACGCCCAGCAAACCTACTTTAATCGATTTCATCTTTCAAATTCCCTGGATTGTGTTAACCGTGCCCGTGCCGTTTTCGGTAGCCTTCCATGAAGCGCGCGATGCGGCCAAAGGCATCTTCCATATCGTCCGAATTGGACAGGAAGACCACGCGGAAGTGGTCCGGGCTATGCCAGTTGAAGCCCGTGCCCTGCACGATAAGAACTTTGGTTTCTTCCAGCAGTTCGTAAGCGAATTGCTGGTCATCCGCGATCGGGTAGATCTTCGGATCGAGGCGGGGGAACATATAGAGTGCAGCTTTTGGCTTGACTACGCTGACGCCCGGAATCTCGGACAACAGCTTGTATGCCAGGTCGCGCTGCTTGAGCAGGCGCCCGCCGGGGGCCACCAGGTCGTTGATGCTCTGGTAGCCGCCGAGCGCAGTCTGGATCGCACACTGGCCCGGCGCATTGGCGCAAAGGCGCATCGAGGCCAGCATGTTCAGGCCCCAGATATAGTCCTTCGCGTACTTTTTGTTTTCGCCCGAAAGCACCATCCAGCCGGCGCGGTAGCCGCACGAACGGTAGCTCTTGGACAGGCCGTTGAAGGTCACGCAGAACACGTCCTCGCACAGCGCGGCGATGGAAGTGTGCTGGACGCCGTCGTACAGCACCTTGTCGTAGATTTCGTCGGCGTAGATGATCAGCTGGTGCTGGCGCGCCAGTTCGATAATCTGCAGCAGCACCTCATCCGGGTACAGCGCGCCGGTCGGGTTGTTCGGGTTGATCACGACGATCGCCTTGGTGTTCGGCGTGATCTTCTTGCGCATATCGTCGATATCCGGGAACCAGTCCTGCTGCTCGTCGCAGACATAGTGCACCGGTTTGCCGCCGGACAGGCTGACCGCAGCGGTCCACAGCGGATAATCCGGCGCCGGCACCAGCACCTCGTCGCCGTTGTTCAGCAGCGCATTCATCGACATCACGATCAGCTCGGACGCGCCATTCCCCAGGTAGATGTCGTCCATGGTCACGCCGGCGACGTTCTTCTGCTGGGTGTAATGCATCACCGCCTTGCGCGGTGCGAACAGGCCCTTGGAGTCGGTATACCCCGCCGCATTCGGCAGGTTCAGGATCATGTCGTGGACGATTTCGTCAGGCGGGTCGAAGCCGAACGGCTGCATATTGCCGATGTTCAGCTTGATGATCTTGTGGCCTTCTTCTTCCATCAGGCGGGCCTTTTCGGGCACCGGACCGCGGATTTCGTAGCAAATCTCGTTTAGCTTGTTGGATTTCTGAACCGGACGCAAAATCAATCCCTTACCTGTAAATGCTGCATTGCGAAAATACCCATTCTGCCGAATTAAATTGGTTTAATCAACCATGGATATGCGCAAAACGTTACAATAAGATCTCTATTGCATTTAAATATAGCTAAGCGTTATGAAACTTCACTCTTCCAGCACCGGCCAGTATCAAACCGTTTCCGGTTATTTCGAGGGTGGAGTCGAGATTAACGGCCAGCCTTTCGCCTACAGCCTGATGGTGCTGCCGGAAAGCACGCCGCGCGCCTGGCCGGTCGCCAAGTTCGAGGAACTGACGGTCGAACACTTCGAACAGCTGCTGGCCGAGCAGCCCGATGTCGTCATCCTGGGCACCGGCGAGCGCCAGCGCTTCGTGCATCCGCGCCTGACCGCCCCGCTGATCGGCAAGCAGATCGGCGTCGAATGCATGGACACCAACGCCGCCTGCCGCACCTACAACATCCTGATGGGTGAAGGCCGCAAAGCCCTGCTGGCACTGATCATTGAGAAATAAGAATTTGCATCCATATACACGCGCATGAGCCAAAACATCCCTGATTTCAGCGCCGCCATGACCAGCGGCCAGACCTTCCAGCTTTCGGGCCGCCCTGCCAAATCCACCGTCCTGTTCTTCTACCCGAAGGACAACACCCCGGGTTGCACCACCGAGAACATGGCTTTCCGCGACCTGCATGAGCAATTCACCGCAGCCGGTGCTGAAATTTATGGCATCAGCCGCGACTCCCTGCGCTCGCACGAAAACTTCAAGTCCAAGCTTGGCCTGCCGTTCGAACTGATCTCCGACCCGGACGAAGCGGTATGCCTGGCCTTCAATGTCATGAAGATGAAAAAAATGTACGGTAAAGATGTACGCGGCATCGAGCGCAGCACGTTTGTGATTGACGCAAAAGGCCGATTGGTGAAAGAATGGAGAGGCGTGAAAGTACCAGGTCACGTCGATGAAGTGCTGGAATTCGTGGCAAACCTGGGCTGATGGCAAAGCCCTCGCTGCGAATGTGTTAGCTCAACGGGAGCTTTACATTTGATCGTGTCAGCCAGATTTTGAGTCGAGTAAGTCCTTCCACCCACTGTCCCCGGTGGCACAATGCCCACCGGCTTTCGGGCGACGCAGACGCCCGCCAGGCATCCTTTAGTTTTTCCGATTACCCCCTTGATCGTCCATGCACAGGCGTATGCCTTCGCGTGGCCGCATCCTTTTTGAGATTGAGATCCTGATGCCACTGCCAAAACTGCCTAGCAAGCCAGCCACCCTGCTGCTGGCTAAAGACTACCCGAAGGCGAGCGGAGCGAATCCGGTTCCCTTCCCTACCGAAGAAAAGGCAGCACCTGCGCCGAAGAAAGCGGCGACCAAGACTGCTGCCAAAGCAGTGAAACCCGCACCAGCGGCCAAAGCCCCAGCGAAAAAAGCTCCGGCATTGAAGGTCGCCAAGCTGCCGGACGATGTGCCGGCACCACCGCGCACCAAGGCCGCGCCGCAAGCGCGCGCCAAGGTCACCCCGATCAAGGCCGATGCGCCGCATCCAGCCAAGCACAAGGCGCACGAAGTGGTGCTGAAGTCCGCCACCAGCCGCAAGGCCGATGTGCTGGGCAGCACCAAGCTGTTCGTGCTCGATACCAATGTGCTGATGCACGACCCGTCCTCGCTGTTCCGCTTTGAGGAACACGATGTCTTCCTGCCGATGATGACGCTGGAAGAATTGGACAACCACAAGAAAGGCATGACCGAAGTCGCCCGCAATGCGCGCCAGGTTTCCCGCACCTTGGATGCCCTGGTCAGCAACACCGACGACGACGACATGGAAGCCGGCATCCCGCTCAATAAGCTGGGCAACAAGGACGCCAAGGGCCACCTGTTCTTCCAGACCAAGGTACAGGTAGCCGACCTGCCAGAAGGTCTGCCGCAAGGCAAGGCCGACAACCAGATCCTGGCCGTGGTGCGCTCGCTGGAAGCCGAGCAGCCAGGCCGCGCGGTGGTGCTGGTGTCGAAAGACATCAATATGCGCATCAAGGCGCGCGCCCTGGGCCTGCCGGCGGAAGACTACTTCAACGACCACGTGCTGGAAGACACCGACCTGCTGTACTCGGGCATCGTCCAGTTGCCGGACGACTTCTGGAACAAGCATGGCAAGGACATGGAGTCCTGGCAGGAGAACAAGCACGGCCAGTCGAGCACCTTCTACCGCGTGACCGGCCCGTTCATCCCGTCCCTGTTGGTGAACCAGTTCGTGTTCCTGGAACCGAACAACGGCGAGGCGCCGTTCTACGCGCAAGTGAAGCAGATCAACGGCAAGACCGCCGTCCTGCAAACCCTGCGCGACTACTCGCACAACAAGAACAGCGTATGGGGTGTCACCGCCCGCAACCGCGAACAGAACTTCGCGCTGAACCTGTTGATGAATCCCGAGTGCGACTTCATCACCCTGCTGGGCCAGGCCGGTACCGGCAAGACCCTGCTGGCCCTGGCCGCCGGCCTGGCGCAGGTGCTGGAGACCAAGCTGTATAACGAGATCATCGTCACCCGCGTCACGGTGCCGGTGGGTGAAGATATCGGCTTCCTGCCGGGTACCGAGGAAGAGAAGATGGGCCCGTGGATGGGCGCCTTCGACGACAACCTGGAAGTGCTGAACAAGTCCGACGGTGAAGGCGGCGAATGGGGCCGTGCGGCAACGCAGGACCTGATCCGCTCGCGCATCAAGATCAAGTCGCTCAACTTCATGCGCGGCCGTACCTTCGTCAACAAGTTCCTCATCATCGACGAGGCGCAGAACCTGACGCCGAAGCAGATGAAGACCCTGGTGACGCGCGCCGGTCCGGGCACCAAGATCCTGTGCCTGGGTAATATCGCGCAGATCGACACGCCATACCTGACCGAAGGTTCGTCCGGCCTGACCTATGTGGTCGACCGCTTCAAAGGCTGGGCGCACAGCGGCCACGTCACGCTGGCACGCGGCGAGCGTTCCCGCCTGGCCGACCACGCGAGCGACGTGCTGTAATCCAGCACCGCCGCAGCAACCAGAGCCCCGCCAAGTGCGGGGCTTTTTATTTAGTCCTGCTGGATATTCGCCGCCAGGAAGTCCAACAGCAGCCGCACCCCCGGCAGCACGCCGCGCCGCGACGGGAATACCGCGTGGATCAAGCCTCCCTTGGGCGCCCATCCGGGCACTACATCGACCAGCGTGCCCTTAGCCAGCGCATCCTCCACCACCATGCACGGCAGCTGCACCACGCCGATGCCTTCCAGCGCCGCCTGGCGCAAGGCCGTCATATCGTCCGTGATGTAGCGCGGCTGGTGCGGCACCGTAGCCAGCACGCCGTCCGCGCCTTCCAGCTGCCACACATGCTCGCGCGCAGGTCCCCAGTCCAGGCTGGGCAAGCCAGCCACCGCCAGTGCGTCGGGATGCCTGAACGATTTGCGCGGCTTTAGCAAGGCCGGGCTGGCCACCAGCCGCTGCGGACTGTTTGCCAGCACGCGCATGACCAGCTCGCTCGACTCCAGCGGCGGAAAGCGCACCCGCAACGCAATATCGAATCCCTCGCTCAGCACATCGACGCGGCGGTTGCTGGCTTCCAGCAGTATTCGTACTTTCGGCCACTGCTTCATGAAGCGCGCCACCAGCGGGCCGATGCGGTACTCCAGCAAGGCCGTCGGGCAGCTCACCCGCACCATGCCTTGCGGCTCCGAACGCTGGCGCTCCATCACCTCGCGCGCGCCCTGCACCTGCGCCAGCACCGCCTGGCATTGCTGGTAGAACTCCAGCCCGGTATCCGTCACGGAGAAGTGGCGCGTGGTCCTTTGCAGCAGGCGCACATCGTATTGCTGCTCGAGGGCGGCGATGCGCCGGCTCAGTTTCGACTTCGGCATGCCCAGGGCCCGCCCGGCAGGTGTAAAGCCGCCATGGTCCACCACTTGCACGAAGTAATAGAGGTCGTTCAGGTCGTTCATCATTGTTCCGCAAAAAGAACACTGAAGCCATTTTACGGCACTACCGCCCCGATTGATGCGTGTCTATGCTGTCCTTACCCCAAACCACCTCCCAAGGAGAATGCCATGTACAAACGCCTCGACAAGAACAATGCCGCCGTGCTGCTGGTCGACCACCAGGCTGGCCTGCTGTCCCTGGTGCGCGATATCGAACCGGACAAGTTCAAGAACAATGTGCTGGCATTGGCCGCCTCGGCCAAGTACTTCAAGCTGCCCACCATCCTGACCACCAGTTTCGAGAACGGCCCGAATGGTCCGCTGGTGCCTGAGCTGAAACAGATGTTCCCCGAAGCCCCGTTCATTCCGCGCCCAGGCCAGATCAATGCCTGGGACAACGAGGACTTCGTGAAGGCCGTCAAAGCCACCGGCAAGAAGCAGCTGATCATTGCCGGCGTGGTGACTGAGGTGTGCGTCGCCTTCCCCGCCCTGTCGGCGATCGACGAAGGCTTCGAGGTGTTCGTGGTAACCGATGCTTCCGGCACCTTCAACGAGATCACCCGCGACGCAGCATGGCGCCGCATGCAGGATGCCGGCGTGCAGCTGATGAGCTGGTTTGGCGCCGCCTGCGAGCTGCACCGCGACTGGCGCAACGACATCGAGGGCCTGGGCACCCTGTTCTCCAACCACATCCCCGACTACCGCAACCTGATCACCAGCTATAACAAAGGCTGAACACGCTTGACCTTGCTACGGTGGGAGGGATTAAAGTACGTTTAGCCATCATTCGAAAGGAGCAAAAATGTACGATCTCACCGTAGAAAACATGACTTGCGGCCACTGCGTGTCGGCCGTAACGGAAGCCGTCCACGGCGTCGACCCGGCGGCGCTGGTCGAAGTCGACCTGAAAGGCAAGCACGTCAAGGTTAACTCGGCAGCGGCGCTGGAACCGATCAAAGCCGCCATCGTGGACGCCGGCTACCCGGTCACGCGCGCGGCCTGACGCGCACGCCCTGTTCCAGTTCGGGGTAATGGCGGAAAACGTCATCCTCGTTATTGGGCAGGCGGCGTTTTGAGGCAAGATAGGCCGCCACGCGCGGCCGTGCCGCCACCCGGCCGGACAGCCGCGCCAGGCCAGGCCAGCGTCCTTCATAGGCTTCCATCGACTTCGGGAAAGCGTAGCGCAGGCCGTCCAGCAGCTGGAACAGCGACAGGTCCACATAACTCAGGCGCGAGCCAACGATCCATCCCCCGCGTGCGTGGTTGGCCCGCAGCACGCTCTCGAAATAATCCAGGTACTTCGGAATGCGTTCGGTGGCGAAGTCGCGCGCCCGCGCCTTCGATTCGCGCGCCTGCTCTTCGTAGTACATGTTCACGGAAATAGGATGGTGCGTGTCGTGCGCTTCCCCCACGATGTCGGCGATGGTGAGCTGCAGCTGGTTGCACCACAGCCGCCCCGCCTCGGCACGCGGCGCCAGCCCATGGCGCGCGCCGAGGAACATCAGGATATTGGCGGTCTGCCCAATCAGCAGCTCTCCCGCCCGCAACACCGGCGGTGCGAATGCCGCGCGGATGTCGCTGCCGCCGGCAATCAGCTCCTGCATCGCTTTCATGCCCCCTTTGCCGCGCGCCACGTCGATATACGGCACGTCGGCCTCCTCCAGTGCAAGACGCACAAATTCGCCGCGCCCCTGGATGGTCGGCCAGTAGTAAAGCTTGTAAGGCTCCATCTTTGCTCCTTGGCTATAATGATCCGATGCCCGACATTCATACCATCTTACTGCTTGCCGCCGCCGGACTGTTTGCCGGTACGCAGAACGCCTTGGCTGGCGGAGGTTCCTTCATCACCTTCCCTGCCCTGTTGCTGGCGGGACTGAACCCGGTGGCCGCCAATATGACGTCCACCGTTGCCATGTTCCCGGCCCAGGCCACGTCCGCCATCGCGGGCCGCAAGATCGCGGAAGGCGTCAGCGGCCTGAGTTTCGGCCAGCTGTTCACCATCAGCATCATCGGCGGCATCATGGGCGCTATCCTGTTG
Organism: Pseudoduganella sp. OTU4001; assembly: GCF_038440195.1. NCBI lineage: Bacteria > Pseudomonadati > Pseudomonadota > Betaproteobacteria > Burkholderiales > Oxalobacteraceae > Pseudoduganella > Pseudoduganella sp. OTU4001. The sequence continues at coordinate 18,857 of NZ_JASATG010000032.1, read as the reverse complement.
TGGATTACACCGCCGACCTTTTTCGCGAAACTGGTCCCGTGGCTGGTGTTGTTCGCCACCGCCATGTTCGCATGGGGCGCGTTCCGCCGCCAGCCGATCCAGGCCACCGCCAGTATGCCGAAATGGGTACTGGCCGTGGTGCAGTCCTGCATCGCCATCTACGGCGGCTACTTTGGCGGCGGAATCGGCTTCCTGATGCTGGCCGCACTCACCATCGCCGGCCAGCAGATCCGCGCCGCCACCGCGACCAAAAATATGCTGGCCATGGCCATGAATGCCTCGGCCACCCTGATCTTCGCCTTCTCCGGCATGATCAGCTGGGCCGCCGCCGTGGCCTTATGCGCCGGTGGTATTGCGGGCGGCCTTCTGGGCTCGTGGCTGATCTACCGGCTTCCCCCGCAGCTTATGCGCATCTTTGTCGTGATGGTGGGCGCAGTTCTCACCGTGTACATGTTCCTGCGCTGATCCAAGGGTTTGCAGGATCGGGCATTCCGGCCGGCCGTCGCCGTGGCAGGTCTTGGCCAGGCTGGCCAGCGTGTCGCGCATTTCCGTCAGCTCCACGATGCGCTGGTTCAGTTCCTCCACATGGCCCATCGCAATCGACTTCACGTCGGCACTGGCACGGCCGGTGTCCTGCCACAGCGACAGCAGGTCGCCGATCTGCTCCAGCGAAAAGCCCAGGTTGCGGGCGCGCTTGATGAAGCGCAGCGTGTGCAGGTCGTTGTCGCCGTAAATCCGGTATCCGCTGTCGGTGCGCGCAGTTTCGCGCACCAGGCCGATGCTCTCGTAGTAGCGGATCATTTTGGCGCTGACGCCGGATGCGGTGGCGGCTTGTCCGATATTCATGGCTTACTCCTTCGAAGGTTGCCAGCGGCGCAGCAGCAGCGCGTTGCTGATCACGCTGACCGAGCTGAATGCCATCGCGGCGCCGGCCAGCAAGGGGTTCAGCATGCCGAGTGCCGCCAGCGGAATCCCTGCTACATTGTAGATGAAGGCCCAGAACAGGTTCTGGCGGATCTTGGTGAAAGTGCGGTGCGAGATATCGATCGCGTCCGCCACCAGCAGCGGTTCGCCGCGCATCAGGGTGATGCCGGCGGCGTTCATCGCTACGTCGGTGCCGGTGGCCATGGCGATGCCCACGTGCGCTGCGGCCAGCGCCGGCGCGTCATTGATGCCGTCGCCGACCATGGCGACGCGCTTGCCCTCCGCTTTGAGCCTGGCGATGACGGCGGTCTTGTCGGCCGGCAGAAGGTTGGCTTCCACCTGGCCGATGCCGAGCGCTTGCGCTACAGCCTGCGCGCTGCCCAGGTTGTCGCCGGTCAGCATCACGGTGGCGATGCCGCGGGCGTGCAGGCGTTCGACCGCAGCGCGCGCGTGCGGCTTGGGCTGGTCGGCGAAGGCCAGCAGGCCAAGCAGCCGCGCTGCCCCGGCATCGGCCAGCCAGGAGATGGTGTGCCCCTGCACTTCCAGTTCGGCCGCGCGCAGCAGCAGCGGCGCCAGGTCGATACCGCGCTCCGCCATGAGCCGCCCGCTACCCAGCAGCAGCTCGGCGCCATCCACCCGGGCCTGCAGCCCGCGCCCCGGCAACGTCACCAGCGCGTCTGCCTCCAGTATGGGCAGTCCAATCCCCGCCGCCCCGGCCCCGCGACCGCTTGCCGCGCCGGCGGCGCCGTCGGCGCTCGCCTCGGCGTCAAGGACGGCGCGCGCCAGCGAGTGTTCGCTGCCGCGCTGTATGGCCGCTGCGAGCTGCAGCAGGCGCGGCGCCTCCACCTCGTGCGGCAGCAGCTGCGCCAGCACGGGCTTACCTTGCGTCAGCGTGCCGGTCTTGTCGAACACCACGGTATCCACCTGGCGCGCCATTTCCAGCGCCTCCGCATCCTTGATCAGGATGCCGTGTTGCGCCGCCACGCCGGTACCCGCCATGATGGCCGCCGGCGTCGCCAGCCCCAGCGCGCAGGGACAGGCAATCACCATCACCACCACCGCATTGATCAGCGCCTGCTCCGCATCGCCCGCCACCAGCCACCAGCCAGCAAAGGTCAGCGCCGCCAGCACCAGCACCACCGGCACGAACACCGCCGCCACTTTATCGACCAGCTTTTGCACCGGCGCCTTGGCCGATTGCGCATCCTCCACCAGGCGGATGATCCGCGACAGCATGGTCTCGGCCCCGGTCGCGCTGGTGCGCACCAGCAGCAGCCCCTCGCCATTGATGGCGCCCCCGGTCACGCGGTCGCCCACATGCTTGGCGACCGGCAGGCTCTCACCGGTTATCAGGGATTCATCCACGTGGCTGGCCCCATCCACCACCTCGCCATCCACCGCCACCCGCTCGCCGGCGCGGACCACCACGATGTCGCCCACCAGCACCTGCGCGATCGGCAGGTCGGCATCCGACTCCCCTTCGCGCCGCACGCGCGCCGTCACCGGCCGCAAATCCTGCAGGGCGCGGATGGCGGAAGCCGTCTGCCGCTTGGCGCGCGCCTCCAGCCATTTCCCCAGCAGCACCAGCGTCAGCACCACGGCCGACGCCTCGAAATACAGGTGCGCCATGCCATGCTGCGGCGCCAGGGCCAGGTACACGCTCAGGCCATAGGCGGCGGAAGTACCCAGCGCCACCAGCAAATCCATATTGCCCGCCCCGGCCCGCAGCGCCTTCCAGCCCGCGCGGTAGAAGCGCGCACCGAACACGAACTGTACCGGCGTGGCCAGCAGCCATTGCAGCCACGGCGCCAGCATCAAGTGCATGCCGAACCACTCGGCTGCCATCGGCACCACCAGCGGCAGCGACAGCGCGGCCGACAGGATGACGGCCAGCCCCTCGGGAATGCGCGGCGATGCCTCGTCCGCTGGGGCGGACACTTCGCTGGCGTTATAGCCTGCCTTGCCAATCGCCTGTTGCAGGGCGGCAAACGCCAGCGGCGCATCGGAATCGACGCGCGCGGTCTCGGTGGCTAGGTTGACGGCGGCATGCCTCACGCCCGGCACGGACGCCAGCGCCTTCTCGACGCGGCGCACGCAGGATGCGCAACTCATGCCTTCAATGTGGACGGTTTGCTGAAACTGACTCATGGGATACTCCTGGCCTATCTTCTGGCGACCAGTATCAAGTATCCCATGGTGGGAAGGTCAAGCGCTTTTTAACGGACGATGCAGTCGACGGCGTTCGATTGCTGCGGCGCTGTGTTGCCGTTCTGCGCTGGTGCGTGAAAGGCCGGCGGCGGCGAGAATTGCATGCCTGGGTTGCTCGGCAGGATAACCGGCGGCAGCTGGGAACTTGGAACAAAGCCAAATTGTCCGGCCGCAAAGTTTTGCGCACCGCTGCCGTTGCTCAAGACCACCATGCCGTCGAGTACCTGGACATACAAGCCCGGCGGCTTGTTGCCCGGCATAGGCGGCGCCGGAACCTGGGCCAGGGACGCGCCCTGGGACGGCAGCATCGCCCCATTCGAGCCCGGGGCGCTGGCGCTGGGCAAAGCGACCGCGCCGACGTACTCGGCGATGAAGGTGGTGCCGCGGATACCGATGGTGGCCGATGGCGTCTTCAGCTCAAACTTTTCCTTGCTGCGCTTGCCGAGCAAACCGGTCACCGAGCGCAGCCCACCCTTGACCAGCTTGAAGCTGGCCTGGTCCTTGTCCTGCTGCCCGCTGTCGAAGCTGAAGTTCTCCACCGTCATCGTACTGCCCGGCTTGAGCGTCATTTCGCTGTTATCGATGAAGCGCACCAGGGCGTAGGTGTTCTTCTCCGTCATCAGCGTGTCGCCATTTTCGACTTCCGACTTAAGCGACAGCACTTTCACGGTGCCGTCGGCTTTCTTCGCAAACAACGGGCCGCTCAGATGCACCACCGTGCCCGCCACCGGCCCGGCCAGCGCCAGTGTCGCCATCGCCCACAGGGCGAACAGCAGCACGCCTTGGGCGAATTGCTTAGTTGCAGTACATTTTCTTAGCAGGATCATCTTTTTTCGCCTTCGAAGTATCTTCTTTCGTGCCCGCGGTATCTTCAGACTTCTTCTCTTTATCGCCTGGAGTGTCGGACGTGGCTGCGGGGCCACCGCTGCCGCTGCTGCCGGAGTTGCTCGAGCTGCTCGAGCTGCTGCCACCAGCACCCGTCGGGGCCGTGACGTTTTTACCGCCGCCCACTTGCGCGGTCGACTGATTGATCGTCTGGACCGTTTGGTTGACTGCGAGCTGCACCGGGTTGGCCGGCTGGCCCACGGATGGCGGCGAAACCACCTGGCACAGCGGCAGGTTCGGTTTGGCCGCGCAATTGTCCTGACGCGGCAACACCACTTCGCATCCGGCCAGCGTCGGGCTGGCCGCGCACTGGTTAATTGACGGCAGCACGGCCACGCAGCCCGCGAGGGTCGGGCTCCCAATGCACTGGGTAAGGCTTGGCAGCACCACGGAGCAACCGGCCGTCGCCGGCGAAGCCACGCATTGGTTAAGGGTTGGCAGCACCACCTGGCAGCCCTGGGCGGTCGGCGACGCCACGCACTGGCTGATCGATGGCAGCACCACCGAGCAGCCAGCCGCGCCAGGCGTTGCCACGCATTGGCCCAGCGAAGGCAGTACCACCTGGCAGCCTTGGGCGGAAGGCGTCGCCACGCACTGGTTCAGCGAAGGCAGCACCACGGAGCAGCCGGCGGCAGTAGGCGCCGCAACGCACTGGCTCAGCGACGGCAACACCACCTGGCAGCCTGGCGCGGACGGATTCGCCACGCACTGGCCGAGGGTCGGCAGCACCACCTGGCAGCCCTGCGCGGACGGATTCGCCACACACTGGCTGATCGATGGCAGCACCACCTGGCAGCCTTGCGCGGAAGGCGTCGCCACGCATTGGCTCAGCGACGGCAGCACCACCTGGCAACCCTGCGCGGACGGATTCGCCACACACTGGCCCAGCGTCGGCAGCACCACCTGGCAGCCCTGTGCGGACGGATTGGCCACGCACTGGCTGATCGAAGGCAGCACTACCGAGCAGCCCGGCGCGGACGGCGTCGCCACACACTGGCTGATCGATGGCAGCACCACCTGGCAACCTTGTGCCGCCGGATTGGCCACACACTGGCTGATCGAAGGCAGCACCACCGAGCAGCCTGGCGCCGACGGCGTCGCCAGGCACTGGCCCAGCGACGGCAGCACCACCTGGCAGCCCGGGGCGGCCGGGGTCGCCACGCATTGATTGAGCGAAGGCAGCACAACCTGGCAGCCGGCCGCCTTTGGAGTCGCCACGCACTGGCTGATCGACGGCAACACCGCCTGGCAGCCTGGCGCAGCCGGCGTCGCAATACACTGGCTCAGCGGCGGCAGCACAGCCTCGCAGCCCGCAGCAGTCGGCGTCGCCACGCACTGGGTGAGCGGCGGCAGCACCACCGAGCAGCCTGGCGCAGCCGGCGTCGCCACACACTGGCTCAGCGACGGCAGCACCGCCTGGCAGCCTGGCGCGGTTGGCGTTGCCACGCACTGGTTAATCGACGGCAGCACCACCTGGCAGCCCGGCGCGGTCGGCGTCGCCACACACTGGCTGATCGATGGCAGCACAGCTTCGCAACCCGCCGCAGCCGGCGTCGCCACGCACTGGCTCAGCGAAGGCAGCACGGCAGCGCAGCCCGGCGCAGTTGGATTGGCTACGCACTGGCTGAGCGACGGCAGCACGGCGGAGCAGCCTGCGGCACCCGGATTGGCTACGCACTGGGCCAGCGACGGCAGCACGGCGGAGCAGCCTGCGGCACTCGGATTGGCCACGCACTGGCCCAGCGACGGCAGTACGGCGGAGCAGCCTGCGGCGCTTGGGTTGGCCACGCACTGGGCCAGCGACGGCAGCACGGCGGAGCAGCCAGCGGCGTTTGGATTCGCCACGCACTGGCTCAGCGACGGCAGCACCGCGGCGCAACCGGCGGCGCTTGGATTGGCCACGCACTGGCTCAGCGACGGCAGCACTGCGGAGCAGCCCGCTGCATTCGGATTCGCCACGCACTCGCCCAGCGAGGGCAGCACCACCGAGCACCCTGCGGCAGTCGGATTCGACACGCACTGCCCCAGCGACGGCAGCACCGAATCGCATCCCGACAGGCCAGGATTGGCCACGCACTGGGCCAGCGTCGGCGGTGTCGGCACCGTCGGCGTGTTCTCGTTGGCTGCATTGGTAATGGTGCCATTGGGCGCCACCACGTTGCTGCTTGCATAGGTGATATCGGCGCCAGCGCGCAGGGTGATGTTGCCGCCCGCAGTGCGCACCAGGTTGTTGATCACCAGGTTATCGCCGCTGCTGCCGCTGCTGCCGGCCACCAGCGTGATATCGCCGGAACTGCTTTCCACACGCCCGTTGATGGTCAGCGGGCTATGCGCGGTCAGGCTGATGTCGCCGCTATCGCTGGCTACTTCGCCGCCCGTCGCCACTTCGGTGGCGCCGTAGTTATTCAGTACGATGTTGCCGGCATTGCCGGTATTGGTTTTCAGCTTGATCACCGACAGCGACGACGGCGCACCGCTGTTGTTGGTGATATTGATCGGCGCATTGCCGCTGCTGGCGGTGGATTCCGCGTGCAGCATGGCCACCTTGGTCAGCAGCGGCGAAGTCGCGGTACCGATGCTGCCGCTGGCGGTCGCGGCCAGCTTGTTGGCCTGGATCGTGGCGCCGGACGAGGTCAGCGAACCGGTGACATTCATGTTGACGGTGCCGTTGTCGACCACGCCATTGATGGCATAGTCGGTATCCAGCGCGGCGTTGCCGCCATTCATGCTGGCAATCGCCACCGACTGGGCATTGCGGAACGTGATGTCGCCGCTGCCGACGCTCGCCGCCAGTTTGCCCACCTGGTTGGAAGCATGGTCCAGCACGACGTCGCTGCCGGCGTCGATGCCCAGCTCGTTGACGGTCAGGGCGGCGGCGGCAGTGTTGCTGTCCTGCGTGATGGCGCCGTTGCTGAACAGGGCCAGGCGGTTGGTGACACCGTCCAGGTTGGCCGCGCCGGCCAGCGTAATGGCGCTGGTCCCGCCGGCTTGGTTGCTGCCGATGCCGACCGTGGTGGCCTTGATGTAGCTCAGGTCCGTCAGGGACAGGCAGCTGCCGGTGCAGGTCGCGCCAATGGTCACCGAATGGCCGGAGGTCGACGGCGCCAGCACGGCCGTGCCGGCAGTGACGAAGTCCGAGAATTCCATGGCATCGGCGGCCAGCTTGATGCTGCTGGCTTGCACCGGCGCCGCAATGGTCAGCTTGCCGCCCTGCGCTTCCAGCGCCAGGTTCATGCCCGAGCTGCCCAGCGCCCCGCCCACCTTCATCGCGCCGCCGCTGCCAATGTGCAGGCTGCTGCTGGTGATGGCGCCCAGCACGCTGGCCGGCAGGTAGGTCGGTACGGTCGCAGTGGCGGTGGTGCCGCCCAGCTCGACATCGTTACTGCTGTACAGCGAGACCACGTCAGCCGTGATCGAACCGCTGGCCAGGCTCAGGCTCTGCCCTTCCAGGTGCACACCATGCGCCTGCAATTGGGCGGCGCTATTGGTGGTCAGTGAGCTGCCTGCATAGGCCTTCAGGTTGGCTGCCGACGGAAGCTTCAGCGTGCCGCTGAAATTCACCGTGCTGCCACTGCGCAGGATCAGCGAATCGCTCAGCGGCATGCTGCTGATATCCAGCGCGCCGACATACATGCCGGCGATGACTTCCGAGAAGCGGTTATCCAGCACCAGCTGGCGCGCGGTAATTTTCGACAGGGTGGAGCTGTCCAGCGTCAGGGCGAAACCGCCAAACTGCGTGGCGACTGAGCCCAGCTGGATCGTGCCGCCCGGATTCGCCAGCGTCACCTGGCCGCTGTCTTCCAGCGCTGCGCTGGTAATGCCCTGCACCGTGCCGCCAAGCGACAGGCCGTTGGTCTGCAGGGTCACATAATTGCCGGCGATCGAAGAACCGGCGGCGGTGCTGATGCCTTCGCTGCTGCCCTTCAACTTGATGGTGCGCCCGTTCACGACGGCGCCGCTGCCCAGCGCAACGTTGCCGCCTGCCAGCTCCATGCTGCCGTTGCGGCTGTCGACCGTCCCGCTGATGCTGAGGGTACCGCCAGCATTGACCCACAATTGTCCCGTGCCGCCGGAAGCCAGGCTCAGCGAGGAGACCTCAAGGTTGCTGCTATCGGTATATTGCAAGTCGCCGACATTCTGCGCCACCAGCTTGTTGGCGTGGTTGTCCCAGCTGGTTGTCAGGTCAACCTGGCCGCTGCTCTTCAAGGTCAGGGTGCCGGCTTGCACCGAAGCGTCGGTTTCCTGGGTGATCGCGCTGGCCTCCAGCGTCACGTTGCCGGCGCTGGACGACTGCACGCCGGAGGGGCCATCCCAGCTGCCCAGGTGCAGCGCGCCGGTGGTACGGAAGCTGATGTCGCCAGCCGCCATCGCGCGCAGTATGCCAACCTGGTTGGCGCCGTCCAGCGTAATGCTGTCGCCGCTGGCGTCCAGGCTTGGCGCGGTAATGGCGCCGCTGCCGCTGATGGCGCCGGTGGAGTACAGGTTCAGGCGGCTCTTGCTGCGCAGGCCCGCGCCGATATTCAGCGTGCTGCCGGTCAGCGTCAGCGCGGAGCTGCCGGCACTGGAGCTGGACAGGTCGACCGCGCCGCTCACCGACACGGCGTTGGCGGAAGTGCCGATCGTCAGGTCCTGGGCGCTGATCGCGCCTAATACCGAATTAGTAAGGTTCAGCGTGCTGCTGGAGCCCGAACTGCCGCCCAGCGTGATGGCATTGCCGCTGGTACGCGGCGCAATATACACGCTGGTGGTGGACGCCAGGCTGGCGGTGCTGGCCACATCGATGCTATCGGCCAGCAAACGCATTTCCTGGCCACTCACGGCGACGCCGTTTTGCAGCGACAGGCCCGCGCCTTTCAGTTCAACGCTGCCGCCCCCGGTCGAAATGCCGGCTGCCAGGGTTAGATTGGCGGTCGTCGCGGTCGCGCCGGACGAACTGTCGCCGGCCACCAGCTTGACGGCGCCGCCATTGGTCGTCAGCGCCGCGTTGACATTGACGTCGTTACCCGCCAGCGCCGTCAGGCCAACGCCGGGATTCGTGATCGACACCGCTTCGTTGAAGAAAATGTCGTGCTTGGCCTGCAGGATAACATTGGCCGTCGCGCCGTTCAGCAGCGAAGCCGCAATCTGCGTCATGCCGCTGCTCGCGCCGTCGTCGAACAGGTCGACGTCCTCCAGGCCCACGGAGCCGGTCGCGCCCACCGCGATATCGTAAGGGTCAAGCAGCCAATCGCCGCGCTGGCCCTTGGCCGCGCCGGCATCGACCCGCAAGCCCGCCAGGTCCAGCTGCTGGCCGGACGTTTCAATCAGGCCGCCATTGCCGCCCGCAGCACCGCCGCGCGCCGACAGGCTGCCGTGCACGCGCGCCGACTGGTCGGCCCACACGATCACCTTGCCGCCCTTGCCGCTGGCGCCGGCGTCCGCCGCCAGCACCGCATCCTTGCCCACGTAGACCTGCTGCGCATTCGGCACGGCGGCATTGGCGCCGCGGTAATCGCCGCCCACCAGTACGGCGCCGCCATCCTGCGCGCCGCTGGCATCGATGCGGGCATTGCCGGTCACGCCGACCTGCGGCCCCAGCACCGCCACCTCGCCGCCGCGCGCCGAGGTCAGGCTGCCGCCCTCCACCATGGTGCGGCTGCTGGAACGCAGCAGCACCTTGCCGTTTTCACCCAGCACCGCGCTGTCGGCGCTGGCCACGCCGCGCTGGTTGACCAGCGCGCCGAAAATGCCGATGCGGCCGCCCTGCGCCACCACCTGGCCCAGGTTGAGCGCACTGTCAGCCGGCGCCGACACCACTACCTGCACCGACGGGTCGGCGGCATCGACCAGCTGCACGCTGTGGCCGGCAGCCAGCATCACGGCGCCGCCCGGCGCGTTGATGATGCCGCTGTTCTTCACATCCGGCGCCACCAGGTAGACCTGGCCGCCGCGCGCGGTGCTGATGCTGCCCTGGTTCTCCACCTTGCCGGCCGCGCCCTGTGCGCTGAAGTCCAGGCGCCCGGCCAGGAAATCGGCATTCGACATGCCGAGGCTGGAAGCGGCCAGGCCCTGCACGTCGACCCGCGCGTCCTTGCCGAACAGGATGCCGTTCGGGTTGATCAGGAATACCTTGCCGTTCGATTGCAGCGTACCGAGGATGCGGCTGGGGTCCTGGCCGGTGATGCGGTTCAGCACCTTGCTGTCGGCGCTTTGCTGCAGGAAGCGCGTGACCTCATTGGCTTCGACCGAGAAGCTTTGCCAGTTGATGATGGTGTTCGGCGCATTCGTCACCGTGAATACATTGCCCTGCTGCTGGAAGCTGGCTTGCCCGGCCACCACCTGGGGCGCTACCGGGTTGGCTTGCACGCTGCCGAAGCAGGCCGCGACGGCCAGGCTAAGCAGCGCAAGTTGGCATGGTTTGTTCTGTTTCATGGTGAGGTCTCAATAAGCAAGGCCGAGGCGCACGTGCAGGCGCCCGCCGTGGTCGCGGCCGGTGGCGCCGGCTTGCAGGATGCGGCCGTAATCGAGCTGCAGGTTGGCCTGGCTGGACAGCATCAGGCGCAGGCCGAGGCCGGCGCTGGCAATCGAGGTGCTGGTCAGCTCGCCCGCCAGCACATGGTTGCGCCGCACATAGGCGCGGTCGTGGAAGGCCAGCAGACGGCATTGCCAGCCGCTGTTGCCGCACAGCGAAGGCGTGTACAGCTCCAGGTTCAGGCCGGCGCCGCTGTCGCCCGCCACATCGCGCTCGCCAAAGCCGCGCACCGAACCGGCGCCGCCGCCGCCGAACTGCTCGCCGGGCGCCAGCGCATCGCTCGAAACCTGCGCATTGGCCACGGCGCGCCACATCCATTCACCCGCCAGCAGGCGGCTGATGCTGGCGCTCGCCCGCACGGCCATGTAATCCTCGTCGGCGCCGGCGCGCGCGCGCCGGAAGTCGTCCTGGCGGCCGCGCTGGCCGCCCGGGAGATTGCGCAGCACCGTCAGCGCCACGCCGGCGTCGCCGCCGGCGCTGTTCCAGTTGCCCAGGTAGGCCACGCTGAGCGGATGCAGGGCCACGTCGTTGCCCAGCTCCTGCCCCAGCAGGATCACGCTGTTGCGGAAGTCCTTGTAGTCGACGCCGTACTGCAGGCTGGACTCATAACCGGGCGTGCTGAGCAGGCGCTGCGTATAGCGCGCGCCGTACACCGCACCCTTGCCGCTCACCGCCAGGTTGAAGGCGCCGGCGTTCACCGTGCCGGAATCGATGTTGGAGTAGCTGGCATAAAAGTCCAGCGTATCGCCCAGCGCGTACAGCGGGATGTGGTAGCCCAGGCCGTACACCTTGACCCGGCCCGGCTCTTCGGCCGAGGTGGTGTACTGCAGGCTGGCCACGTGGTCGCGCCCGAACAGGTTGGCGTGCTGCAGCACGGCGCCCACGTGGGTCTTGCCGGTACTGCCGCTGCCGCTGTTGTCGCCATTGAGCATGGCTTTCCACTGCTTCTCGTCGGCCACCTCCAGGGCAGCATCGACTTCATCGTCGCGCCCGCCGCTTTGCAGCTTCATGGTGACCTTGCGCGCCGGCTGTTCGTTGGCCAGCTTCAGCGCGGCGGAAATCGACGGCATATGCGGCACCGCGCCCTCGCGCAGCGGCGGCAGTGCGCGCCGCACATTGGCCTCATCGACAAATTTCTGGCCGCGTACCTGCACCCGGCCGATGCGGGTTTCCACCACGTCCAGCCGCACCACGCCGCGCTCCAGTTCCTGCTCCGGCAGGTTGACCGCCACCACGCTGTAGCCGGCCGCCTGGTAGGCGGCCGTCAGTGCGTCCTGCGCCTGCGCCACATGGCCGAAGTCGCGCTCGCGGCCGCGGAACGGCGCCAGCACGCGCTCCACTTCCGCCGCCGGCAGCAGGGTATTGCCGCGCACGTCGAAGCGGCTGATTTCAAAACGGATGATGTCGGGCACCACCTCGGCTGCATGAACGGCGGCCGCCAGCGATGACACCGCCAGCAGGAACGCAAGGCGTTGTTTCATAATCAATTATTAGTATTTGGAGGGAACAGCAGGCAAGCCAATTATCCCGCATTTGCATACGGAAACAATCGATATCATAAGACAAGCTTGGACGCTTGCGGCGGCGTGGTCACACTTTTTTGACAATATTTATTGTCGAAGTGAAAATTAAATGGAACTTCTTTCACCATCTGTAACCAAACCGTAATGTCAGGCGGTTACGGGCGTCGTCCGGCATCAGGTCCGAGCGCATCACCCGGCCGTAATCGACCTGCAGGCTCATGCCGTGCTGCAGCTGCATGCGCATCCCCACACCCAGGCTGCCGACCTTGCGGCCGCGCAGCTCGCCATTCACATTGCGGTTGTATGGCACGGCATTGCGGTCGTAGAACAGCAAGGCGCGGCACTTGCGCATCAGGCTGGCGCACAGGTTGGGCGAGTACAGTTCGACATTACTGCCCAGGCCGCCATCACGCAGCACGTCGCGGTTGGCCATCAGGCGCAGTGCGGTGATGGGCGCCGGCGCCAGGCTGTCCTGCAGGCTGGGCGTGCCCTGGCTGTACTGGGTATTGATGCTGGCGCGTACTTCCCAGTCGCGCGGCAGCGATTTGGTCAGGGTCGCCGCCAGGCGCACGGTGGAGGAACTGCCGGGGATGCCGGGGAAATCCGACTGTGGGTAGGCGGTGGCGGAAAATCCCAGCGGCGAGGCGTCGCGGCGGTCTGCGGGAGGAGCCGCTTGCACCGCAGCGCAGGTAGCCACGGACAGAATAGATACGATGCAGTGCTTCATGACATTTCTCCCGGCGATGTCCGCCTAGCTAGGGAGCAACTCTTGTTACTCTCAGTTTAGGACGAAATAGCCGAATTGACAGGTCCATTTTACGCCTGTCCGCCGCTCGCACCGTTGAGTGTTGCTTATTTGCTGTCGAAGCTGGTCACGCCGTCCCAGTCCGCGCCCGGCGGGTGGGCCTGGTAGTGCGCGATGCGGCCCAGGTACAGGGCGTACAGGCCGCAAGCCGGGGCCGCGGCGGCCAGCGGCGCCAGCAGTTCCTGCGCGGCCTGCCATTGCTGGCCGCGCACCAGGGCCAGCACTTCGTGCCAGCGCGCCAGCTCGGCGCGGCGCGCTTCGTCCAGCTCGGCGTCCACACCGAGCGGCTCGAAGATCGCCACCGGTTCCTGCTTGCCCTTGACCCGCACCAGGTCCAGCTCGCGCCAGGCGAATTCCGGCGCCGCCGCGCGCGTCAGGGCGCCGGCCGCGATGCCCACGCCATACACCTTGGTGATGCCCTCCAGGCGCGAACCCAGATTGACGGCGTCGCCCATCACCGTATAGGCGCGGCGGATCGCCGAGCCCATGTCGCCCACGTGCATCAAGCCGCTGTTGACGCCGATGCCGATTTGCAGCGCCGGCCAGCCGCGCTGTACGAATTCGCGGCTCAGCGCCGCCGCCGTGGCCTGCATCGCCAGCGCGGTCGCCACCGCGCGGCTGGCATGGTCCGGCTGCGCCACCGGCGCGCCCCAGAAAGCCATCACGGCGTCGCCGATGTATTTGTCCAGCGTGCCGCGGTGGCGCTCGCGGATCTCTTCCGACATGGCGGTCAGGTAGCGGTTGATGTACTCGCGCAGCTGCTTCGGCGTCAGCCCTTCGGAGATCGTGGTGAAGCCGCGCACGTCGACAAACATCACCGTCAGTTCGCGGCTCTCGCCATCCATATTGTATTGCTCGGGATCGTCCGCCATTTCCGCCACCAGCTCGGGCGCCACGTATTCGCCAAAGCGCGACACCAGGGCGCGCCCGCGCCGCACCTCGAAGAAGTAGCCCCAGGCCACGTTCAGCACGAACAGCGCCAGCACCAGCAGCAACAGCGTGGCCAGGTTGAGCACCCAGTCGTAATGGGTGTACAGGAAAAAATTCAGCCAGGCTGCGCCGGCCATCGCGCCCAGCGACAGCAGGATCGCCCACACGGGCGCCACCACCGGCAGCACCAGCGCCAGCACCACGCCCAGCACCAGCGCCTGCGCCAGTTCCATCCCCAGCCACCAGTCCGGGCGCACCTTGAAGCTTTGGTCCAGCATGGACTTGATCAGGTTGGCGTGGATTTCCACCCCGGGATAGTCCTTGCTGACCGGCGTGGCCCGCAAGTCGTTCAGGCCGGGCGCCGTGGTCCCGACCAGCACCACGCTGCCTTCCAGGTGTTCGGCCGGCGTGCGGCCGGCCAGCACATCGGCCGCCGATACATAGCGGAAGGCGCCGCCGGCCGGGCCGCCGCTGCCGCGGTATTGCACCGTGGCGGTCAAGCCCTCGCTGACCGGGATCAGCAGCGGCTTTTTGGCCTGGGCATGGTACATGGCGATCATGTCCAGCCCACCGTTTTCGCGCTCCGCTTTGCTCAGCGTGTCCACCGTACCTTCCCACACCGGCGTGATGGCGCGCGCCTGCAGCGCCGCCGCAACCGTCGCCAGCGACAGCGCCGGGTAATAGCCGTCGCCGATGCGCTGCAGCAGCGGCGAGGAGCGCACGATGCCGTCGCTGTCGGGCAGCGCGGTAAAGATGCCGGCGCCGGCCGCCGCCGCCTGCAGGCGCACGATATTGGCTTCATAGCCCTGCGAACTGTAGGCGTCGAGCGTGCGTCCATTCAGGCTGTCCACGGTGAAGGCCGGCGCCGGCAGCACGCCCTTGCGCTGGCTGCCCGACAGGCTGTAGCCCAGCACCACCGGCTGGTCGCGCATGGCGCGCGCCAGCTGGCCGTCGTAGTCGAGCTCCGGCTGCAGCTTGGCCAGGCGGGCCGGCAAGCCCGGCACGTCGCGCAATTCGGCGCCGGCCAGGCGCTCCAGCACCGCGTAGCCGGAACTGGTGTCGGCCTCAGGGAAGGAAACGTCGAAGCCCACCGCCGCCACGCCGTAATGCGCGGTCAGCTGCTCGACCAGGCGCGCCACCTTGTCGCGGCTCCAGGGGAAGCGCCCTACTTCGGCCAGGCTGCGCTCGTCGATGTCGACAATGACGATGCGCGGGTCGAGTTCAGCCGGCTCCAGCCGCATGCGCAGGCCGGCAAAGAAGGTGTCCATGCGCGCGATGGAGTCCGACGGCAGCACCTGCATCAGCTGCGCCGCGGCCAGCGCCGTGAGCAGCAAGCCAAGCAGCCAGCGCGCGCCGTGGCGGGTCAGCAGCTTGCGCATTTACGGCGTGTAGCCCGGGATGCGCGACTCGTCGATGGCATCGATCTGGCGCGGGTCCATGTGTTCGCCGGCGAAGGCCAGGTAGACTTTCTGGCGGATGAAGATATCGAACAGGTCGGGGTCGATGTGGCCGTTCAGGCTGAACTTGCCCAGGATGTCGAGCGCCTCCGACAGCAGCTTACCCTTCTTGTAAGGGCGGTCGCGCGCGGTCAGCGCCTCGAAGATATCGGCAATCGCCATCACGCGCGCCGGCACCGACATCTGCTCCTTGGTCAGACCCTTCGGATAGCCCTTGCCGTCCATGCGCTCGTGGTGGCCGCCGGCGTATTCCGGCACGTTCTGCAGGTGCTTCGGCCACGGCAGCGATTCCAGCATCTTCACCGTCATCACGATGTGGTTGTTGATCACCTTGCGCTCGCCGTCGGTCAGGGTGCCGAAGCGGATCGTCAGGTTTTCCACTTCCTCCTCGCTGAGGAACGGCTGCTCGCTGCCATCCGGCCCCACCCAGCGGCGCTGGGCGATGCGGCGCACGCGCTCCTGGTCGTCGGGCGACATGCCCTCGCCGCCCACATTGGCGTGGCGCAGGAAATCGCGTTCGGCGCGCAGCGCTTCCTGCTCCTCGCGCAGTGCGGCCTGCAGCTGGCCGGCGTCGCCGCCATCGAGCTGGGCGCGCAGCGCACGCAGTTCGGCGTCGCGCAGCAGCACTTCATAGCGCGTGTCGAGCAGGCCGATACGGTCGTAAATGGTTTGCAGCTTGGTGGCCTTGTCCACCACGTGCACCGGCGTGGTGATCTTGCCGCAGTCGTGCAGCAGGCCGGCCAGCCACAGCTCGTGGCGCTCGGCCTCGCTCATGCGGAACGCCGCCATCGGCCCTTCCTGCACGGCATGGGCGGCATCGGCCAGCATCATGGTCAGCTTGGGCACCAGCTGGCAGTGGCGGCCGGTGTACGGCGACTTCTCGTCCAGGCCGATGTTGATCAGGTTGACCAGGGCTTCCAGCAGCTGCTGCAGCTGGATGATCAATTGCTGGTTGGTCAGCGCCACCCCGGCCTGCGCCGCCAGCGCCTCGATGAAGCGCTGGTCGGTCTGGTTGAAGGCGACGATCTTGCCCGAATCGGTATCGGTGGCATTCACCAGCTGCAGCACACCCAGCAGCTCGCCCTGGTGGTTGCGCATCGGTACCGTCAGGAACGACTGCGAGTGGTAGCCGAATTGCTGGTCGAACTGGCGCATCCCGGAAAAATTGAATTCCGTCGTGTTATAGACGTCTTCGATATTCACCGAGCGGCCCTGGTTGGCCGCGAAAGCCGCCACCGAAGCCAGGTTCTTTTCGCCGGCCGCGTCGAACAGCGGCACCGGTGGGATATCGATCGCCGTGCCGCCGCTGCCGCCGCGGCGGATGTGCAGGGTGTCGTTCAGCGTCAGGTAAAAGCCCAGTGCGCGCCCGTCGGCGGTGGGCCGGTACAGGGTGCCGCCGTCGGCGTGCGTCATGCGCTTGGCAACCAGAAGTATGCGTTCCAGCAGTAAGTCGAGGTCGTGGCCATCGCCCAATGCGACACTTAATTCAGTCAGCTGTTCCAGCCGCTGTGCAATTTGTTTCGGGGTCAGTTCTTCCATAGCGGGACAGTGTATCCTTGAGGCAAAAATTTGTATATCGGCCCACCACCACCGCAACAAAAACGCTATCATCAACTTATAAGTAAAAAAGCAACAATATCGGGATAGATTAAGGGTTCATTGAATGAAATTCACTTTTTGGGGTGTGCGCGGTTCCATCCCCTCGCCGGGTCCGCGCACCGTGCGCTACGGCGGCAACACCACTTGTATCGAAGTCCGCACCGATAACGACAGCCTGCTGATTATCGATGCCGGCACCGGCATCTTCCCTCTGGCACAGGCGCTGGTGGCCGCGCCCAAGCGTCCGATCGAAGCGCACATCTTCATCACGCACAGCCATTGGGACCATATCCACGGCCTGCCGTTCTTCTCGCCGCTGTTCGTGCCGGGCACCAAGGTGCGGCTGTATGGCGCGGCCGAGCCGGAAACCGGGCGCGATATCAGCCATGTGGTAGGCGTACAACTACAACCGAGCTATTTCCCGGTCTCGGAAGCGCAGCTGGCGGCCACGCTGGATTACCGCACCCTGGCCGTCGGCGAACCGGTGACGGTGGAAGACGCCACCGTCAGCAATGTGCTGATGGGCCATCCGGTGACCGACCTCGGCTACCGCATCGACTGTAACGGCAAGTCGCTGTTCTTCACCGGCGACCACGAGCCGATGTTCAACATCTACCAGGCCGGCCACCCCGAGCACTGCGCCTTCAACGACTACATGGAGCGCCACAGCAGCGCTATCGACGAACTGCTGCAAGGCGTGGACGCCCTGATTGTCGATTGCTCCTACACGCGCGAGGAATACCCGTCCAAAGTGGGCTGGGGCCACGGCACCTTCGACAACGCCATCGCGATGGCCTTGCGCTGCGGCGCGCGCCGCCTGTACTGCACCCACCACGAACCGACCCGCAGCGACGATGAACTGGAAGCCGTATTTGCCGACGTGATGGCGCGCCATGAGGGCACGCTGGGCGAGCTGCAGGTGTTCCTGGCCTACGAGGGCCTCGAGGTCACGCTGTGAGCGATGCCGCACTGCAGCTGTACCGCAAGCTGCAGGCGGTCAGCACGCGCCTGCACGCGGCGCGCGGCCTGGATGCACTGATGGCCGGCGTGCCGGCCGACCTGTGCCACTTGTTCGAATGCGACCGCTGCATGCTGTACGTAATGGACCAGGAGAAGGACTACCTGGTGTCGCGCGAAGGCCGGCTGGCCGCCACGCCCGGCAGCATTGCCGGCTTTGTCGCCCTGTCACAGCAAACCCTGAACATCGCCGACGTCTACGACGCCTCCCAGCTGCGCGATATTTCGCCCGAGCTGCAATTCCTGCCGGGCCTGGACCAGCGCACCGGCTACCGCACGCGCCAGGTGCTGGCCGCGCCGATCGCCGATGCGCAGGGCAAGGAGCTGCTGGGCGTGGTGCAGCTGGTGAATACCCGCAGCGGTGAGGCCTTCAGCGCGCTGCAGGTGGAAGGCCTGCAAGTACTGTGCGAATCGCTGGCGGTAGCCCTGGCCGCGCGCCAGTCGCCGCGCTTTGCCGCGCAGGCGCACGCCAGCGGCGCGCGCCCGCAAGCCGGCAGCGCGAACGCCGACGCCGCAGCCGCCCTGGCCGACAAGATCATCACCGAAGCCTGCCGGCTCGACGCCTCGGACATCCACATCGAACCGCATGCCGCGCGCGGCATCACGGTGCTGCGCCTGCGCCGCGACGGCGCGCTGCTGCCCTATGCGGAAGCCGCGCTCGACATGCACAACGCCCTGGTGGCGCGCCTGAAGACCATGTGCGGCCTGCCCGCCGCGGCGGCCAGCCATCCGGTGCAGGGCAAGCTGCTGTTCCGCGAATTCAGCCAGCTCGATGTGGAGCTGCGCGCCACCTTCATCCCGTCGGCCGGCGGCATGGAAGACGTGGTGCTGCACCTGCTAAGCAGCGGCGCCCCGATGCCGCTGGAACGCCTCGGCATGCAGGCCGCCGTGCAGGACCGCCTGCGCGCCGCCATCGACACCGCGCACGGCCTGTTCCTCCTGAGCGGCCCGGCCGGCGCGGGCCGCCCCCCCCCCCAGCCCACCCAGCTGCTGCAGCT
>NZ_JASATG010000031.1:0-60957 GCF_038440195.1 Pseudoduganella sp. OTU4001 | reverse complement strand
CAGGAAGACGATGCGGCGCGCTTTGCGCGGCTGGTGGTGGAAGCCTGCTGCGCTTGAAAGGCGAAAAAAAAGGCCCGCATCAGCGGGCCCGGAATTCTATTTCCTTGGAGGAGAATAGAGGAGACAGGTGAATGATGCTGCATTGCGGAAACTAAATCCAATTTTCATTCATGATGAGAGAAATAAGCTTCATGAATGAAGTAATAATGTCCGAAAGACAACGGTAAAATGCGCTGGACAAGTGGGAAACACCCACTTATAATTCTGCCTCCTTGCACAGGGAACTGTGCTGGAAGAGCCGGAAACGCTGGTTTCGCCTCGGAAAGTTGAGCAGTAAGTAAGCTTTCCAAAACGAAATTCATGCGATATAATCCTGCTTCTTAAGCGGCTGTAGCTCAGCTGGATAGAGTACTTGGCTACGAACCAAGGGGTCGTGGGTTCGATTCCTGCCAGCCGCGCCAGAATTTAGTAAGTGTAGTAAGGCAGTTAGTTGTTAGTATTAATAACTGACTGTTATAATGAAGTTTTTGCGGCTGTAGCTCAGCTGGATAGAGTACTTGGCTACGAACCAAGGGGTCGTGGGTTCGATTCCTGCCAGCCGCGCCAGAATTTCAGTAGTACCCCATCGTCGTCGGGCGGTGGTTGATGTAAGTTTTGCGGCTGTAGCTCAGCTGGATAGAGTACTTGGCTACGAACCAAGGGGTCGTGGGTTCGATTCCTGCCAGCCGCGCCAAACAAAAAGGGGCCATACCGGAAGGTGTGGACCCTTTTTCCTTTTCTGCGGATGTGGCGCGGGCGGCATATACTAGGCATATGAACAAGCTCATTTATGTCGCCGCCGCCGCGGCCATGCTGGTTGCCGCCGATGCCGCGACCGCCGCTCCCGCCACCGTGAATTTTGTCGCCGTCGACAAGATGAGCGACGTGCCGCACAGCCTGCGCGACCGCGAGGACATGGAATTCCTGTTCCGCGAACACCTCAGCAAGCTGGCCGGCAAGCTGCCGGACGGGCAGGTGCTGAAAGTCGATTTCCTCGATATCGACCTGGCCGGCGAAGAATTTCCGCGCGTCGCGATCCGGGACGTCCGCGTCATGAAAGGTCAGGCCGACTGGCCGCGCCTGCATTTCCGCTACAGCATCGAGCAGGACGGCCGCGTCATCAGCAGCGGCGAGCGCAAGCTGGCGAATATGGCCTACCTGATGACCCGCAACCGCTACGAGCGCGACATGTACGGGCACGAAAAGCAGATGCTGGACGACTGGTTCAACAAAGACATCCTCCACCGCCGCTGATGCGCATCAAATCCTGCGTTAATATGCAGGCATGACACTCATCACTTGCATCGAAGACCTGCGCCTGCTGGCCAAGCGCCGTGTGCCGCGCATGTTTTATGACTATGCCGACTCCGGCTCCTGGACCGAATCCACCTACCGCGCCAACGAATCCGACTTCCAGAAGCTGAAGTTCCGCCAGCGCGTGGCGGTCGATATGAACAACCGTTCCCTGCGCACCACCATGGTGGGCCAGGAGGTGGCGATGCCGGTGGCGATTGCGCCGACCGGCCTGACCGGCATGCAGCATGCCGACGGCGAAATCCTGGCCGCGCGCGCGGCGGAGAAATTCGGCATCCCGTTCACGCTGTCGACCATGAGCATCTGCTCGATCGAGGACGTGGCGGCGCATACCAGCAAGCCGTTCTGGTTCCAGCTGTACGTGATGAAGGACCGCGATTTCATCGAGCGCCTGATCGACCGCGCAAAGGCCGCGCGCTGCTCGGCGCTGGTGCTGACGCTGGACCTGCAGGTGCTGGGGCAGCGCCACAAGGACTTGCGCAACGGCCTGTCGGCGCCGCCGCGCCTGACCATCGCGAACATGCTGAACATGGCGACCAAGCCGCGCTGGTGCCTTGGCATGCTGGGCACGCAGCGCCGCAGCTTCGGCAATATCGTGGGACACGCGAAATCGGTGTCCGACATGTCGTCGCTGTCGTCGTGGACCAGCCAGCAGTTCGACCCTGGCCTGTCCTGGAACGACGTGGAGTGGATCAAGAACCGCTGGGGCGGCAAGCTGATCATCAAAGGCATCATGGATGCGGAGGATGCGCGGCTGGCCGCCAATTCCGGCGCCGACGCCCTGATCGTCTCCAACCACGGTGGCCGCCAGCTCGATGGCGCGCCATCCTCGATTGCCGCGCTGCCCGGCATTGTCGATGCCGTCGGCCGGCAGATCGAAGTGCATATGGACGGCGGCGTACGCTCCGGCCAGGACGTGCTGCGCGCGGTGGCGCTGGGTGCGCGCGGGGTGTATATCGGCCGTCCCTTCCTGTACGGCCTGGGTGCGATGGGCGAGGCAGGCGTCACGCGCTGCCTCGACATCATCCGCAATGAACTGGATATCTCGATGGCCTTCTGCGGCAAGCGCGATATCCAGCAGGTCACTCGGGAGATCCTCCTGCCTTGAACACCAGGCCGGCCAGGAGCTTGCACAGTTCGTCGTAAAAGTTATCCATTTGCGTTTCCTTTCTGCTAAAGGTCGAGGTAGACGCATTGTGAACTGATTCGTTTTTGGGATAAATGCTTATAATTGAATTAAGTATCCCAAAAATGGAGCAATGAATGGATGTGCTGCACCATATGCGCCTGTTCGTCGAGGTGGCCAAGCGCAAGAGCTTCCGCGCCGCCGCCGAGGCGCTGGACATGTCGAATTCCACGCTGTCGCGCAATATCGCCGAACTGGAGAAAACCATCGGCCTGCGCCTGCTGCACCGCTCGACCCGCAAGGTGGAGCTGACCGAAGCCGGCGAAGCCTATTTCAAGCGCTGCCAGGGCATTGTGGAGGAGGCCATGAGTGCCCACGAAGCGCTGCTGGACTGGTCGGAAAAGCCGGCCGGCATCCTGCGCGTCACCATGACCTCCAGTTTCGGTGTCGGCTACCTGACGCCGGTGCTGCAGGAGTTCGCCGACATGTATCCCTGCATCAAGTTTGACTTCGACGTGTCCCCGCGCGCGGTCGACCTGCAATCCGAACCGTTTGACGTCGCCATCCGCATGGGTCCCCCGCCGACCGCGCCGTCAACCCTGGTGGTGCGGCGCATTGCGATGATGCCGCGCTACCTGTACGCATCGCCGGTGTACCTGGCGCGCATGCCGCCTCTGGAGCATGCTTGCGACCTGGTGCAGCACACGCTGTGCGGCCGCTCCTTTTCCAGCCGCCAGGCCGATATCTGGCGCAAGATGTACCGCGGGGAAGAAACGGTGGAGGTGGCGGCCCAGGCGCGCTATGCCACCAACAGCGCCTCGCTCAGCATGTCGATGGCGGCCAATGGCCTCTGTATTTCAGCCCTCGATCCCCTGATGGCCAAGCAGGAAGTGCAGGCCGGCCGTCTGCAGCGCGTGCTTACGGACTGGCATATGGAGCCGGTGCTGGTGCATGCGCTGACCGAGACGCGCCATTTGCCGGCGCGCACGCGGCTATTCATCGACTTCCTGCGCCAGCGCCTGGGCGCGGCGTAGGCGCTGGGCGGAGCGTGGCTCCGACTCGTGAGGTGCTTGCAACTTAAAGAAACGCCCGACTGTAATGCTGTTTTGCATAGGTGATTGATTTTTCGGACAGCTTACGGCTTGCCATGCCGTTCCGGATTTTCTGGCGCATGCCATTTCAAATGCTCACGTCAAGGACGATATCGTCAAATTGGTTATGAGATGCTGGCCGGTAAAGCCGAATGACCGTGTTGACGCTGACGAGCAAGGGAGTGAAAGCAAGTCCATCATCAGTGCCAGCTAGTTTCCGCTGAATCGTCGGCGTGACTATTTTGCAGATGAGAATCCCAAGGTAGACGGAAATTCAGTACTTGGCAGTCCAGTGCGAGATGTGCACGTTCGGTGATCCGCCGCATTGGATCCTACGGCCGAAGCTTTTTAAAACAGGCTAGCGCACTCCTCTGGCGATTAATGATTGCGCATAATCGGCGGCATCGCGCCTCAAACGGGAGGACTCACAATGATCTGCTGTGTCAGTTCACATCCACCACGCCCAATGCGACGAGTCGTGCTCACCCTTCCCGCAGAAGGTCACTCGCGTCCCATCATCATCTTGTAGTGCGGCTCGTGGCCCATCCGGGTAAAGACTTGCTCGAAGACAGCCAGGTAAGCGTCGATGGCGCCGGGCTCTAGCGAAACGAAAAGATCGTCCATCACAAAATGCGACCCGTCGTTCACCCATGAAAAAAGAGAAGCGCAAATCATTTTCTCGCGACCTTCGAATTTCTCGCAAATCGTTTTAGGGTCGATGCCGCCAAAAATCTTGAAGTAGTTCTCTACGATGCGTCGCAGCGTGTTCTGGATCGTGAAGCTGTTCTTCGGCTCTCGGCGCAGCTCGGCCCACAGCAGTTCATAGGAGGTCTTGATTGGGTTGTCTGGTTGAGCTTCCAGGCGCGATCCTGCGGAGGTCTTGCGCACAACCCAGAAGGTCTCCTCTTTCATGGCCTTGTCGCGACGATCCGGGTTGAACGTGACTTCTTTGTGAAAATAGACATTGTGCGTCAGGACAAAAACCTGTTTGATCTGACCGCCCGCACGGACTTCCTCGAAAACCGATTTGATGAGACTGCTCACGATGAACAGAATATCGGCATCCAGGCTAGACACCGGGTCGTCGAACACCACTACACGATCGATGGAAATGCCGCTCTCCGACTCGCTACCTTTGAGCAGGTGATAGAAATACAGGAAGGTGACGAAGGACTTCTCGCCTTCGCTAAGGGTCTCCTGAGCATCGTCTCCGTTTTCTCGGGCGAGCTTGTAATGATTTCCTTCGGCCTGAGCCAGCGTGAAGGAGTGGAAGCCGAAAGACTTGAGCAAAGCGTTGATCGCGGCGATGGTTGGCAGGATGCTTGTCGCACTTTTTTCAAGCGCCTTAAGCTCCGCTTCGGCTTGCCTTTTTTCTTCCGACTTTCTCGTGATTTGTTCCGTCAAGCTGTCGATCGCGCGTTGAACGCTGACGCTCTTGCGTGCATACTCCGCCAAGTCGTCCTTGAGGTCCACGTCGATGAGGTGTTTCCATACCTGTCCGGTGAGCTTTTGCTTCTCTTGCGCGAAGTTGCGGAGCAGCGCGTTGCGCTTGCCAACCTCCACGTTAGCCGTCGTGACGAGCGCGCGCGCATCCTCCACTAGCTCCCGCGTGGATTGCAGTGTCACGCTGAGGCTGGGCTCAGCCGCCTTGCGTTCCAGAAGCAGCGTGTTGGCCGACAATGTGGCTTCAATGGCTGCGCGGGTGACGGCAAACTTCTCCTGATCCAGAAATTTGCAGGCGCTGTTCGTGACAGCTTGCAATTGGACTTGGAGGCGAACGGACTCGATGGCGTAATCAGAGTGCAGCTTCGCGATCGCAGCCGTATCTTCGGTAAAGGACTCGTCGAAATATTCTGCGATGCTCTGCTCAAAGCTTGCAAGCACTTTTTGTTGGCAGAAAGGGCAGTGGGCCTCATTGGCGGCGTAGAAGGGCAAGCCTTGCTTGATCCAGTCACTGTTCCCCAGCCGGTTGATCATCGCGGCGATATCCACATCCTGTTTGCCGACGACTTTTTTTCCGAGTATTTTTGAGCCTTCGAGCTTGAACAGGGCGTCGCCTCCCAGGGACGGGGCCGCGCTCTCCATGGTCGGTTGCCGTCCATAGATGGTCTCGGCTCGCTCAGTCAGGTCCGCCAACGTGGACAAGTCGGACGTATTCGATTTTTGCTGAGCGAGGACCTTGTCTTTGAAGTTCTCCTTTGACGTGCGAACCCCTTCGAACGCGGGGGCGAACGCCGCGTCGCGAGCAGTCTTTTGCTTCCAGCAGGCTTTGACCAGCTCAGCGTCGAGCGCCGCGAGCTCGCCTTTTTTGCCTGACAACTGGTCTGGTCCGCGCAACGTGTTGTTCAACCTGCCGATCTCAGTGGAGAGCGCGTCGATCCCTTTCTTCTTTTCTTCGATCGCGCGCTCGTTGTCCGCGTCTTTTTCGCCCAGTGTGAATATGCCTTTAACGCGGGCGGATGCGTTGAAGTTGCGGGCCACGAAGTCTCGGTTGTAAACCAGGGTCTGCAACTTCTGGTCCCGGACCCAATTCACCTTGCAGGAGCCAAACCCTGCGGGATCGTGAATTACACGGCTGATGGTGGTTTTGCCCACGCCGTTGGCGCCGAAGATGAAGTTCATCTTGCTCAGCGAGACCATCCTTTCGGGCGCTGAGGCGTAAGTGGCGGCGTTGGCCAGTTCAATGGATTCGATCATCTCGGCGTCTCTGTTATGGGCGGTTTGCCTGCTCAATTTACCGATAGTAGGGTACAGTAATGCGCAGACGCAATCTTAATTGGGCGCTGGCATTAACTAGTGAAATGAAACGAACAGAGGGCCAAGAAATATCGATGGAGAACGCCGCCAGGTTCGAGTTGAAGTTGACCACACAGAATTAACAATAGGACTTCAAGGAAAACGCGTCATAAGAGCACAAAGGCCCGTGCGACGGGCCTAAGTTAATAAGAAAGCTGGCATGGTGCTGGTTTAAACAAAACTGAGGTTGAAATGAGTAAGCTCCCTGAAGGTATTACTGCACAAGAAGTCCAAGCGATTGGCGAATTGGCGGCGAAGGTTGTTATACAGGTTTTCGAATCGGGAATCGCGTGGGACCACGCTGTGACCGCCCTCGGAATGGCGACTAAGTCGTTAGCTGTTGGGATGCCGTGGGAGGACCAAGCTAATCGGATCGATCACGCACAGAAGGCTTTCGGCATCGGTTTCAATCAGAAAGTACGCATTGCGTACGTTGACGTCAGTGGCCACCAGATCGAGATTGGTTCACCTGACGAAGCGAAGCAGAAGCTGACTGTTCCGGGTGCTCAGGCACGAATCGTCTTCGACTAATTTGGATCCGAAGACAATTATGAGCTTGAAAGACGAACTGGGGATCGCCCCAGAAAATGAATTGCGCCACGTGTTTTCGCGCACGAAAGGGACGTTGGGACAGACTGAGATCGATGAGTACGAGGAGGTAACTCCCGATGGCAAAGTGATCGCAAGGTACACCGTTACCGAGCATACGAACCTGCGTGGTCTCAATACGACAAGATCCATTCAAAAGCACTGACCGCCGGAAACGCGAATGATTCGCGTGCGACGAAAGGAAGGCCAAGGCCTTGCGCAAGCAAAACGCTCTCGGTTCAAACAAGACCACGGAAGGCTGTTGTGCGAAAACTGTAAGCTCGATCCTGTTGAGTTTTACCCCTCGAAGGAGAGGCTTGTATTGAAGTCCACCATAGTGAAACTCAGGTAAGCCAAATGGAACGGGGGCACAAGACTTCCCTCGACTCACTTCAATGTCTTTGCGCGAATTGCCATCGATTAGTGCATAGGCAGTTGAAGGGCGCATGAACCGTCCGTTGATTGCTCAATGTGCGCCCCACCGGCCAGCAAATGCCGCTGCACTGATCATCCGAAGCGGGGGGCAATGCGGGGCGAGGTGGGTTTGCCGCCTATGTAGTTGGGGTATAACGACCTGATACTTTTGGCCGGCAACGGGCTGCATGGCCGTTCGGAGAATGCCCGCTTGCCGGTTTTTCTGAGGATCCGAGGGTTCATGCGGTGGGAGACTGGAAAAAGAGCCTAGTTGGTTCTCACTCTGAATAAAGCCAGTTTCGCACCCTATTCGGAGGATTCACTATGCCCCAAGCAGCACAGTCTTGAAGCCCGGCCAGTACCGGCACCGTCTCCGCGTTACAAAAGCCACCAGCCGCGATCCGGAGCGCGATATGCTTGTCCTGCTGCTCGGCATCCATACTGGGACGTGTGTGTTCGAGATCGCCCAGATTGAGGCCGCCGATGTGCTGTTCCCGTACGGGCGATTCGGCCCGAGGTTTCGCTCTCAGCCGGGGTTACGAAAGGTTTGCGCCAGCGCTGCATCTACCCGACGAAACGTGAACTAGTCACAGCGATAAATGACTACCTTTCGGTGCGTGTCGCGCGCCGGTGGCGCACGAACGACGATCCGAACCGATATCGCGGCTTACGGCCCGACAGCACGCTGGCGCTTTGGCGCTGAGCGATCAAGGAACGCGAGTATGGCTCCAAAATCCATATGGTGGCGGCTGGGTGGCTCCCGACTACTTTGTATGGTTGGTGAATTCCCCTGCATCGCAGGAAATCCGGTAATCAAGGAAAATCGAGGAACACAGGCAGAGCGAATTGCCGCCGCTGCACTAAGAAAGCGGAAGACCGGCACGCAATCGCCGAAATCACCACGTCACGTTTAGCGCTAACATCAGTCCATCTTTTCCCGCTCCGCATTCACCGTCGCATTGACAGCACACTAGTCCTATAACTTGCTGGGTTATGCTGAACGGCTCGCTTTCCAGGACACTCTAGTGATTGCTATAAAATGTCGTCAAAACGATGGCCAAGTATGCAGCTCCAGCTAACAACGGAGCCCAGCGTTCAAAGCGCATTGAGCCCTTCTGTGAAAGTATGGGCTTGCGAAGCGTTGTACCAGCCAACCATTCGGACAACTCGGCCAGAAACTCTGGACTGCTGTACAGGTAGCTATGTCGTAATCCGGAATAGTTCGCAACATGTACGCCGATGGGCGTGCCATGCATGCCCGGCGGTGGCGCAATGCTGGCGCCAATGTCGAGTAGGAAATCAGTCCATATCGAATCCCTACCGAAGCCCAGTTTATGGCCGCGCACTAACCAAGGCCAGACGGCCGCAAAAACCACACACGCGAGGTACAACAAAATTACAACAGCAGACCCGTACGAGAGTTTTTCAACTGTAACATTATAAACTCGACGTAGAGATGGATTGAACTCACTGGCGATCGCCAGCGTCAAACCTACTACGATGTTCGATATGAGCCCGATAAAAAGGCAATAGCGTAGCAATAAGAGCGCATTATGTCCTAAGCCACCAAGTAGATGCAGCGACTTCAGCCCTAACCCGGCCTCATCGTACGACACGTATGCATAAATAAGAGGAACCTGCATCGGCGGCCGATTGTCCAACTGCTCGGCAATGCGCCTCTGCTTCTGACATAAGCTGATCGCCAACGGACCACCCATCCAGCGACGAACTGATTTCCAGCCTAGAAGTAGAATGGCCATCCCAGATATCGTCACCAAGCCACCAAACTGTCTTAATGGAGTAAATTGGCCGAATACTACAACGGTAAGCAGCACTAAAAATGGCGGGGCTAGCCACGAAAGAATTTGCATAGCATCCCGGATTTTTCGCCTTCTCACGGTGATAAATGGTGTCGCCATTGTAACTACGCCCGCGATTGTAGGAATCAGTGCGGGCCGCTGTCTGAGAGCATACAATACGACATTCCCTCCATGGCTGTGGGCGACAATAAGGTGCTTCTTGTCTGGCGCTAATTCCGAGAGCTGCGCCAAATGTGCAGCAAGTGCTTTGCCCGCTCCGACGCGATCCGCATGCGAATTCCCACCCGACCAGACGAAGGCATGGATCTCGGACTGCTCGCCAAGCTCCCTTCGAATGTGTTCATACAATGGAGAGCCGCGTTCCTTCCAATTAGCATCCGCGGCGAACGTGCCATGTACTAGTGTCACAATCACCTTCTCATTCAATAAGAACGCTGTTTCAAATGCGGACTCGGTGTGACTGGCCCAGTTAGCCTTCTCATAGGCGTCATGACGCTGGAGAACCACCATCTTCCATGCAATCCAAGCATTTATCTCGCTGAGGCAACCAGACAGAATCCCAAAAATCACGACGAGGCAGAACCCAGTGAATAGGCCCTGCCATAGAGCCCTACCGGATCCTGCTTCACTTGGCACGAACAGTGAGACTATCGCGCACGCCGGCATTATCCAGAGCACCCCGAGTATATAATCACGGCCTCGATAATGAAGGAGCGTGGTCGCTATTCCGACTAATACACCACACCAGACTATTAGAGGATTATGTCCGAATTTTTCTCCATCAACGCACAGAAGTATTACCCCACCTAAGGCACATGAAAGTCCAATCCAGACGGCAGGCTCAGGAGTTGTGACGTTGCGTCGGGATTTGCCTGGTTGTAGGCTCATAACAAACTCCACCGAGGCCGATGAATTCTCCAGAATAGCCACGCCCCATAAAAATTGCAAAGGGATTGCCCTAGAAAACTCGCGCGGTTACATCGAGTGAGAGCTGGTGACGGTACCCCAAAATTAGTACCGGGCTTAAGTAGAAATTCCCGGCTTCTGCCCGCCCTTGATTTTTATTGGAATGGCTTGCGTGGCCGTTTATCACATGGTGTAGATTTTCAGCCGCCTCCTATGCCCTCAACAATGCGGCCAGTGCCGCCACAGTTGGGGCAGGGCTTGCCGTCGGGTGTCTTGCCGCAGCCGCTGCACACGGGGCAGATGCCTTCGCCGCTGCCCGGCGTGCCGGGTGCCGCTTCGTCGCCGGGATTGAGGGTGGGCGGGGTGGTGATCTGGTTCATGG
This sequence comes from Pseudoduganella sp. OTU4001, assembly GCF_038440195.1. Lineage (NCBI taxonomy): Bacteria > Pseudomonadati > Pseudomonadota > Betaproteobacteria > Burkholderiales > Oxalobacteraceae > Pseudoduganella > Pseudoduganella sp. OTU4001. The sequence continues at coordinate 50,481 of NZ_JASATG010000031.1, read as the reverse complement.
TGGCGTCCTCCTTGCTGCAGGCTGACACGCGCCGGACTATGTGTCCGTTGGCTGGCTAACGGATTACAATGGCTGCATCACCCAACAGGAGAATGCGTCATGGCCACCCTGATCAGGCATCGCAAGACCCGCATCATCACCCTGGAAGCGGGCGATGACTTGCATGAGCATTGCAAGCCGAAGGATATCGCCCTGGTGCCGGACCCGGCCGGATGGTGGACCTACTTCATCGGCGAAGACGGCTCGGTCGAGCGTTACGACATCCCGTTTGCCACCTACAACGAAGCGCTGTGGTCGGCCAAGGCCGCCGCCGAATTCGACGCCCAGTAATCAGCCGACCCGGTTGGCCGGCTGCCCAGCGGCAAAGGCCTCGATATTGTCGATCAGCTGGTCAGCCAGGCCTTGCATGGCTTGCCCGCTAGCCCAGGCCGAATGCGGCGTCAGAAGGAAGTTCGGCAGCCGTAGTTGCAGCAGCGGATTGTCCGGCATAGGCGGCTCTTTGGACAGCACGTCGAACCCGGCGCCTGCAATCACCCCACGCCGCAAGGCGTCCGCCAGCGCCGCCTCATCCACCAGGCCGCCGCGTGCGGTATTCACCAGGATGCTGTCAGGCTTCATGCGCGCCAGTTCAGCCGCGCCGATGATATTGCGTGTGGCATCCGTCAGCGGCGCATGCAGGCTCAGCACGTCCGACGTCGCCAGCAGCTCGTCCCAGCCCACATTGCGCACGTCCGGATCGTCGGTCGGCGTGCGCGTATGCACCACCACCTCCATGCCGAACGCCCGCCCCAGGTGCGCCACCTGCTTGCCCAGCGCGCCGTAGCCAAACAAGCCAAGCCTGCTGCCATGCAGGTCGCGGATCGGATGGTGGAACAGGCAGAAACGCGGCGACTCCTGCCACATGCCCGCCTCAACATCGGCGCGATAAGCCAGCAACTGGCGGCGCAGCGCCAGGATCAGCGCAAAGGTATGCTCCGGCACCGCCGCGTGGGCATAGCCGCGGATATTGGACACCACGATGCCACGCTCGCGCGCCGCCGCCAGGTCGACGTTGTCGGTGCCGGTAGCGGCAATTGCAATCATCTTCAGCTCGGGCAGCGCCGCCAGCGCATCGGCGCGCAGCGGTACCTTATTGCTGATCGCAATAGTCGCGCCTTGCAGGCGTTCGACCGCTTCGGCGGCGGTGGAGGCAGGGTACTCAGCCCACTCATGGGCAAAGCCAGGCCGCCGGATATCGGCGATGATGCTGTCGCGGTCCAGGAATACGATACGTTCAGTCATACGGTCAATTCCACAGGCAGTTGCGCTGCCAGAGGGCGCAAGCGCATATTCGGATGCCCGGCCATCAGGTCCGCCACCCATTCAACAAATACCCGCACTTTGGCCGACAAGTGCCGGTTCTGCGGGTACACCACGTGGATTGGCAGCGGATCGGTCACCCAATCCTCCAGCACCCGCACCAGGCGGCCGCCGGCGCCGCGGCTGGCCAGCTGCACATCCGTCATCATGATGATGCCCAGTCCCGCCAGCCCGGCCTGGATATAGGAGTTGGAATCGTTCAGCGCCACCCGGCCTGGCAGCGTCATTTCGATGCGTTCGCCGTCGCGCGTGTAATCCCAGGGATAGACCCGGCCCGACTTGGACGAGAAATAGTTGATGCAGAGGTGGCGCTCCAGCTCGCGCGGGTGGCTTGGGGTGCCGTAGCGTTCCAGGTAGGAAGGCGCCGCGCAGGTGACAAAATTCAGCATGCCAACGCGCCGTGCAATCAGGCTGGAATCGCTCAATTGGCCACCCCGCACTGCACAATCGACACCTTCCTCGATCAAATCGATGACGCGGTCGGTGCTGCTCAATTCCAGCTGGATATCCGGGTATTGCTCAAAGAAGGAGGGCAGGGACGGCACCAGCAACTCGGCCGACAAGCCGGTCGGCGCATCGACCCGCAGCCGGCCGCTCGGATTCAAACGGCTGCGCGACAGCGACTCCTCGGCATCCTTCACGTCCGCCAGGATGCGCAGGCACCTCTCATAGTAGGCCGCACCGTCCGCCGTCACGGAAACCTGGCGCGTGGTCCGGTGCAGCAGCTTGACCGACAGCGCGGTTTCCAGGCTGGCCACCAGGGTGGAAACCGTGGCCTTGGGCAGCTGCAGGTTTTCCGACGCACGCGTGAAGCCGCCAGTGTCGACCACCTGCACAAAGACTTCCATTGCTTGGAGCTTATTCATCAGTTCCGCCTCATTGTTCGAGATTCTGAACAATCAATTCAACATTAATGTATTTTTCTTATTCTAGTTGAAGTTTATTATTACCGTATTGCAGCATAAAAAAGCGCTTGACCCTCCCGCGATGGGAAAGTTTACAGTGGCTTTAGTTTCAAATGAAAGGAGCAATCATGACTAACCGAGATGGATTCTTTGCAATGGTATCGCTGGCCCTGGCCGCGGTGGCCCTGGCGGGTGTCCTGTATACCGACGAGTTCTCGCACGGCGCCCAGGTAGGTTTCGGCGCCCACCCGGCAACCGCGTCGGCCATGCTGGCATCGGCCAACACGGAGGCGGCTAAATGACCGCGCAAACCCCGGCGGACCTGCAAATCCGCGAACTGGAAGTCCGCGGCGCCCAGGGCCCGCTGTCCGCACGTCTTTACCTGGCCGGGAATTCGTCCGCCAAGCGCGATGCGCTGATCGTCTTCTTCCATGGTGGCGGCTTCGTAGCCGGCGACCTGGAGGAGGCGGACGAATTCCTGCGCCACCTGGTAACGTGCAATCCCGGCCACGTGATCCTGGCCACCAATTACACCCTGGCGACTGTCAGCCCGTTCCCGGCGGCGGTCGAAGATGCGCATGCAGTCCTGGCCTGGGCCAAGAAGAACAAGGCCAAGCTGTCCTGGAGCGGCAAGCTGCTGCTGACCGCCGGCATTGAGGCTGGCGCCAACCTGGCGGCCGTGTCGACCCTGATGGCGCGCGACCGGGGCGGCCCGGCCTTGGCCGGCCAGATCCTGATCATGCCGATGCTTGATCCGGGCTTGTCCACCTGTTCGATGCGCGATTTGCCGAACTGCCCGGACCAGATGAAGGTCGCCAATACCTGTGCCGCGGCCTATCGCGGCTACCTGCCGAATGCCGCCGACCGCGCCCACCCATACGCGTCGCCGCTGCAATCGAGCCGCCTGAAGAATTTACCGCCGGCCCTGATCCTGTCGGCCGAGGACGACCCGTTACGGGATGAAGCAGAACAATACGGGGCGAAATTGATCGCCTGCGGAGTCAAAACCACAGTCAGACGCATGCCACCGGCCCCACTGCAGGAGCCGGGAGCCAGGAATGAATGCGCGTGCAGGAGCTTTGCGCTGAAAGAGATGGCTGGATTTATTAGTTCCATCGACGGGACGGAAACCCCGGCGGCGTAAAGCAGTTTCCTTAAAACAGAAGTACCGAAAAAAAGTGCCTGCGAGGCACAGGGGCCCCTTTTTGCCTGAATTTTTCAACCGATTTTCACCCCCAAGAGGTTAACAATGAAAAAGATGAATCAAATATCCACTCTTGTGCGACCGCTGGTCGCTGCACTGGCCATGGGCGGGCTGGCAGCAGCCATCCTGTCCGGCTGCAACGCCAACAGCAAGCCGGCCGAAAGCCAGGCGCCTGCCGCCGGCGGTCCGCCGGTATCAGCTGCAGTCGTAGTGCAGAAGCCAATCGCAGAAACCCAGGAATTCTCGGGCCGTATCGAAGCCATCGACCGCGTGGAAATCCGTCCACGCGTCAGCGGCTTTATCACGGCGGTGAACTTCAAGCCGGGCAGTGAGGTGAAAAAAGGTGATGTGCTGTTCGTAATCGACGCACGTCCATTCCAGGCAGAAGCCAGCCGCGCCGAAGCCGCCGCCAATTCGGCGCGCGCCAAGGCCGACCTGGCCAAACTGGAACTGGCCCGCGCCGAACGCCTGCTGGCCGACAAGGCCATCGCACAGCGCGAATTCGACGAACGCGCGTCGGCACTGAAGGAACTGGACGCCAGCGCCCGCGCTGCCGCTTCCGCCGCCGATGCCGCGCGCCTGAACCTGTCCTATACCCAGGTAACTTCCCCGATCAACGGCCGTGTGTCGAAGGCAGAGATCACCCTCGGCAACCTGGTCGATCCGAACGCCGTGCTGACCAGCGTGGTGTCGGTCGACAAGATCTACGCCAGCTTCGACGGCGACGAAGACACCTACCTGCGCGTCGGCGGCCAGGCCCACAAAGGCCAGCCGGTCACCGTGAAGGTTGGCCTGGCCAACGAAGCCGGCTTCCCGCATGAGGGCAAGCTGGAATTCGTCGACAACCAGCTCGACACCCGCACCGGTTCCGTGCGCATGCGCGCCACCTTCGACAACAAGGACCGCGCCCTGGTGCCAGGCCTGTTCGCCCGCGTCCAGCTGGGCGGCGGCAATGCCACCCAGGACTCGCTGCTGATCAACGACCGCGCCGTGGGCACCGACCAGGACCGCAAGTTCGTGTTCGTGGTCGGCGCCGGCAACAAGGCGGAATACCGCCCAGTGGTGCTGGGCCCGAACGTGGATGGCCTGCGCGTGGTGCGCAGCGGCCTGAAAGCCGGCGAGAAGATCGTCGTCAACGGCCTGCAGCGCGTGCGCCCTGGTGCACCGATCACGCCCGAAATGGTTGATATGAAGTTTGACCCGCTGGCAGCCGCGCAGAAAGTCGCCGCCACCGAAGCCAAAACCTCCAAGGAATAATCCATGAATTTCTCTCGCTTCTTTGTCGATAAACCGATCTTCGCGGCGGTTCTATCGATCATTGTCTTCGTAGCGGGCTTGATCTCGATATTCAAGCTGCCCGTCTCCGAATACCCGGAAGTGGTGCCGCCATCGGTCGTGGTGCGCGCTGTCTACCCGGGCGCGAACCCGAAAGTGATTGCGGAAACCGTCGCCGCGCCGCTCGAAGAGCAGATCAACGGTGTCGAGAACATGCTGTACATGTCCTCCCAAAACACCTCCGATGGCGCGCTGATGCTGACCGTGACCTTCAAGATCGGCACCGACGTCGACAAGGCTGAAACCGCGGTGCAGAACCGCGTGCAGCGCGCCTTGCCACGCCTGCCGGAAGAGGTGCGCCAGATCGGCGTGACCACGGTGAAGTCTTCGCCTAACCTGACGATGGTGGTGCACCTGCTGTCGCCGAACGGCCGTTACGACGACCTGTACCTGCGCAACTACGGCGTGCTGAACGTGAAAGACCAGCTGGCCCGTATTCCAGGCATGGGCGACGTGCAGATCTTCGGCGCCGGCGACTACGCCATGCGCGTCTGGCTCGACCCGCAGAAGGTCGCTGGCCGCAATATGACCGCGTCCGACGTGGTCGATGCGATCCGCGAACAGAACGTGCAGGTGGCGGCCGGTGTTATCGGCGCTGCGCCATCCAAGTCGGCCGACTTCCAGCTGACCGTCAACACCCAGGGCCGCCTCAGCTCCGTCGAGGAATTCGGCGAGATTATCGTCAAGACCAATGATGACGGCGCGCTGACCCGCCTGAAAGACGTGGCCCGTATTGAAATGGGCTCCAACAGCTACTCGCTGCGCTCCCTGCTGAACAACAAGTCGGCGGTCGGTATCGGTATTTTCGAAGCACCGAACAGCAATGCGCTGGAACTGTCGGCCAATGTACGCGCCAAGATGGAAGAGCTGAAGAAGGACTTCCCGGAAGGCGTTTCCTACGACATCGTGTATGACCCGACCCAGTTCGTGCGCGAGTCGATCAAGTCCGTGATCCACACCCTGCTGGAAGCGGTGGCCCTGGTGGTGCTGGTGGTGATCATCTTCCTGCAAACCTGGCGCGCATCGATCATCCCGCTGCTGGCGGTGCCGGTGTCGATCGTCGGTACCTTCGCAGTGATGATCGGCTTCGGCTTCTCGATCAACACGCTGTCGCTGTTCGGCCTGGTGCTGGCCATCGGTATCGTGGTCGACGATGCGATTGTGGTGGTGGAGAACGTGGAGCGGAATATCGCCAACGGCCTGTCGGCCCGCGACGCGACCATCCAGGCCATGAAAGAAGTGTCCGGCCCGATCATCGCGATTGCGCTGGTGCTGTGCGCCGTGTTCGTGCCGATCGCCTTCGTGTCCGGCCTGACCGGCCAGTTCTACCGCCAGTTCGCGCTGACCATCGCCATTTCGACCGTTATTTCGGCATTCTGCTCGCTGACGCTGGCCCCGGCCCTGTCGGCAACGCTGCTGCGTCCGCATAACGCACCGAAAGACGCGCTGACCCGCGTGATGGACAAGCTGTTCGGCCGCTTCTTCAACTGGTTCAACAACTTCTTCAACCGCGCTTCGCACAGCTACGAAACCGGCGTGCAAGGCGTGTTGAAGCGCAAGTCCGCATCCATCGTGGTGTACCTGGTGCTGGCGGCTGCCGCAGGCATCATGTTCAAGGTGGTGCCGAACGGCTTCGTGCCGGCGCAGGACAAGCAGTACCTGGTGGGCTTCGCCCAGCTGCCGGATGCCGCATCGCTGGAGCGCACCGACCAGGTGATCCGCAAGATGTCCGACATCGCCAAGGAAATCCCAGGCGTGGACGCTTCGGTCGCCTTCCCGGGCCTGTCGATCAACGGCTTCACCAATGCACCGAACGCCGGTATCGTGTTCACCACGCTGAAGCCATTCCACGAGCGTACCGACCCGTCCCAATCGGGCGAGGCGATCGCCGCGGAAATCAACAAGCGCATGGGCGCCGTGCAGGACGCGTTCGTGATGGTGTTCCCGCCACCGCCAGTCAATGGCCTGGGCACCACCGGCGGCTTCAAGATGATGATCGAAGACCGCAATAACGCAGGCTACGATGAGCTGTACAAGACCATCCAGGCGATCCAGATGAAGGCATGGCAGGACAAGCGCCTGGCCGGTGTGTTCTCCAGCTTCCAGATCAACGTGCCGCAGCTGTTCGCGGACGTGGACCGCGCCAAAGCCAAGCAACTGGGCGTGCCGCTGCAGACCATCTACCAGACCTTGCAGATCAACCTTGGTTCGCTGTACGTGAACGACTTCAACCAGTTCGGCCGTACCTACCAGGTGCGCGTGCAGGCTGATGCCCCGTTCCGTTCGCAGGCCGAGCAGATCGCCCAGCTGAAAGTGCGCAACAACAAAGGCGAGATGATTCCGCTGTCGTCGCTGATGCGCGTGAAAGACAGCTATGGCCCGGACCGCGTGGAGCGCTACAACGCCTACGTATCGGCCGAGATCAACGGCGCTCCGGCGCCAGGCTTCTCGTCCGGCCAGGCACAGGCCGCGCTGGAAGCGATCGTCAAAGAGAACCTGCCGAAGGGCATGGGCTATGAATGGACCGAGCTGACTTACCAGGAGATCCTGGCTGGTAACACCATGATTTACGTGTTCCCGCTGTGCGTGCTGCTGGTGTTCCTGGTGCTGGCTGCCCAGTACGAAAGCTGGACCCTGCCGCTGGCCGTGATCCTGATCGTGCCGATGTCGATCCTGTGCGCACTGGTGGGCGTCAAGCTGACCGGCGGCGACAACAATGTGTTCACCCAGATCGCGCTCTTTGTGCTGGTCGGGTTGGCGTCAAAGAACGCGATCCTGATCGTGGAATTTGCGCGGGAACTGGAAGACCACGGCCGCACCATCCTGGAAGCCGCGCTGGAAGCTTGCCGCCTGCGTCTGCGCCCGATCCTGATGACGTCGATTGCCTTCATCATGGGTGTGGTGCCGCTGGTGTTCTCGGTCGGTGCCGGTGCAGAGATGCGCCACGCAATGGGTGTGGCGGTGTTTGCCGGCATGCTGGGCGTGACCTTCTTCGGCCTGTTCCTGACGCCGGTGTTCTACGTCCTGCTGCGCACCCTGGCCAAGCGCCTCGAAAAGAAAGCCCCGGCAGCCGACGCTGCCCCGCAACTGGAAGGGACCCACTAATATGAAAAGCATGATTGCGAAAGGCGTGGCGCCTTTGCTGGCAGCACTGCTGCTGACCGCGTGCGCCGCACCTGAATTCAAGCAACCACAAGTCGACACCCCGGTCGCCTTCAAGGAAGGGCAGGTGGTGACGGCGCCGGACGGCACGCGCTGGAAGCAGGCGCAGCCTGCCGAGCGCCAGCCGCGCGGCGAATGGTGGCTGGCCTTCAACGATTCGGCCTTGAATGAGCTGATCGCCGAGGCCACCCGTAACAACGCCAACCTGGCCGTGGCGGCCGCCCGCGTCAAGCAGGCACGCGCCATCGCCGGCATCGCCGAAGCGGACCGCATTCCGCAAGTCGGCGTGGGCATCGGCGCCCAGCGCTCCCGCGCTGGCGTCGAACAGCCGATCCAGACCGCCTATAACGCCTCGCTGAGCGCGAGTTATGAGGTGGACCTGTTCGGCCGCGTATCGAGCAATGTCTCGGCAGCGCGCGGCGACGCGGCACAGGTGGAAGCGAATTACCGCTCCGTCCTGCTGTCGCTGCAAGCCGACGTCGCCCAGACCTATTTCCGCCTGCGCGCCACGGACGCCGAATTGGCGACTGTGGAGCAGACGGTCCGTTTGCGCGAAGAGAGTGTCAAGGTTACCCAGCGTCGTTTCGACCTGGGCGACATTGGCGAATTCGATCTCTCGCGCGCCAAGACCGAGCTGGCAACCACCCGCGCTGAAGCCATCGGCCTGCAGCGCCGCCGCGCCACCACCGAGCACGCGCTGGCCGTTTTGCTGGGCAAGCCGGCAGCAGCCTACACGGCGGGCAACAGCCCGCTGCTGGATTCGTCCCTGCTGCCTGCGATCCCGGCCGGCCTGCCGTCCTCGCTGCTGGAGCGCCGCCCCGACATCGCCTCTGCGCAGAAGGCGATGGAAGCCTCCAACGCCCGCATCGGCGTTGCGCGTTCCGCCATGTTCCCGGCGCTGAACATCACCGCCAGCGGCGGCGGTGCGGCCGGCCACTTCAGCGACGTGTTCAAGTGGAGCAGCCGCTCCTGGGTGCTGGGCGCCTTGCTGTCGATGCCCTTGATCGACGGCGGCCGCAATAGCGCCAACGTCACGCGCAGCGATGCCGCGCTGGAAGAATCGGTCGCCGGCTACCGCCAGACCGTGCTGAGCGCCTTCGCCGAAGTGGAAGACAACCTGGCCGGCCTGCGCATCCTCGGCGGCCAGACCGCCCAGATCGACGACGCCTTGGTCTCGGCCCGCCGCTCGGCCGACCTGGCGCAGAAGCTGTACGACGCCGGCCGCTCCAGCTACCTCGACCTGCTGGACGCGCAGCGCAACCTGGCCGCGGTGGAACGCAACGCCGTGCAACTGCGCGGCGACCGCGCCGTGACCACCGTTGCGCTGATCCGCTCCCTGGGCGGCGACTGGAACTAATCCGTCATCACTGGTAAGCCCTTGACGGCGCACTGCACTTGCAGGCGCCGTCTTTTTTCGCTATGCTTGCGACAAATGTCACACAAAGGATAACATGGTCACATCCCAGTTGTTGGGCAGCATCCCCGGCCTCGTGCACGGCTTCGGCAGTGCAGAGTCGTTGATTCCCGTCGCGTTGGCCCCGGTCTGGGAGCAGCGCCCGATGAAGCGCCAGGTGCACGGCACCCGCGTCGAAGCCATCACCGCGCCCCAGCAGGAAGTCGGCGACGCCGACGGTTTCAGCACCAGCGTCCCCGGCATCCCGGTCAGCATCATCACCGCCGACTGCGTCCCGCTATTGCTGGCCCGCCGCGACGCCAGCCAGATCGCCGCCATCCACGCCGGCTGGCGCGGCCTCTACGACGGCATCATCCCCACCGCCATAGCCCAGCTCGTGTCAACCCTGGGGTCAGGCTCTTTGGTGGACACGAGCTCAGCCGTTGTGGCAGCGGTAGGCCCGACGATCTGCGCCGAATGCTATGAAGTCAGCGAAGAAATGGCTAACGACTTTGCGCGCCGCTTTGGCCCGTCCGCAGTGCCGTCTTATCGCCACCTCGACCTGCGCGCCATCGCCGAGCAGCAGCTGCGCGCGGCAGGCGTGCAGGAAATCGAACACGTCGGCGGCTGCACCTGCTGCAAGCGCGGTGCCGACGGCGAACCAATTTACCGCAGCTACCGGCGTGGCGACCGTGGGTCGCAAATGCACTCCGGCCTGTACATCACCCCCAAAGGAGAAAAATGAAGGTCATCGCATCCCTTATCCTGGCCGCTTTCGCGACCGTCGCCAACGCGCAGGACCGTGACTGGAGCGCGCCGCAGCAGCCGTTTACGATTTACGGCAATACGCACTACGTCGGTACTGCCGGCATCAGCGCCGTGCTGGTCACGTCGCCGCAGGGCCACATTCTGGTGGATGGCACAACCGCCAAGGGCGCGCAGGTGGTCGCAGCCAATATCCGCACGCTGGGCTATAAGCTGGAAGACGTCAAGTTCATCCTCAGCTCGCACTCGCACGAAGACCATGCAGGCGGCTTGTCGGCGCTGCAGAAGATGACCGGCGCCACGGTGCTGGGCGGGAAGGACAATGTGGAGACGCTGCGTACCGGCGTGTCGCCAAAGGTGGACCCGCAATTCGGCTCGCTGTCGAACTTCCCCGGTTCGGCCAAGGTCAACGCGGTCAGCGACGGCGAGGTGGTGAAGGCCGGCCCGCTGGCGGTGACCGCACATAGCACGCCGGGCCATACCGCAGGTGGCACCACCTGGAGCTGGCAATCGTGCGAGGGCGCGCAGTGCAAGACGGTGGTGTTCGTGGATAGCCTGACGGCGGTGTCGGCGGACAGCTATCGCTTCACCGACCATCCGGAGATCGTGGCGCAGCTGCGGGGCAGCATTGCCGCCGTGCAGAAGATGGCTTGCGATATCGCGATCGCCGCGCATCCGGAAGTGAATGATATGTGGGGACGCCAGCAGCGTGCGGCGAAGGAGGGAAGTGCGGCTTACGTTGATGCCAAGGGTTGCGGCGCCATCGCTGCGGCTGGCTTGAAACGCCTGGAAACCCGCTTGGCAAGCGAAAAGCGCTAAGGCGCCGGCCGCCCGCACTGCATGCCGTTTTGGAGGCGGCAGGCAGGCGGCGCGGTGCCGGCAGGGCAAAGCTTACTTGGTGGACTTCTTCACGTCGTAGCCGGCGTGCTTGGCCGAAGCGGCTGGCGTGGCGGGAGTGGCAGGCGTGGCAGGCGTGGCAGGCGTCGCCGGAGTGGCTTTGCCGGCTTTGTCAGCCGGGGTGGCTGGAGTGGCGGGGGTCGCAGGAGTCGCTGGCTTGGCGGCCGATGCTGCCGAGGCGGCGGAAGCCGCGGAAGCAGCCGATGCAGCGGAAGCAGCCGAAGCCGCGCTAGCGGCGTGCGAGGCCGAAGCGGCTGGCTTGGCGGCAGGGGCCGGAGCCTGGGCGAAAGCAGCGGTTACGAACAGGCCGGCGATCAGGGTGGCGATGGTCTTTTTCATGGTCAGGCTCCTTGGTAAAAATCGTATAAATCGTTTCGCGTGTCGTGCACTATTGCCGTGTCACTGAGCCAAAAACGGCGCCGCTGCCGGGCTAGTTGACGGGTATTACAACTCCTTACATCTGGCAAAACTGCTTACAAAGTGCGCTGCCTAACCGTCGCCGTCCGGCGCTGCCCGTACATTGGCGGCATGAAGGACGCGCTAAAGGTTTATAAGGCGAAGCGGAATTTCAGCATTACGCCCGAGCCCGAGGAGGGCGGCCAGCCGGCACAGGGGCGGCTGGCCTTTGTCATCCAAAAGCATTGGGCGCGGCGCCTGCATTACGATTTCCGTCTTGAACTCGACGGCACCATGAAGAGCTGGGCGGTTCCCAAAGGCCCCAGTTACGACACGCACGACAAGCGCATGGCCGTGCATGTCGAAGACCATCCCATTTCCTACAATGATTTCGAAGGCACCATCCCGGAGAAGCAGTATGGCGCGGGCAAGGTGATCATCTGGGATCGCGGCACCTGGGAGCCGCTGGAAGACCCGCGCAAGGGCTACCGCGCAGGCAAGATGGTGTTCCTGCTGCATGGCCACAAGATGCACGGCCGCTGGGCGCTGGTGCGCATGCGCGGCAAAGGCGAAGACAAGGAACCCTGGCTGCTGATCAAGGAAAAGGACCAATACGTGCGCCCGGCCGCCGAATTCAGCGTGGTCGACGAGATGCCCGACAGCGTCAAGCAGCTTGGCACGCCCGCCCGGCCAGCGCCGGCCCCCGCCGCAGCGCCGCTGCCGGCATCGATCGAGCCCGAACTGGCCACGCTGGTCGACGGTCCCCCCGCCACGCCCGAAGACTGGCTGTTCGAGATCAAATACGACGGCTACCGCCTGCTGGCCCGCATCGAAGGCAAGGATATCCGCCTGCAAACCCGCAACGGCAACGACTGGACCCACAAGCTCGAACCCCTGCAAGCAGCGCTGGCGAAAGCCAAGCTTCCCGACGGCTGGTACGACGGCGAAATCGTCGTCCACAACGAGCAAGGCCGCCCCGATTTCGGCCTGCTGCAGCAAGCCTTCGACGGCAAGCGCACCAAGGACATTGTCTACTTCCTGTTCGACGCCCCCTACCTGGACGGCGAGGACTTGCGCGGACTGCCCCTTATCGAGCGCCGCGCCAGGCTGGAAGGCGCACTGGCGCGAGTGAAGGGCGAAACGGTGCGCCTGAGCGCGATCCTCGAGGCTCCGCCGGAAGAAGTGCTGGCCGCCGCCTGCAAGATGGGCCTTGAAGGTGTCATCGGCAAGCGCCGCGACTCCACCTACACCGAACGCCGCTCACGCGACTGGATCAAACTCAAATGCGCGCAGCGGCAGGAGTTTGTGATCGGCGGCTATACCGACCCGCAAGGCAGCCGCACCGGCATCGGCTCGCTGCTGCTGGGCGTCTATGGCAAGGATGGCGAGCTGCATTACGCCGGCAACGTCGGCACCGGCTTCAACGACAAGACCCTGCGCGAACTTGCTGATAAGCTGAAGCGCCTCAAGTCAGACGATAATCCCTTTGCCGCCAGCAAGGCCATCGCCCGCAAGGCGCACTGGGTCAAGCCGCAGCTGGTGGCGGAAGTCAGCTTCGGCGAATGGACGCACGGCGGCTCCGTGCGGCACGCCGTATTCCAGGGCCTGCGCAAGGACAAACAGGCCGGCGAAATCCGCCGCGAGGAACCGGCACACCTGGAGGAGGAGACAGTGCAAAGCAAACTTCCCGCCTCACTTAAAGTGACCAATCCCGACCGCCTGGTCGACCCGGCCAGCGGCATTAAAAAAATCGATGTGGTGCGCTACTACGCACTGGTGGCGGAGCTCATGCTAGAGCACACGCGCGGCCGCCCCATCGCCTTGCTGCGCGCGCCGGACGGCGTCGGATCCGAGCTGTTCTTCCAGAAGCACGCAGACGTCAGTAAGCTGCGCGGCTTGAAGGAGTTCCCGCGCGAGCTGGATCCGGACCATCCACCCATGCTGGAAGTGGGCACGACGCAGGCCTTGCTCTCCGCGGCCCAATTCAATGTGATCGAATTCCACACGCAGAATGCCTTCGGCCGCACCTACGAAAAGCCCAACCGCATTCTGTTCGACCTGGACCCCGGCAGCGGCGTCGAATGGGCGCAGATGCAGGAGGCCGCGCAGCTGATGCACGCCTTCCTGGAGGAATTGGGCTTGCCTTGCTTCCTCAAGACTAGCGGCGGCAAGGGCCTGCACGTGGTGGTGCCGATCAAGCCGTACTACGACTGGGATACGGTGAAGGCGTTCAGCAAGCAGGTGGTGGAGCATATGGCTGCGACCTTGCCGGAGCGCTTTGCCTTCAAGAGCGGGCCGCGCAACCGGGTCGGCAAGATCTTCATCGATTACCTGCGCAATGGGCGCGGCGCGACGACCGTGTCGGCATGGTCGGCGCGTGCACGGCCGGGGCTGGGGATCTCGGTGCCGGTAGGATGGGAGGAGCTGGCCGCCTTGCGCGGCGGCGACCATTGGACGGTGTCCACCGCGCATACGCGGCTGGATGTCGGCAACGCGCCCTGGGCGGATTATGCGAAGGCCGCCGTTGGGCTGGCGCCAGCCATGAAGGCGATCGGCTCAGTCTAGGCGGCTTTGCGGCGCGCGGTCGCGGCTTTGGCGGGTTTCGATGCTGCTTTGGCGGACTTCGCGGCGCTAGTGCGTTTGGCAGCTGCGGTGCCTGATTTGGTCGCGCTGCGCGACTTGCTGGCGCCAGCGGCAGTGCTGCGCCGCGCGCGCGGAGCGGGTTCCTCGTCCTCCTCTGTCGCGTCGCTGCGCCCACGCGAACCAAGGCTTTGCTTGAGCAGCGCCACCAGGTCGACCACATTGCTGGCCTTTGGCACGGGCGCTTCGTCGGAAGGCGCTGTGATGGTATGGGTCTGTCCCGCCGCCACCTTTTTCTCGACCAGTTTGAGTACGTCTTCGCGATAGGTGTCGTGGTATTCCTTGGGATTCCACTTTTCGCTCATATCGTCCACCAGCGACAGGGCCATCTTCAGTTCCTTGTCGGTGATGCCGGCATCACCCGGCAGCTTGAGTTCTTCGGGGCTGCGGATTTCCGTCGCATAGCGCAAGGTATTCATGATGATGCCATCGCCCACCGCCACCAGCGCGCACAGGTGCTGGCGCGTGCGGATCACGACCGTCGCAACGGCGATGCGGCCTGCCTTGCGCAGTGTCTCGCGCAGCAGGGCGTACACCTTGTCGCCGCCGCGCCCGGGCGAAAGATAGTAGGGCGTTTCATAGAAAGTCAGCGGCACAGAATCGGCGTCGACAAAGGCCATGATATCGATGGTCTGCGTCGCCTTCGGGTTGGCCAGCCGCAGGTCCTCATCGCTCAGCACCACGTACTCGCCATCCGCGTATTCATAGCCCTTGACGATATTGTCCCACGTGACCTCCTTGCCGCTGGCCTTGTTGTAGCGCTTGAAGCCGATCGGCGAGAAATCGCGCTTGTCCAGCATGGTCAGGTCCAGGTCGTGCGACTCGACTGCCTTGTGCAGCTCCACCGGGATGTGGACCAGTCCAAAACTGATGGCGCCTTTCCACAATGCGCGTGCCATATCACTCTCCAACACTGCCCGTAATCGGCAGCACAATACCGCTGATGTAGCTGGAGCAGCAGGGCGCTGCCAGGAACACGAAGGCCGGCGAGATCTCCTCCGGCTGGGCGGGACGATGCATATCGGTCTGGGAGCCGAACTCCTTGATCTTGTCGGGCGACTGGTCGGCAGGATTGAGCGGCGTCCACACCGGCCCGGGCGCCACCGCGTTGACGCGGATGCCTTTCTCCAGCAGGTTGGAAGCCAGCGACATCGTGAATGCGTGGATCGCGCCCTTGGTGGTGGAGTAGTCCAGCAAGTGCTTCGACCCGCGCAAGCCGACGACCGAACCGGTATTGATGATGGAACTGCCGCGTTTCAGGTGCGGCAGCACCGCCTTCGCCATGTGGAAGTAACCATAGATATTGGTCTTCATGGTCAGGTCGAAGCGCTCCTCGGACAGGTCTTCCAGCTTGTCCGCATGTTCCTGGAACGCCGCATTATTGACCAGGATGTCGACCCGGCCGAGGGCTTGCAGCACCTCCTCAACGGCATGGCGGCAGAAGGCCGGCTCGCGCACATCGCCGGGGATCAGGATGCAGCGCTGGCCCTCGGCTTCAACGTATTTCTTGGTCTCGCCAGCATCCTGCTGCTCGTCCGGCAAGTGGATCAGCGCCACATCGGCGCCTTCGCGCGCATACAGTACCGCCACGGCGCGACCGATGCCCGAATCTCCGCCCGTAATCACTGCTGCCATCCCGGCAAGTTTGCCGCTTCCGCAATAGTCGGGCGCCATGAACTGCGGCTTCAATTGCATTTCGTGTTCCAGGCCTGGCTTGTCCAGGTGCTGGCCGGGCAGCGGCGGCGCGGGATAATCCTGGTGCCCGGCCTGCGCGGGCGTCTTTTGCTCGCCGCCTTTGGGCCTTTGGGCATCGCGCTGGTCCTGCTCCTGCTGAATTTCCCGCTGCTGGTTGCCGGCGCTGGTCCGTTGCGAAATGTCCATGACGACCTCCTGTGTTCGGAAGACCAGTATTTGCCGCAGCAGCGTTGCTAACCGTGCGCTTCCTCACATAAAAGGGATGTTGTATGGATTGAACTTGTGGCACACTTGACCGCATGGCTAATGCTGCTGGCCGTCGTCACCGTACCGGCCTATTCCTCCATCCCGATGCTGCCCGGCGCCAGGAGTTCCTGGCTGCCTGTGGCGAATCGTTCGACCGTTTGCTGACCGCGGACAGCATCGCGAGCGCGCGCCACGCGCTTTCACAAAACAAGATTTCACTACTGGTCATCGACCTGAATGGCGCCTCCATGCCGGCCGGGAATGAGCTGGCGGCGCTGGTGCGCAGCCGGGTTGGTGCGCCGGTGCTGGTGCTGTGCCCCTATACCCGTTCCGCCACCATGGCCGAGCTGACGGCCCAGGGGCCGCTGTCCTACCTGGTTACGCCAGTCCAAGCGCCCGAGCTGCGCGACGCCGTCGCCGCGCTGATGGCGCCCGCGGCCGACACGCTGGCTTCGGCCCAGCAGCATTTGCTGGACCGCGAAGCGGAATTGAACGATCTGCTGGCCATCCAGCGCAGCCTGCAGCGCGCCCTGTACGGCGCCGAAGAGCTGGAGGGCATGGGCGCGCGCGTCTGCAATGCGCTGTGCAGCTATCCCGGCATCTGCCACGCCGCCTTGCTGCGCGCAGGCAGCGATGGCATGCTGCACCTGGTGGGACAGGATGCGCGCATCGATCTCGATATGCACGACGTGCTGGCGGGCCGCCACGACCTGCTCGATGCGCCGGCGCTGCGCGGTGAGCTGGTGCTGATTGATGCGCCATCCAAAGCCGGCGATCCCGAGTTTGCCGCGCTGCTGGAAGAGCAGGGCGTGCATATGATGCTGGCCATGCCGCTGCGCGGCGAGCCTGGCGGGCCGCTGCTGGGCGCCGTCAGCATGCTGTTCGACCGTCCGCTGGTAATGAGCCGCGAACATTTCACCTGTTTTGGTTCGGCCGCGCAGTTGATCAGTTTCGGCATGGTGATGAGCGAATTGCGGCAGCAGAACGATGCGCTGGGCCTGCAACTGACCCAGGTCACGCCGTTCGACGGCCTGACCGGCGTGACCAACCGGCGCCAGGGAGAACAGGTGCTGGATGGCGAGATCCGGCGTGCGCGCCGTTATGGCCTGCCGCTGGCGGTAGTGGCCTTCGATATCGACAGCTTCCGTACCATCAATGAGCTGTACGGCTATACCACCGGCGACCGTGCGCTGGCGACCATCGCCAGCACGGTCCAGTCCCGCCTGCGCAGCTCCGATACGCTGGCGCGCATGCGCGGCGAGCAATTCATGGTGGTGGCTACCCATACCGTGGCGATCGACGCCTTCAAACTGGCCGAAGTGCTGCGCGAAACCATCGCCGCCACGGAATTGCCGGGCGCCGATACGGTCACCGCCAGTTTCAGTGTGGCCCAGCTGGCGCCCGACGAAGGCGCGAGCGAACTGGTGACGCGGCTGGAGGCCGCTCTGCACCGGGCCAAACGGGCAGGGCGCAATTGCGTCGAACTGGCCATGGCGCGCTAAAAAGGATGGCGGCCATGGTGATGGACCGCCATCGAAAGCACGATTTATAGATGATGATCGTCATCCACGTGTGATATATTACATCCATAATAAAAATAATCAAGGAGAAAATCATGCGTGTTAGCAGGGAGCAAGCGGCCCAGAACCGCGAGCGCATCGTTGAAACGGCATCCCGCCTGTTTCGTGAAAAGGGCTACGACGGCATCGGCGTGGCCGACCTGATGAAAAGCGCCGGCCTGACGCACGGCGGCTTTTACGGCCATTTCGCCTCCAAGGAAGATTTGCTGGCGGAAGCCTTCGCCAAGGCCATGGAAACTTCCGCCCAACGCTGGCGCGAAAAGCTGGCCGAGCATCCCGCCAACCCGCGCGCCGCGCTGGCGCAGATGTACCTGACCGCCAAGCATCGCGACAATCCGGGCAGTGGCTGCGCCCTGGCCTCGCTCGGCCCTGATGTGTCGCGCGTTGGTCCCGAGGTGCGCCAGGCCATGGCCGACAGCTTCCAGTCCCAGATTGCCGCGCTGGCGGAAGCGCTGCCCGGCGCGCCGGACCAGCAGCGCCGCGACGCCATCACCACCTATGCCGCGCTGGTCGGCGGCCTGGTGCTGGCGCGCTCGGTGGCCGACCCCAAGCAATCCGACGAGATCCTGGCTGCGGTGCTGGCCACGCTGGAGCAGGGCGGCTGATGCTGGCCTGGCTGCGGAGTTACCGGCGCGCGCTGCTGCCGGGCGATATCAGTGCGGGCATCGTGGTGGCGATGATGATGATCCCGCAAGGCATGGCCTATGCGCTGGTGGCCGGCTTGCCGCCGGTGACCGGCATTTACGCCAGCATCCTGCCGCCGATTGTTTACGCGCTGTTCGGCACCAGCATGACGCAATCGGTTGGGCCGATGGCGATCGTGTCGCTGATGACCGGCGCCGTGGTGAGCCAGATGGCGCCTGCCGGTTCCGGCCTGTACACGGTGCTGGCGGCGCAACTGGCGCTGGTGTCGGGCGCCGTGCTGCTGCTGTGCGGCGTGCTGCGCCTCGGTTTTCTCGCTAACTTCTTCTCGCGTCCTGTGATGAGCGGCTTCACGGTCGGTTCGGCGCTGGTCATTGCATATGGCCAGTTGAAGCCCTTGCTGGGGGCCGACCTGCCGCACTGGCACGGCCCGAGCGCCGCGCTGGGCCTGGGCGCCGTGCTGTTGCTGGTGCTGTCGCGCAGCCACCTGGCGCCGCTGCTGCGCGCCTGCGGCATGCGTCCTGGCGCAGCCGATATGGGCGCGCGCCTGGCGCCGATGCTGGTGGTGCTGCTTGGCCTGCTGCTGGTGCAGGTGCTGGGGCTGGAAACCATGGGCGTGAAAACCACCGGCCAGGTGCCGAGCGGCCTGCCGCAACTGAACCTCGCCATGTCGCACGGCCACTGGCAGCAACTGCTCCAGCCGGGCATGCTGGTGGGCTTTGTGATCTTCCTGATCAGCATGTCGGCGGCGCAGTCGCTGGCCTTGAAGCGCAACGAAAAACTGGCCAGCAACCGCGAGTTGATCGGCCTGGGTGCGGCCAACGTGGCCAGCATGGTGTCGGGCGCCTTCCCGGTCACCGGCAGCATGTCGCGCTCCGCCGTCAATTTCGCGGCCGGCGCGCAAACGCCGCTGGCCAGCATCATCACCGCCGGCCTGCTGGCGATGGCGCTGGTGGCGCCGACCGGCTGGCTGGCATTGCTGCCGATGCCGGTGCTGGCGGCCACCATCATCGTCGCCGTGCTCGGCATGCTGGAACTCGATACGCTGCGCACCGCATGGCGCTACGACCGCGGCGACGCGCTGGCCTGGTTCGTGACCGGCGCCGGCGTAGTGGCGCTGGGGGTGGAAGCGGGCGTGCTGGTGGGGGTGGCGCTGTCCATGGGCACCCTGATCTGGCGCGCCAGCCGGCCGCACATCGCGGTGCTGGGCCGCATTGCCGGCAGCGAGCATTTCCGCAATATCGAGCGCTATCCGGCCGAAACGCGTCCCGAACTGCTGGTGCTGCGCATCGACGCCAACCTGTTCTTCGGTAATGTGGAGGCGGTGCAGCAGCGTATTGAAGACGAGTTGCGCAGCCATCCCACGGCGCGCAACCTGGTGCTGGTCATGTCGGCCGTCAGTTCGATCGACACCACCGCCTTGTTCGCACTGGGCGAACTGAATGCCAGCCTGGCGCGGCGCGGCATCGGCCTGCACCTGGCCGAAGTCAAAGGTCCGGTCATGGACCGCCTGCGCGATTCCGATTTGCCGGCCAGGCTGAATGGCCAGATCCACCTCAGTACCGCCATCGCCTGCGACAAGCTTGTCGGGGAATGATTGTAGCTTGGCGTGAAATGACAAGTTCGCGCCAGGCCAGCCGGAGAAAATCCTTGTAACCCATAACAAGGAGACTCCTCATGGCTTTACCCGCCCGGCCGCTGCAAGCGACAGTCTTTTCACTGCTGTTCGGCGCCAGCGCGGCCATCATGGCCTGGCTGGCGCTCGATGCTTATGCCTATTACCTGCCTGCCTTGCCGCTGCTGGCGGCCGCCGTCCTGCTGTGGCGCGGATGCGGCCTGAAATGGTTCAAAGGCATGCTGGTGCTGAACCAGCTGACCGCCGTCATCCTGATCCTCGACCTGTGGCTGGGCGACGCCCTGCACCTGCCTAAACTCACCATTTCCGCCGCCATGCTGGGCGCCAACCTGCTGCTGGGCGGACCGCTGATGGGCGTCCTGTCGCTGTTCGCGCTGGCCAGCATGCATTTCAGCGCTGTGCTGCCAGGCTGGCTGAAAGGAGCGCGCGCATGAAAAAGCTGCCATTGATCGCTATTGCCGCACTGTTCGGCGGCGCCGCCCAGGCGGCCATCCTGACCGGCCAGGTCACGGGCCCGTATGCCGCGCCGATTGGCGGCGCCACCGTCACCGTGTGGAGCGAAGACGGCCTGCGCAAGGAGTCTGTTTATACGGCGGACGATGGCAGCTATGCCATTGTCACCGATTTCGGCGGCAAGCTGAAACTGCGCTCGCGCATTGCCGGCCTGGCCGACAGCCTGGCGGAATTCGGCGTGGACCGCAACGCGGCCCGCCACACCGACCTGGCGATGAAACCGCACGCCAGCGCTGCCGATGCGTCGGATGCGCTGCCTGCATCGGCCCACAATGCGCGCCTGCCGTGGGCCAGCGGCGAGGACCGCAAGCCTTTCGTCAGCCAGTGCATGTACTGCCACCAGGTGGGTAACGCGCTGACGCGTTCGGCGCGTCCGCAAAGCGCCTGGGAAGCGACCATCCAGCGCATGGAAGGCTACCTGGGCATGCTGAGCGGGCGGGAGGTGAAGACCATCAGCGGCGTACTGGCGAAAGGATTTGACGGCAAGCCGGTCGACGCCATCCACAAGCAGGCTGCATCGGCCGAACTGGCGCGCGGCAAAGTGGAGCAGTGGCTGGTGGGCGACGCCATGTCCTTCATCCACGACGCCGATGTCGGCGAGGACGACAAGCTGTATGGCACCGACGAGGGCCACGACATCATCTGGGTGCTGGACCGCAAAACCCACAAGATTGAAAGATATCCGCTGCCGGAGATCGACCTGCCGGCTGGCGGCAAGTTCGCCGGCATGCAGCTGCCGATCGGCATCTTCACCGGCAAGCACGGCCCGCACAGCACGGCCCAGACGCGCGATGGCCGCATCTGGATCACCGCGGCCCTGTCGGGCAAGCTGCTGTCCTTCCATCCGGAGACCAAGCAGTTCAAGATGTACGACGTGCCGGGCGACGTGCTGTATCCGCACACCATCCGCGCCGACAAGCAGGGCATCCTGTGGTTCACCAACGTAGCGTCCAACCAGGTCACGCGTTTCGACCCCGTCACCGAGCAGATGACCACCATGCGCCTGCCATCCAATGGCTTCTTCCGCTGGGTCACGGATATGCTGTTCCCATCGGTGCTCAAGCTGGCCAGCTGGTTCCCCGGCAAAAACCTGCACCTCGGCCTGTCGCACCACAAGTGGCTGGGGCACAGCGTGATGGCGTTCCCGTACGGGATCGACGTCAACCCGGTGGACGGCAGCATCTGGTACGCCAAGCTGTACGCCAGCAAGATCGGCCGCATCGACCCGAAAACGCTGGAGATCACCGAGTACGACACGCCGATGAAAGGCCCGCGCCGGCCGCGCTTCGCTGCCGACGGCACGCTCTGGATTCCCGCCTTCGACGATGGCGGCCTGATGTCCTTCGACCCGAAAACCGCCAAATTCACCTCGCGCAAACTACCGGTGCTGGCGGCCAACGAGCACGAAGTGCCGTATGCGCTGAACGTGCACCAGCAGACCGGCGAGGTATGGATCGCGGCGAACAATTCGGACCGCATGCTGCGCTACTTCCCGAAGACCGACACCTTCCTGGCCTACCCGAGCCCGACGCGCGTCACCGTACTGCGCGACTGGGTATTCACCAAGGATGGGCGGGCCTGCTCCAGTACTTCCAACCTGCCGGCCTACGGCATGGAAGACGGCGTGGACAGCTTCATCTGCATCAACCCGATTGGCGGCGAGCAGGATCGGCTCGCGGCAGCGGAGGCCAAGCGATGAGCGACGGCCACAACGCTTTCCCTGGACTGGATTTCGCGCTGCAGCGCCTGCACCGCTCGCGCGGCCCTTGGGCCGCACTGGCGATCGGCGAACGCATCGAACTGCTGCAGCAAGTGCGTGAGCGTATCGCCCCGGTGGCGCCGCAGTGGATCAAGCTATCCAGCGCCGCCAAGGGCATCGAGCCAGGATCGCCGCTGGAGGGCGAAGAGTGGACCTCCGGCCCCTGGGCGCTGCTGGCGGCCTGCGATGGCCTGCTGGAATCGCTGCGCGCCATCATGCGCAATGGCCAGCCTGCGCTGGACCAGCTGCCGAAGCGCGAATTGCCGGGCGGGCAGCTGGCGGTACGCGTCTTCCCGCACAGTATCTTCGACCGCCTGCTGCTGTCGGGCGTGACGTCGGAAGTCTGGATGCAGCCGGGCGTCAGCGCCGCCAACCTGGCGCAGAATACCGGCGCGGCCTACCGTGAACCGGAGCGGGCGCAGGGCGAACTTGGGCTGGTGCTAGGCGCCGGCAATATCGCCAGCATCGCGCCGCTGGATGCCTTGCACAAGCTGTATGCCGAAAAAGCGGTGTGCCTGGTCAAACTCAACCCGGTCAACGATTACCTGCTGCCTGTGCTGGAGCATATCTTCGCACCGCTGGAAGAGCGCGCCTTCGTCGCCTTCGTGCGCGGCGACGGTGCAGCCGGCGCCTACCTGTGCCAGCATAAGCTGGTTGATACCATCCACATCACAGGCAGCCAGGAAACGCACGATGCCATCGTGTTCGGGCCGGGCCTGCAGGGCCAGGCGCGCCGCTCGATCAACCAGCCGCTCAATACGCGCCCCATCAGCAGCGAGTTGGGTGCGGTGTCCCCGACCATTGTGGTGCCGGGGCCCTGGAGCAGGGCGGACATTGAATTCCAGGCCGCGCACATCGCAACCCAGAAGCTGCATAACTCCGGCTTCAACTGCGTCGCATGCCAGGTACTGGTCCTGCCGCAGGACTGGGAGCACACCAGCAGCCTGCGCATGGACGTGCGGCGCCAGCTGGCCGCCGCGCCGGACCGCAAGCCGTATTATCCCGGCGCGGCCGCACGCCAGGCAACATTGGCCGCGGGTACGGCGCGCGGGCCGGGCGAATCCGTCAACGCCAGCGATGCGCTAGCCGAGCGCCAGGTGCTGCCGCTGCCGCCGGCCGGACAGCAGGACCCGGCCAAGCTGCAGGAAGTGTTCGCACCGACCCTGTGCGAGCAGTTGCTGGACGGCGGCGCCGATGCCGAGGCCTTCCTGCGCCGCGCCATCGACTACGCCAATAGGGAGCTGCGCGGTACGCTGGGCGCCAACATCATCATCCACCCGGCCACGCGCCGCGCGCTGGGCGAGCGCTGGGACGCTTTGCTGCAGGAGCTGCGCTACGGCACCATTGCCGTCAACGCCTGGACCGGCCTGGGCTACCTGCTGCCATCCAATCCGTGGGGCGCCTTTCCGGGCCATACGCTGGACGATGTGCAAAGCGGCATCGGCAGCGTGCATAACACTTGGCTGTTCGACCGTCCGCAGCGCACGGTGGTGGAAGCGCCATTCCGCCCGTTCCCGCGCAACCTGCTGGGCGGCAGCATGACGCTGCTGCCGAAACCGCCATGGTTCGTCAACAACCGCCGCGCCCAGCATATTGGCCGCCGCCTGCTGGACTTCCAGCACCGGCCTTCGTGGTTCAAACTACCGGGCATCTTCCTTGATGCCTTGCGCGGCTGAGGAGGCACTATGAAAGCTGTGGTTTGCCAGGACGCGCAGTTGCGCGTCGAGGATCTGCCGGAACCGGTGCCGGAACCAGGCCAGGCGCTGCTGGCGGTGGAGCGCTGCGGCATCTGCGGCTCCGACCTGCATATGCGCCACCATTGCGGCGAGCTCCATGCGGTGGGCCGCAAGGTTGGCTACGGCCATGTGCTGCCTGTGGCCAGCGAGCCCGTGGTGCTCGGCCACGAGCTGTGCTGCGAGGTGCTCGATTACGGCCCTGGCAGCGAGCGCAGGATCAAGCCCGGCACGCGGGTGGTGGCGCAGCCCCTGCTGCGCCTGGGCCAGGAGATCCACCTGGCCGGCCTGTCGCCGCGCGCCACCGGCGGCTACGCCGAACGCATGCTGCTGCAGGAATCGGCGCTGGTGCCGGTGCCGAATGGCCTGCCGGCCGACCTGGCCGCGCTGACCGAGCCGATGGCCGTGGGCTGGCATGCGGTGCGCCGCAGCGAGATCCGGCGCAAGGACGTTGCGGTGGTGGTGGGTTGCGGGCCGGTCGGCCTGGCGGTGATCTGCCTGTTGAAGGCGATGGGCGTCGGCATTATCGTCGCCAGCGACTTCTCCGCCGGCCGGCGCGAAAAGGCGCGCCAGTGCGGCGCCCATGTGCTGGTCGATCCGGCCGAGGGCTCGCCGTTTGCGCCGCGCCCCGGCGAGGCCTTCATCCGCGACCTGCCGCAATTGCTGGAGCTGTCGCTCGGCACGCGTGAAAAGCTGGGCAAGCTGCCGGTGCCGTGGCATGCCGCATGGCGCCTGGTCGAGCGGCTGGGCGTGGGCGCCCCCAAGCGTCCGGTGGTGTTTGAATGCGTCGGCGTGCCAGGCGTTCTGCAGCAGCTGATCGACGGTGCGCCGCTGATGTCGCGCATCGTGGTGGCGGGTGTCTGCATGCAGGTGGACCGCTTCGAGCCGGCGCTGGCCATCCACAAGGAGATCGAACTGCGCTTCGTGTTCGGCCATTCACCGCTGGAATACCGCGATACCCTGCACATGATCGCCGAAGGCAAGGTCGATTGCGCCCCAATGGTGACTGGCGTAACGGGACTGGCCGGCGTGGCCGAGTCCTTCGACGCCTTGCGTGACCCTGAGCGCCACGCCAAGATCCTGATCGACCCGCGCCGTATCGGCGGGCTGGCGGCGGCATGAAGTGCATGTACGTCAACGGCATCGCCATGAACGTGCTGGACGAAGGCAGCGGGCCGCCGCTGCTTCTGCTGCACGGCTTCCCCGATTGCCACGATGTCTGGCGCAAGCAGGTGCCGGTGCTGGTGGCAGCCGGCTACCGCGCGATCGCGCCCGACCTGCGCGGCTGCGGTGACAGCGCATTGCTGCCTGCGGTGGGCGACTATGCCATGCCGCACCTGCTGGCCGACCTGACCGCTTTGCTCGATGCGCTGGCGCTGCCGGCGGTGCAGGTGGTGGCGCACGACTGGGGCGCGGTGATCGGCTGGCAGCTCGCCATGGCCCACCCGGAGCGCGTGCAGCGCCTGGTTGCCATGTCGGTCGGCCATCCGCGCGCCTACGCGGGCGGCGGCCTGGCACAGATAGCCAAGGGCTACTACGTCGGCGTATTCCAGCTGCGCGGCGTGGCCGAATGGCTGCTGCGCGCCGCTGGATGGGCGGGCTTCCGCATCCTGGCCGGCCACGCCGCCGAAGCGCCGCACTGGATCGAGCGCCTGGCGCGCCCCGGCCGGCTGGCGGCCGCCATCAATTACTACCGCGCCAACCTGCACCTGTTGTGGCGGCGCGACTACCCCGCGTTAACGATGCCCGTGGTCGGCATCTACAGCGACGGCGACCGCTTCCTGACACGACGCCAGATGCTGGCCAGCGCACGTTATTGCATGGTGGGATTCCGCTACCTGGAAGTGCCAGGCGTTGGCCACTGGATGCAATTGGAAGCGCCCGGCGTCATTAACGCCATGCTGTTGGATATATTGAAAGAAAACCTGAATGAAAACTTACCGGCCTGAGTTGCTTATGTTTGCATTACTGCTTTCCCTGTTCTTCGCGGTGTGCCGCTGGCAGTCGCCCGGCGCGGCCCTGAGCGGCGCCGAGGTGGACGGCTTCATGCGCGCGCTGCGCCAGGGCAATGCCATGCCGGAACCGATGCGCGGCGAATTCCTGAAGCGCCTGGACGCCTGGGGCCGCGCCGACGACGGCAAGCCCTTCTACATGCTCAACCTGATGCGCATGCACGAGCACCTGCAGCCATGGCCCGGCGTGCAGCTCGCGGCCGGCACGCCGGCGGAAGCCAATGCCTTTTACGAAAAAGCGGTGCTGAAGATGGCGCTGGCGCAAGGCTTGCAGCTGACCGTCGGCGCCAACGCGGTGCAGCGAGGCCAGGGCAGCAACGCCCTGATGGATGCCGGCGCTGCGGAAAACTGGTCGCGGGTGCTGCTGGTGCGCTACCCAAGCCGGCGCGCCTTCCTGGAGTTGATCAGCAAGCCAGAATACCTGGAAATCATGCCGTACAAATTCGCGTCGCTGGACGTGACCCTGGTCCCGACCGACGGCGAAAGCATCACGCCGGACGTGCGCGTGCTGGCCGGCGCCGCCGCGCTGGCGATCATGCTGGCATTTGGCTGGCTGCGGGCAATCCGGCGGGCGCGTAGCCCGGCGTAAGCCGCGCGCGGTACTCGCTGGGCGTAACGCCGTTCAGTTTCTTGAAAGAGCGGCTGAAATTGGCCACATCTGTGTAGCCCAGGCGGTAGGCGATCTGCGAGATCGCCACCCGCGCATCGGCCAGCAGGTCGCAGGCGCGTTCGTTGCGGATGCCGAGCGACAGTTCGCGGAAGCTGATGCCCTGGCGCGCCAGGTGGCGGTCCAGGGTGCGCGATGAAATATTCAGTACCGCCGCCAGTTCGTCCAGCGTCGGCTGGCTGTCTTCGGCGCCGCGCAGCATCATCTGCACCCACTCCACCCAGTTGCCTTGTTCGCTGAACGAATGCATCAGCTGCTTGCAGCGCTCCTCGGCCTGGCGCAGCGCGCGCAGGTCGCCCATCGCCAGCGGCACGTCCAGCATGCATGGATCGATCACGATGCGCACGCCCTGCATGGCGATATCGCCGAAATGTGGGCGCATGCCTTTCAGTTCGCGGTAGCGCACCAGGTGGCCGGGCGCGGGGATGGGGAAGTAGGCATCGTATGGGGGCTGCCGGCCCTGGGTGATCGCCATGATCTGGCTGTGCACCGAAACCGCCAGCATCTCGCAATAGAAGGCGAATACCTCGGGCGGCAGCGTCACCACCGGCTGGAACAGCAGTTCCGCTGCGGTGGCATGGCGCAGGTAGCGCAGCGTAAACAGGGGATTCATCAGCCGGTAATAGCGCGACGCCAGCCGGATGATGTGGTCCAGCGTGGGCGCGCTGATGAAGGCGTAACCGAGGATATCGTGCGAATTCAGTTTAATCAGCTTGCCCAGTTCAAAACCCAGGTCATGGCGGCCCGTCAGGCGCGTCGCTTCCGATAGCAGGGAGCAGACCTGGGCTTGCGTCAGGCGCGTTTGCGGGTCGTTCAGGCTGCGCACCTGGGCCGCGCTCAGCACGTCGCGGCACGGCATGCCCCGGCTTTCGAGATGGTCGAAAAGCTGGGTGAAATAACGGGCGGGTACGGAGATCTCGTTTGGCTTCATCGCGAAGTCAATTGTAGCTAGCTGATTGCCATGATATCCGGCCAGTGTCGGAAAATGACAGGGTGTTGTCGGCAAATGACATACGGTGTGCCGCGCCAGCCACAAAAATGGCATGAGCGTTGCCGCGTGCGCGGTGCGCAAAAAAGAATGGAGACGACACCAGCATGCCACCACACATCCCAACGCGCGCATTGGGCGCGCTGACTGCCCTGGGCGCCGCGGCAAGCCCGCTTGCCGCGCAAGAAACCTTGCCATTTCCGCCAACGCCGTCGGCCAGCGTGGCCGGGCCGACCATGCAGACCTCGAAGCACCAGTGGCGCCAGCAGCCGCAGCGCCTGGCGCCGGGCGCGCCGAATATCCTGGTGATCATGCTGGACGACGCCGGCTTCGCCCAGGCCGACGCGGTGGGCGGCGAAATCCACATGCCGACCCTGGCGCGCATTGCCGATACCGGCATCCGCTACAACGCTTTCCACACCACGGCGGTCAGCTCCGCCACCCGCGCCGCGCTGCTCACGGGCCGCAACCATCACCGCGTTGGCAACGGCCAGATCGCGGAAGCGGCCAACGACTGGGACGGCTATTCCGGCGTCATCCCCAAGACCGCCGCCACCATTCCGGAAGTGCTGAAGCATTACGGCTACCACACCGCCGCTTTCGGCAAGTGGCATAACACGCCGGCCCTGCAGACCACCAGCATGGGGCCATTCGACCGCTGGCCGACCGGGCACGGTTTCGATACCTTCTACGGCTTCCTGGGCGGCGAGACTTCGCAATACGAGCCGCGTCTGTACCGCAACACGGTGGCGGTCGAGCCGCCGCATGGCGGCAAGTACCACCTGACGGAAGACCTGGCCCAACAGGCCATCGGCTGGCTGCAGCAGCGCCAGGCCTATGCGCCGGACAAGCCATTCTTCATGTACTGGACGCCCGGCGCTGTGCATGGCCCGCATCATGTGTTCGGCGAATGGGCCGACAAGTACAAGGGCAAGTTCGACAGCGGCTGGGATGCCTACCGCGAGCGCGTGTTCGCGCGCCAGAAGGAATTGGGCTGGATTCCGGCCGATACCAGGCTGAATCCGCGTCCGGAAGGACTGCCGGCCTGGGATTCGCTGTCGCCGCAGGAGCAGAAGTTCCAGGCGCGCCTGATGGAAGTATTCGCCGGCTTCCTCGAACACGCCGATGCGCAGGCGGGCAAGGTGATCGATGAGCTCGAGCGCCTCGGCCTGCGTGACAACACGCTGGTGTTCTATGTCATGTCCGACAATGGCGCTTCCAGCGAAGGCCTGGCCGGTTCGATTTCCGAGCTGGTGGCGCAAAACCAGATCCCGACGCGCGTCGCCGACCACATGGCGGTGCTGGAGTCGTATGGCGGCTTGCCGGCGCTGGGCACCGCGAAGGTGGACAATATGTATGCCGCCGCCTGGGCCCAGGCCAGCTCCGCACCGTTCCAGGGCACCAAGCTGATGGCGGGCTACTTCGGCGGCACCCGCACGCCGCTGGCGGTATCCTGGCCGAAAGGCATCAAGACCGACCGCGCGGTGCGCCCGCAGTTCCACCACGTGAACGATATCGCTCCGACCATCTACGACGTGCTGAAGATCGTCCAGCCGAAGTCGGTGAACGGCTACCAGCAGGATCCGATGGACGGCGTCAGCATGGCCTATACCTTTGGCGACGCCAAAGCCAAGGGCCGCAAACGCACCCAGTACTTCGAGTTCATGGGCTCGCGCGGCATTTACCACGACGGCTGGATGGCATCCGTGGCCGGCCCGCGCCTGCCGTGGGCGCCGAACTTCGCCGGCTTCCTGAACTGGGATGCGGCGCAGGACAAGTGGGCGCTGTACAAACTCGATGGCGACTATTCGCAGGCGGTCGACCTGGCTGCGAAGGAACCGGCCAGGCTGGCGCAAATGCAGGCGCTGTTCGCCAGGGAAGCCCTGGAAAACAAGGTCAACCCGGTTGGCGGCGGCGCCTTTGTCTTCCTCAACCCGCAGCAGCGCCAGTCGAGCGGCCTGACCGCCTGGCACTTCACCGACGCGGCGCGCCGGCTGCCCGAGACGGTCGCGCCGAACATCAAGGCCCGCAACAATATCGTCACCGTGCAGGCCGATTTGCCGGAGCAGGGCAGCGGCGTGCTGTATGCGCTGGGCGGTTCCAGCGGCGGCTTGTCGCTGTTCATGGACCGGGGCGAACTGGTATATGAATACAATGGCCTGATCATGCGCCGCACCCAGGTGCGTGCCGGCGAACGCCTGCCTGCCGGCCGCGCCACCATTGAGGTGGAGACCCGCCTGGTAGCCGCCAAACCGGGCGCGCCGGCCGACATCGTCCTGCGCGTCAACGGCCGCGAGGCGGGGCGCGGCCAGCTGCCGTTCACCGTGCCGCTGCTGTTTACCGCCAGCGAAACCTTCGACGTCGGCATGGACCTGGGCGCACCGGTCTCGCGCGCCTATGCCGAGCGCGCACCGTTCGCCTTCAACGGCAAGGTGCATTCAGTGGACGTGAAGTACTTGCCATGAACGAAGCACAGCAAGGCTTGCACCTGATGGCCAAGCCCATCGGGCCTCTATGCAACCTCGATTGTGGCTACTGCTTCTATCTCGAGAAGGAGCAGTTCTACCCGCCGCGCGAAAAGTTCCGCATGGACGACGAAGTGCTGCGCGCCTATGTGCAGCGCTATATCGAAGGCCAGCCGTCGCCGGAAGTGGAATTCACCTGGCAGGGCGGCGAGCCGACCCTGATGGGGCTGGACTTCTTCCGGCGTGCGGTGGCGCTGCAGCGGCAGTACGCCGGCGGCAAGGTTATCCGCAACAGCCTGCAGACCAATGGCACGCTGCTGGACGAGGAGTGGGTGGCCTTCCTCGCCGCCGAACGCTTCACCGTCGGCATCAGCATCGACGGCCCGCGCGAGATCCACGAGGCGCAGCGGCCCGACAAGCAGGGCCGCTCCAGCTTCGACGACGCGATGCGCGGCCTGCGGCTGCTGCGCGATGCCGGCGTGGAGTTCAACGTGCTGGTCACGGTCACCCGCCGCAGCAGCGCGCACGGGCTGGAAATCTATCGCTTCCTGCGCGGGGAGGGCGTCAAGTTCATCCAGTTCAATCCCGTGGTCGAACGCGCCCCCGGCGCAACGTCGGCGCCGGCGCTGGCCGATGGCGCGCACCGTATCCAGCTCAATTTCGCCCGCCCGCCGGCACTGTCGCGCAACCTGGGCAGCCGCAGCGCCGCCCCGGTGACGCCCGACAGCGTGGAGCCGGGCGGCTATGGCGATTTCCTGATCGCCGTGTTCGACGAATGGGTGCGCAACGACGTCGGCGACGTTCATGTGATGAACTTCGAATGGGCGCTGGCGTCATGGCTGCAATTGCCCGCCACCGTCTGCCTGTTCTCCCAGCGCTGCGGCAAGGCCATGATCGTGGAACACTCCGGCGACGTGTATTCCTGCGACCACTTCATGTACCCCGAATACCGTGTCGGCAATGTACAGCACGACACGCTGTCCGCCATGGCCGCCAGCCCCGCGCAGCAGGCCTTCGGCGCGGCCAAGGAAGACGCGCTGCCCGGCTACTGCCGCCGCTGTCCCTACCTGTTCGCCTGCCACGGCGAATGCCCGAAGAACCGCTTCACCGAATCCCCCGACGGCGAGCCAGGCATGAACTACCTGTGCCCAAGCTATGAAAAATATTTCGGCCACATCACGCAAGCCATGAACGGCATGGCGCAGCTGGTGGCCAACGGCATGCCGGCCGCCACGATCATGGAAGCCTTCAAGGGCCCGTTGTTAATCCGCCTACCCGGCGGGAAATGAATGGCTCTTGACGGGAAATGACAAGCTGCCATGTTCCCGCGGCCACAAAATGATCCTGCAGTCCTACAAAAAATACAGAGGAGATATTGCAGCATGACCGATCGTTCGTTCGCATTGCACACGCTCGCCCTTGCGGCCGCGCTGTGCGCCGCCACCGCCGCACAGGCGGGGGAAATTGATACCGGCAACCCGGACCTCAGCATCCGTTTCGATAACACCGTCAAGTACAACCTGGCCAAACGCGTCAACTCCCAGGATGCAGCCCTGCTGAAGGCTGCGAACTCGGACGATGGCAACCGCAATTTCAACAAGGGCATCGTCTCCAACCGCCTCGACCTGCTAAGCGAGCTGGATGTGGTGTTCCAGAAGAAGATGGGCTTCCGCGTCAGCGGTGCG
This sequence comes from Pseudoduganella sp. OTU4001, assembly GCF_038440195.1. NCBI lineage: Bacteria > Pseudomonadati > Pseudomonadota > Betaproteobacteria > Burkholderiales > Oxalobacteraceae > Pseudoduganella > Pseudoduganella sp. OTU4001. Next base: position 18,804 of record NZ_JASATG010000031.1, on the reverse strand, counting down.
CTGTGGGCGGACCGCGCCTACCACAGCCTGGATAACCGGAATGTGGCGACCTCCAACCACCTGGTCAACGGCGTGCCAACCCTGGGCCTGCCATCCGCCACCCGCCGCTTCCACGAAGGCGCCACCGGCGAACTGCTGGATGCCTTCGCCTTCGCCAATTTCGAGATCGCCGACATGCCCGCTACCGTGCGCGCCGGCAAGCACACCCTGTACTGGGGCGAGAGCCTGCTGTCGCCGATCCACGGAGTTAACTACGGCCAGTCGGCGATTGACTTGATCAAGGGCTACTCGGTGCCGGGCACCGAAGCCAAGGAACTGTTCCTGCCGCGCGAAGCCGTTTCCGCGCAGCTGTCGCCAACCCCGAGCCTGAGCATCGCGGCGCAGTATTTCCTGAAGTGGAAACCGGCGCGCCTGCCGGAATCGGGTTCCTACCTCGGTTTCTTCGATTACGCCTTTGAAGGCGGCGAAGCCCTTTACCTGCCGGGCCTGGGCGCGGCGCAGCGCTTTGCCGACCGCAAGCCGTCCAAGCGCGGCGATTTCGGCGTGAACGCACGCTGGAGCCCGGACTGGCTGGACGGCACCGCGGGCTTCTATTACCGCGAAACCTCGGACCTGCTGCCGCAGGCGAACCTGCGTATTGCCGGCGTGCCGACCGCTCTGTTGGGCGGTGCGGGTGGCGCAGCCGCCGGCGCCGCAGCGTGCAAGGCCTTCATCCCGGGTGCCGCCGTGCTGGGCCCGAACTGCGCCTTCTACCCGGCCGCCCTGGGCGCCACCAGCCGCTACCAGCTGGAATATGCAGGCAATATCGACATCCTCGGCATGTCGCTGTCCAAGAGCGTGGCCGGCGTGTCTGTCGGTGCTGACCTGAGCTACCGCCGCAATATGACCCTGAACAGCAGCGTCGCCGTGTTGATGCCGGCCGGTACCGCCGCACCGGTCATCGGCGGCCTGAATGCCGCGCTGGGCGCCAACCCGGCCACCGCCGGCGCACTGGTAGTCAAGCCGGGCAGCCTGGCAGGCGAGGGCGAGACCAGCGGCGCACGCGGCAACACCTGGCACGGCGTGCTGAACTTCCTCGGCACCACCGCCGCCACGCCGCTGTTCGATGCCTCCAGCTGGATCGTGGAATTCCAGTGGAACCGCTGGCAGAAGGTGACCCAGGGTGCGGACCTGTTCAAGGGCCGCGACAGCTACAAGCTGATCGACAAGGTCAGCAAGGACTTCACCGGCGTGGCCATCAACTTCACGCCGACCTGGTTCCAGGTGTTCCCGGGTGTCGACCTGTCGGCGCCGGTCGCTTACGCGCGCGGCCTGTCCGGCAATTCCGCCGTCAACTCGGGCGGCAACAAGGGCGCGGGCAACTACTCGGTAGGCCTGTCCTTCGACATCTACCAGCAGTACAGGGTCGACTTCAAGTACGTGGACTTCTTCGGCCCGTACGCGGTGGACGCCGCAGGCGCCGTGTCGGCCAATGCTGGCGTGACCCCGCTGCTGAAAGACCGCGGCTTTATCGCGCTGACCCTGAAAACCACTTTCTGACCGCACAGGATTCGACCATGATGTTCAAGAAAACCGTAATCGCGGCAGCGCTGGCTGCCGCCCTGGCCCCGGCCTTCGCCGCCGTCACTCCCGAAGAAGCCAAGCAGCTCGGCCTGACGCTGACCGCGGTCGGCGCCGAAAAAGCCGCCAGCAAGGATGGCGTAATCCCTGAATACACCGGCGGCCTGACCAACGGCCCGTCCATCGCCAAGGGCAGCGGCATGCGCCCCGACCCTTACGCAGCGGACAAGCCGCGCCTGCAGATCACCGCCAAGAACCTGCAGGGCCAGGACGACAAGCTGACCGCAGGCACCAAGGAGCTGCTCAAGCGCTTCTCCACCTACCGCGTCGACGTGTACCCGACCCGCCGCAGCGTGGTGTTCCCGAAAGCGATCCAGGAAAATACTGCCAAAAACGCGGTCAACGCCAAGACCCTGGAAGGCGGCGTGGGCCTGGAAGGTGCGCTGGCTGGCGTGCCGTTCCCGATCCCGAAGAGCGGCTATGAAGTGATGTGGAACCACCTGCTGCATTACAAGGGCCACGCCTTCTTCACCAAGTACGACTCCTGGAACGTCGACTCGGCCGGCACCCCGACCCTGGCCACCACCGGCGAAATCTGGCAGGAATTCCCGCTGGCCGACCCGAAGCGCAACGAAGCGGCCAAGCAGAGCGACGTCTTCTTCCGCACCAAGCTGAATTACCTGGCGCCTGCGCGCCGCGCCGGCGAGGCGCTGATGGCCTTCGACGCCGTCAACCCACTGGTGCAGCCGCGCAAGGTATGGCAATACCTGCCGGGCCAGCGCCGCGTCAAGCTGGCGCCGGACGTCGCCTACGACACACCGAACCCTGGTTCGGCCGGCGCTTCAACCTATGACGACGCCTGGGTCTTCAATGGTGCGCTGGACCGCTTCGAATTCAAGCTGGTGGGCAAGAAGGAAATGATCGTTCCTTACAACGCCTACAAGCTGGCCTACCACACCAAGCCGTCCGACGTGACGCAGGCCAACCACATCAACCCGGACCTGCTGCGCTGGGAAACCCACCGCGTGTGGGTGGTGGAGGCCACGCTGAAGCCGGGCAAGCGCCACATCTACAGCAAGCGCACCTTCTATATCGATGAAGACAGCTGGGCGGCAGTGGCATCGGACGAATACGATGCACGCGGCAACCTGTACCGCGCTTCCTTCGACCATATGACGTTCAGCTACGACGTGCAGGCGCCGCAGACCGGCAACCACATGATCTACGACTTCGTCAGCGGCGCCTACAACATCAGCGGCATGTCCGGCGCGCACGGCGGCGTCAAATACATCGATCCGCTGAAACCATCCGAGTGGTCATCCGAGACACTGGCGGGCGCGGGGGTGCGCTGATTTCCACAGTGTCTCTTTGCGCCGGCCCCTCCGACTGAAAACGGTCGGGCCGGCGTTTTTTTTGCGAGCAGCACAATGAACAAGACAATTTTCGCAGGATGCCTGGCCATGGCCTGCATCCTGCCCGCACATGCCGGGCCAGCACTGGACGTGCTGGCCACCCCCGCTGCGGCCAGCCCGCTGGCGCAGCGCGCCCTGGTCAACGGCCTGGCGGCGGCCGGCAAGCGCCTGGTCGCGGTCGGCCAGCGCGGCCACATCATGTATTCCGACGACCACGGCGCCAGCTGGGTGCAGGCGCGCGTACCGGTGGCGTCCGACCTGACGGCAGTGAATTTCCCGACCCCGCAGCTGGGCTGGGCGGTCGGCCACGACGGCGTGGTGCTGCACAGCAGCGACGCCGGCGCCAACTGGGTACTGCAACTGGACGGCCGCAAGGCCGCACAAGCCATGGCGGCCCATTACGAACGCAGCGGCGAGGCGCGCCTGCTGGACGAGGCACGGCGCATGGTGGAGCAGGGGCCCGACAAGCCTTTCCTCGACGTCTGGTTCCGCAACGCCAGCCAGGGCTATGCGGTGGGGGCTTTCGGCCTGCTGTTCGCCACCACCGATGGCGGCAAGAGCTGGCAGCCGCTGATGCACGCCGCGGACAACCCGCGCGGCCTGCACCTGAACGCCATCCGTGGCATCGGCGACGCGCTGTATGTGGCGGGTGAGCAGGGCCTGGTGCTGCGCATGGGCGCCGGCCAGGAGCGCTTTGCCGCTATACCGACGCCATACCAGGGCAGCTATTTCGGCATTGTCGGCACGCCGCAGGCGGTAGTCGCCTTCGGCCTGCGCGGCAATGCCTTCCGCAGCACGGACGGCGGCGCCAGCTGGCAGAAGGTGGCCACCCGGGTGCCGGCCGGCCTGACGGCGGGCGCGGTGCTGTCCGGCGAGCGCCTGGTGCTGGTCAGCCAGGGCGGCCATGTGCTGGCCAGCGCCGACCATGGCGCCACCTTTGTCCCCATGGCGGCCAGCCCCGGCCACGCCGCGGCAGTGCTGTCGGACGGTAAGGACGGCCTGGTGATCGGCGGCGCGCGCGGCCTGCGCCAGCAGCAAGTCAAACAGTAAAGAGATGAGTATGGATATGGGAACCTGCGCGCCTGACACGATGCCGGTCGTGCGCGACCTGAAAGATTTCGACCAGCGTTCCGGCAGCCGCCTGGAACGCCTGGTGTTCAACAACCGGCTGGCGGTCGTGCTGCTGTGCGCCATCGCCACGGTGCTGCTGGCATGGCTGGCGGTCAGCCGCCTCGCGCTGAACGCCAGCTTCGAAAAGATGCTGCCGCAAAGCCAGCCTTACATCAAGCACTACCTCGAGAACAAGTCGGCGCTGCGCGGCCTGGGCAACTCGCTGCGCATCGTGGTCGAGAACCCGAAGGGCGACGTGTTCGACCCGCAGTACCTGGAAGTGCTGAAGCAGGCCAACGATGAACTGTTCCTGACGCCCGGCGTCGACCGCGCCTGGATGAAATCCCTGTGGAGCGCCAATGTGCGCTGGAACGAGGTGACGGAAGAGGGCTTCCAGGGCGGCCCCGTCATGCCGGACGCCTACGACGGCAGCCAGCAGTCGGTGGAACAGCTGCGCATCAATATCGCACGTTCCGGCGTGGTGGGCAGCCTGGTGGCCAACAACTTCAAGTCGGCCATGATCTTCGTGCCGCTGCTGGACAAGGATCCCGCCACCGGGCAGCCGATCGATTACAAGGCCTTGTCCGACACGCTCGAACAGAAGGTGCGCGCGCTGGAGAAGGGCAAATACCCGGTCAAGGTGCATATCGTCGGTTTCGCCAAGCTGGTGGGCGAGCTGCTGGACGGCATGCTGCAGGTGCTGATGTACTTCGGCGTCGCTGCCGCCGTGGCCACCGCCGTGATCTTCGCCTACACCCGCTGCGTGCGCAGTACCGCGCTGGTGGTGGCCTGCTCGATCGTGGCCGTGCTGTGGCAGCTTGGCCTGGTCGCCGCTTTCGGCTTCGAGCTCGATCCGTTTTCGATCCTGGTGCCGTTCCTGGTGTTCGCCATCGGCGTCTCGCACGGCGCGCAGAAGATGAACGGCATCATGCAGGACGTGGGACGCGGCACGCACCTGCTGGTGGCGGCGCGCTACACTTTCCGCCGCCTGTTCCTGGCCGGCCTGACCGCGCTCCTGGCCGACGCCGTCGGCTTTGCCGTGCTGATGATCATCGACATCCCTGTCATCCGCGACCTGGCCATGACCGCTTCGCTGGGCGTGGCCGTGCTGATCTTCACCAACCTGCTGCTGTTGCCGGTGCTGCTGTCCTATATCGGCGTGTCGCCGGCCGCCGCCGCGCGCACCATGCGCGAAGAGCGCGCCGAGTCGCACGGCCGTGGCCTGGGCGCCGCCTGGCAATGGCTGGACCGCTTCACCGAGCGCCGCTACGCCACCGCGGCGGTGCTGGTGGCCCTGGTGCTGGGCGTGGGCGGCGCCGCCCTGTCGCTGCGCCTGAAGATCGGCGACCTCGATCCCGGCGCGCCCGAACTGCGCAAGGAATCGCGCTACAACCGCGACAACGGCTACATCACCGCCAACTACTCGCTGTCGTCCGACCAGTTCGCGGTGATGGTGAAAACCCCGGCCGAAGGCTGCCTCAAATACGACACCCTGCTGGAAGCCGACCGCCTGGCCTGGCAACTGCAGCAGGTACCGGGCGTGCAGACCACCGTCTCGCTGGCCGACGCGGTGCGCCAGGTGACCGCCGGCAGCGCTGAGGGCAGCCCGAAATGGCTGACCATCTCGCGCAACCAGGACGTGCTCAATTACGGCGCCCAGCAAGCCTCCACCAACAATCCGGACCTGTTCAACAGCGAATGCTCGATGATGCCGGTGATCGCCTACCTGGCCGACCACAAGGCGGAAACCCTGGAACGCGTGGTGCAGGCCGCCGACGGCTTTGCGCGCGAACACAGCACGCCGGAGCGCCAGTTCCTGCTGGCCGCCGGCAGCGCCGGCATCGAAGCGGCCACCAATATCGTGGTAAAGGAATCCAACACGCGCATGCTGCTGTACGTGTACGCCGCCGTCGTCGCGCTGTGCTTCATCACCTTCCGCAGCTGGCGCGCGGTGCTGGTGGCCGTGCTGCCGCTGCTGCTCACCTCCATCCTGTGCGAAGCGCTGATGGTGGCGCTGGGCATGGGCGTCAAGGTCGCCACGCTGCCGGTGATTGCGCTGGGCGTGGGCATCGGCGTCGATTACGCGCTGTACCTGCTGTCGGTACAGCTGGCGCAGCAGCGCGCCGGCGCCTCGCTGGGCGACGCCTACCGCCACGCGGTGCAGTTCACCGGCAAGGTGGTCGGCCTGGTCGGCATCACGCTGGCGGCCGGCGTGGTGTGCTGGGCCTGGTCGCCAATCAAGTTCCAGGCCGATATGGGCATCCTGCTGACCTTCATGTTCACGCTGAACATGGTGGGCGCGCTGGTGCTGGTGCCGGCCTTGTCGCACTTCTTCCTGAAAAAAGCTTAAGGAGCTATCCCATGCTGGGTATGATGCAAGAACAGCAGCTGCTGATTTCCTCCCTGCTGGAGCACGCGCTGCGCAGCCATCCGCAGTCGGAAATCGTCTCGCGCACCTGCGAGGGCCCGATCCACCGCACCACCTACGGCGAAATGGGCCGCCGCGCCGCCCGGGTTGCCAATGCCCTGGCGCGCCTGGGCGTGATGCACGGCGAACGCGTCGCCACCCTGGCCTGGAACGGCTACCGCCATATGGAGCTGTATTTCGGCGTGTCCGGCATGGGCGCCGTGCTGCACACGATTAACCCGCGCCTGTTCCAGGAACAGATCGAGTACATCGTGCAGCATGCCAACGACCAGTACCTATTCTTCGATATCAGCTTCGCCCCGCTGGTGGCGCAGCTGGCGCCGAAACTGCCGGGCGTGAAAGCCTTCATCGCCATGACCGGCCGCGCCCACATGCCCGATGCGGACATCCCGCGCCTGCTGTGCTACGAAGAGCTGATCGCCGGCGAGCCGGAAAGCTACGCCTGGCCCAGGCTGGATGAAAACAGCGCCGCCTCGCTGTGCTACACCTCCGGCACCACCGGCAACCCGAAAGGCGTGCTGTATTCGCACCGCTCCTCGGTGCTGCACTCCTGGTCCGCCTGCACCGAGGATGGCCTGGGCCTGTCCTCCGGCGACTCGGCCCTGCTGGTGGTGCCGATGTTCCATGTGAATGCCTGGGGCATGCCGTATGCCGGCGCCATGAGCGGCGCCAAGCTGGTGCTGCCTGGTCCCGCGCTGGATGGCAAGAGCGTGTATGAGCTGATGCGCGACGAACAGGTCACCATGGCGCTGGGCGTGCCCACCGTGTGGCTGATGCTGTTCCGCCACGTGGAGTCGGCCAGCCTCGATCCGCGCGCCCAGCTCTGCCTGCGACGCGTGGTGATCGGCGGTTCGGCGGCGCCGGCCTCCATGATCGAAACCTTCCAGCAGCAGTTCGGCGCCACCGTGCTGCATGCCTGGGGCATGACCGAGATGTCGCCGCTGGGCACGATCTGCCGCCTGCTGCCTAAACACGCAGCGCTGGCGCCGGCCGAGCGCCTGAAGATCATGACCAAGCAGGGCCGCGCCGTGTTCGGCGTCGCCATGAAGATCACCGACGACGAGGGCAAGGAGCTGCCGCGCGACGGCAAGGCCTTCGGCCACCTGCTGGTGCGCGGCCCGTGGATCGCGGCCGGCTATTTCAAGGGCGAGGGCGGCGATATCCTGGACCAGGATGGCTGGTTCGATACCGGCGACGTCGCCACCATCGATGAAGACGGCTACATGCACATCACCGACCGGGCCAAGGACGTGATCAAGTCCGGCGGCGAGTGGATTTCCTCGATCGACCTGGAAAACGCCGCCGTCGGCCACCCATCCGTGGCGGAAGCGGCGGTGATCGGCGTGGCCCATCCGAAGTGGCAGGAACGCCCGCTGCTGATCGTGGTGCGCAAGGCCGACCAGGAACTGGAACGCGGCGCCATGCTGGCCTACCTGGAACAGAAGGTGGCCAAATGGTGGCTGCCGGACGACGTGGTGTTCGTCGACGAACTGCCGCACACGGCCACAGGCAAGCTGCAGAAGATGAAGCTGCGCGAGCAGTTCCGCAACTATTCCTTCCCGGTGTAAGCCATGCAAAGCATCCGCGAGAAGTTGCACGCACTGGCGCTCCAGCTGGCGCGCCTGAAGATCGGCCAGCGCCTGGGCCTGGGTTTCGGCCTGGTGCTGATCCTGCTGGCCGCCATCATGGCGGTGGCCCTGCTCACCATGGGCGGCATGCAGGGGCGCACCGACGCCATCCTGCAGCAGCAGTACCGCAAGGTGGCGCTGGCCAACGAGGTCAAATACAACGTCGCCGTCATCCACCAGCTGCTGCGCAGCGCCATCATCGCCGCCGAATACCAGGGCGAGGCGGCGGTGGCGCGCCAGATCGCGCCGGTGCGCGCCAGGAACCAGGCCTTGCTCAAGCAGCTGTCCGATGGCGAGCAGGACGACAAGGTGCGCGCCCGGCTGGCCGATATCGCCAAGGCCAGCGCGGTGGACGAAGCGAGCCAGAAGGAAATGTTCGAACTGCTGACGGCCGGCCAGCTGACCGAGGCGCGCAGCATGCTGAACGCCACCATCCGCCTGTCCGAGCAGGAGTACGTGAAGGCGCTGGTGGACATGGTGGCGGCGCAGGCCGCCAGCATGGAGCAGCAATCGCAGTTGTCGGCCGAAGCCTATCTGGGCGCGCGCCGCAACATCCTGGCGCTGGGCAGCGCCGCCATGCTGGTGGGCGCGGCGGCTGCCGCCTTCATCGTGCGCGGCCTGCTGCACCAGCTGGGCGGACAGCCTGCCTACGCCAGCAGCATCACCAGCCGCATTGCCGACGGCGACCTGGCGGTGGAAATCCGCAGCGACTACGCCGGCGAGGACAGCCTGCTGGCCTCGATCGGCGCCATGCGCGACAAGCTGGCCGCGCTGGTGGGCCAGGTGCGGTACGGGGCCGACAGCATGGCCACCAGCTCCGCCGAAATCGCGCGCGGCAACCTGGACCTGTCCGCGCGCACCGAGCACCAGGCCAGCGCGCTGGAACAAACCGCCTCCTCGATGGAAGAGCTTACCGGCGCCGTGCAGCAGAACGCCGGCAACGCGCGCCGCGCCAACCAGATGGCGCAGGAGGCGGCCGCGGTGGCGGGCAAGGGCGGCAGCGTGGTGGCCGAGGTGGTGCAGACCATGCAGGCCATCAGCCATTCCTCGGGCAAGATCGCCGACATCATCGGCGTGATCGACAGCATCGCCTTCCAGACCAACATCCTGGCCCTGAACGCCGCGGTGGAAGCGGCGCGCGCCGGCGAGCAGGGGCGCGGCTTTGCCGTGGTGGCGTCCGAGGTGCGCGCACTGGCCGGCCGCAGCGCCAGCGCGGCGCAGGAAATCAAGGGCCTGATCGAAGGCTCCAGCCGCCAGGTCGAACGCGGCGGGGAGCTGGTGGGCCAGGCCGGCCGCACCATGGACGAAGTGGTGGCCAGCGTGCAGCGCATGGCCGGGGTGATGGGCGAGATCCTGGCGGCCAGCGATGAGCAGAGTAGCGGCATCGCCCAGGTCAACCGCGCCATTTCAGAAATGGATGAAGTGACCCAGCGCAATGCCGCGCTGGTGGAACAGGCGGCCGCCGCCGCCGGCGCCATGCAGGACCAGGCCGCACAGCTGGCGGCGGTGGTCAGCCAGTTCCGCCTGGCGGGCAGGGGGCTGGCCCTGGCCTGATAAAAGGTTGCAGGTGGCCACGGATTGGGTATGATCGTTCCAGGCAGATAACGCGTGGAAAATGTTCGGCACAATCCTTAAGCAACTGTGGGCAGGCATGGTACTGGCGGCATGGGCGGCGTCGGTGGCGCTGGCTGCGCCGGCCGCGTCCGCGCCGCTGCGGGTCAGCCAGGCCCACGTGCTGTTGCTGAATTCATACGGCCCGGGACGGCCCGGCTTTGACGCCATCACCGAAGCGTTTATCCAGCGCCTGCGCGCCAGCGGCGTGCCACTCGAGCAGATCCATGTCGAATACCTGCACCTTAACCAGCCCAATGCCGAGCGCGCCGCGCCGGCCCGGCGCGATATGCTGCTGGCCCAGTACGGCGGGCAGCGTCTGGACCTGGTGGTGACGCTGCAGCAGCCGGCGTTGAATTTTGCCCTGCATGAACTGGCGCCGCTGGCGCCGGAAACGCCCTTGCTGGCCGATAGCGCCGCCTCCACGGTGCAGCTGGCGGGCAGCCGGCGCGGCATCTTCCAGTACGCCATCGTGCCCGACGTCGGCGCCACCATGCGCCAGATCATGCAGCTGCTGCCGCGCACGCGGCGGGTGGTGGTGACGGGCGGCGTGTCGGAGGCCGACCGCGCTTTCCAGCGCCAGGCCGAAGTGGAGCTGGCGCCCTGGCTGCGCTCGGTGCAGGTGGAGTTCCTGCAAAACATGAGCTGGCCCGAACAGTTGCGCTACATCAACAACCTGACGCCGGACACGGTCGTCCTGTCCGGCATTTTCAACCGCGACCGCGACGGCATGACCCTGCCCACCATCGATGCCACGCGCGACGTGATGCGCGAAGCCAATGTGCCGGTCTTCGTGCTGTTCGACTCCGTGGTGGGGGAAGGTGCAGTGGGCGGCGCCGTGCGCGGCTTGCGCCAGTCCGGCGTGGAGCTGGCCGACCACGCGCTGGCCATCCTGCAGGGACGGCGCGGCACGCCCGGCAGCCTGACCCGGATCGAGGCCGGGCCGGTGCTGGCCCTGTACGACTGGCGCGCCCTGGAGCGCTGGAATATCGACCCCGCGCCCTTGCAGGGCGCCACTTTCGTCAACCGGCCGCCCACGCTGTGGCAGGCGTACCGCACGCCGGTGCTGTGGGCGGCCGCCGTCTTCCTGCTGCTGGCGGCCTTCCTGGCGGTGCTGCTGGTGCAGCGGCGCCGCCTGGTGCGCGCCGAGCTGGCCAGCCGCGACAGCAAGGAGCGTTTCCGCGCCCTGGTGGAGTACGCGCCGGAAGCGATCCTGGTACTCGATATCGACCAGGGCCGCTTTGTCGATGCCAACGGCGAGGCCGAGCAGCTGTTCGGGTTTACCCGCGCCCAGCTGCTGGCCATGCACCCGAGCGCCCTCTATCCGCAGGCCCAGTTCGGCACGGCCAATCCCGAACAGGCGGTACGTAGCAATTCCGAACGGGCCTGGGGCGGCGAGCAACTGGTGTTCGAACGCACGGTGCGCCGCGCCGATGGCAGCACCTTCCCGGCCGAAGTCAAGCTGCGCCGCCTGCCGGCCAGCGGCAGGCGCTGGCTGCGCTGCAGCTATGAAGACATCAGCGCCCGCAAGCAGGCCGAGGCCGAGCTGCTGGCGCACCGCAACCGGCTGGAAGAACTGGTGCAGCAGCGCACCGCCGCGCTGTCGGACGCGGTGGCCGAAGCCAAGGCCGCCAACCAGGCCAAGAGCGTGTTCCTGGCCAATATGAGCCACGAGCTGCGCACGCCGCTGAACGCAGTGATCGGCTTTGCCGGCATGCTGGCCGAGTCGGCCAGCATGTTCGAGGGCGAACGGCGCCACCTGGCCATCATCCAGCGCTCCGGCCAGCACCTGCTGGGGCTGATCAACGATATCCTTGAACTGTCGCGCATCGAGACCGGGCGCGCCCAGCTGGCGCTGGAGCCGTTGGCGCTGGAACCGCTGCTGCACGAGGTGATGGAAATGGTGCGCCTGCGCACGGAGCGCAGGGGCGTCACCCTGGCGCTCGATTGCAGCCCGTTGCCGGCCGCGGTGCTGGCCGACGGTGCCCGCCTGCGCCAGGTGCTGCTGAATTTGCTGTCCAACGCCGCCAAGTTCGTGCAGCAGGGCGGCATCACGCTGCAGGTCGCTGCCGAGCCGGCCGCGCCCGGCCAATGGCGCCTGGCCTTTGCCGTGCGCGACACCGGCATCGGCATCGCGGCGGCCGACCAGGTGCGCATTTTCGAGCCGTTCGAGCAGACCCGCCAGGGCAGCAAGCGCGGCGGCACCGGGCTGGGGCTGGGCATCAGCCGCGAGTTCGTACGCCTGATGGGCGGCGAGCTGCGCCTGCGCTCCGAACTGGGGGCCGGCGCCGAATTCAGTTTTGCGATCGAAGTCGAGGAAAGCGCGCAGGCCCCGCTGCCGGCCGCCGGCCAAAGCGTGGTGATCGGCCTGCCGCCCGGCGAGCAGGGGCGGCGCATCCTGGTGGTCGATGACGACGCCGACAGCCGCGAACTGCTGCGCAGCATGCTGGCGCCGCTCGGCTTCCATTTGCTGGAGGCGGCCGACGGCAATGCCGCCATGCCGCTGCTGGCCAGCGGCGCCGCGGAGCTGGTGCTGATGGACTGGCATATGCCGGGCCTGGACGGCCTGGCCGTCACGCGCTGGCTGCGGTCGCAGGACACACTGGCCCAGCCGCGCGTGCTGGTGCTGACGGCGTCCGCCTTCGAAGAGGAAAAACAGGAAGCGCTGGCCACCGGCGCCGACGCCTTCCTGCGCAAGCCGGTGCAGTCGGAGCAGCTGTATGCGCTGCTGGCGCAACTGCTGGACCTGCACTTCGTGCGCCGCGGCGGCGTGCCGGCCGCCGGCGCAGCGCAGCCGGATGCGGCCGGCGCTGCGGCGGCGCTGGCCCCGGCCGAACTGGCCAGCCTGCCGGCCGATTTGCTGCGCACCCTCGGCGGCGCGGTGCGCGACCTCGATATGCAGCAAGTCGACCAGCTGCTGCGCCGCATCGACAGCCTGGACGCCGGCCAGGGCCAGCGCCTGCGCGCCATGCTGGAACGGCACCAGTTCCAGCAGCTGTGGGAATTGCTGAATAGCGCCGTGGATATGAAAGGAACTGCCGCATGAACGGCATGGGGGAAATCCTGGTGGTGGAAGATACGCCGGCCTCGCTCAAGCTCCTGAGCGACCTGCTGGGCAATGCCGGCTACCTGGTGCGCCAGGCGCCGGACGGCGAGCTGGCCTTGTGGAGCGCCAGCGCGCGCCCGCCCGAGCTGGTGCTGCTGGACGTGAATATGCCGGGCATCGACGGCTTCGAAGTGTGCCGCCGGCTGAAGGCCGACCCGGCGCTGTGCGATATCCCGGTGATCTTCCTGTCGGCGCAATACGAGATGGACGACAAGGTGCGCGGCTTCCAGTGCGGCGCGGTGGACTTTATCGCCAAGCCCTACCAGACCGAGGAAGTGCTGGCGCGGGCCCAGGCCCATATCCGCCTGGCGCGCACCCAGAAGGCGCTCAAGGAAACGCTGGAGGAATTGCGCAGCGCGCGCGCCGAAGTGGCGCGCAACGAACGCATGGCGGCGTTAGGCGCGCTGGTGGCCGGGGTGGCGCACGAACTCAATACGCCGCTTGGCAACAGCGTGCTGCTGGCCAGTACCCTGGAAGACCGCGCGCGCGCCTTCGGCAGCCAGATCGGGGAGGGCGTGCGCCGCTCCGACCTGGAAACCTTCGCCGCCGACACGGCCAAGGCGGCCGGCCTGCTGCTGCGCAGCCTGTACAAAACTTCCGAGCTGGTGGAAAGCTTCAAGCAGGTGGCGGTGGACCAGTCCCAGGAGCGGCGCACCCGCTTCGAACTGGGCCAGCTGGTGACGCAGGCGCTGCAGCCGATGAAGGCCAGCCTGGCCGAGCAGGGCATCGACCTGGAAGTGGAACTGCCGCCGGCGCTGGAGATGGACAGCTACGCGCGCGCCGTCGCCCACATCCTGCAGCAGCTGGTGCGCAACGCCCAGGTGCACGCGTTCGGCGAGATCGGCAGCGCCGGCGGCGTGCTGCGCGTGCATGCCGCGCAGCTGGATGGGGAACAGGTGCGCATCGAGGTGCACGACAACGGCTGCGGCATCGCGCCCGATACGCAGCAGCGCATCTTCGATCCCTTCTTCACCACCCGCATGGGCACCGGCACCGGCGGCCTGGGCCTGCACGTGGTGCACAACCTGTTAAGCCATGTGCTGGGCGGCCAGGTTTCGGTCGATTCCAAGCCGGGCGCCACCTGTTTCTGCATAACGCTGCCATTGACTGCGCCGGCGCTTTCGCCGTAAGGTACACTCCCGGAACCGTTACCAACCCCAGCTCCGGGAGCCCCATGAAACAGATTGTCGCAGCACTCGCCATCGCAGCAGCCTTCAGTTCCCCATCCTTCGCAGCGGCCAAGCCCACCGGCAGCGCCGACGCGCGCTTCGCCGCCATCCACCAGGCGGAATGGAAATGGCGCCTGCAGCAGCGCCTGGAAGACGATGAGGACGATGTGCGCGGCGTCGACAGCCAGCTGCCGCGCGTCGGCCCGGCGGTGCAGATGGAGCGCCAGAAGCGCTGGGAAGATACGCTGCGCCAACTCGCAAGCATCAAGCCCGAACAGCTTTCGTCCAGGGAGCGCATCAACTACCTGGTGTACCGCGCGCAGATCACTTCGCTGCTCGACAACCAGCGTTTCCGCGAATACGAAAAACCGCTCAACGCCGATTCCTCGTTCTGGTCCAACCTGGCCGGCGAGGCGCGCAAGACCTTCCGCACGGCGGAAGACTACCGCCATTACGTGGCGCAGCTGAACGACGTGCCGCGCTACTTCGAGGAAGAGATCATCAATATGCGGGCCGGCCTGGCGCGCGGCTTCACCCCGCCCAAGGTGACGCTGGAGGGGCGCGACAAATCGATCAGCGCCGTCAGCGAGGCCAAGCCGGAAGAGGTGGTGTTCTTCAAGCCCTTCAAGCAGATGCCGGCCGTGATCCCGGCCGCCGAACAGGAAGCGCTGCGCGCCGCCGCGCTGGCCGCGATCCGCGACAAGGTGATCCCGGCCCACGCCGCGCTGCTGAAGTTCATGCGCGACGAATACATCCCGCAAGCCAAGGTGGAACTGGCGGCGGAAAGCTACCCGGACGGCAAAGCGTATTACCAGTCCAAGATTCTTGAATACACGACCACCAGCCTGAGCGCCGAACAGATCCACCAGACCGGCCTGCAGGAAATGGCCAAGATCCGCGCCGAGATGCACGAGATCATGAAGCAGGTCAAATTCGAAGGCGACCTGCCGGCCTTCCTGAAGTTCCTGCGCAGCGACCCGCAGTTCTACGCCAAGACGCCGGAAGAACTGCTGATGCGCGCGGCCTGGGTCGCCAAGAAGTTCGACGGCAAGGTCGGCGAATACTTCGGCCGCCTGCCGCGCAGCCGCTTCGCCATCATCCCGGTGGCGCCGGAGATCGCGCCGTTCTACACCTCCGGGCGCGGCGGTCCCGGCGGCTACTGGGTCAACACCTACAACCTGCCGGCGCGCCCGCTGTACTCGCTGCCGGCGCTGACCCTGCATGAATCGGCGCCCGGCCACGCCTTCCAGATGCCGCTGGCGCTGGAGCAGAAGGGCCGGCCGCCGTTCCGCAACGCGTATATTTCGGCGTACGGCGAGGGCTGGGCGCTGTACTCGGAACGCCTGGGCACCGAGATGGGCATCTACGAAACCCCGTACGAAATCTTCGGCATGCTCAGTTACCAGGCCTGGCGCGCTTCGCGCCTGGTGGTCGATACCGGCATCCACGCCAAGGGCTGGACCCGCGAGCGGGCGCAGCAGTACCTGATGGACAACACCGCGCTGTCCGCGCATGAGGTGATGACGGAGGTGGACCGCTATATCTCCTGGCCGGGCCAGGCGCTGTCCTACTACCTGGGCGAGATGGCCATCTTCGAAGCGCGCGCCAAGGCGGAAAAGGCATTGGGCGGCAAGTTCGACATCCGCGCCTTCCACGACACCATCCTGGAACTGGGGTCGGTGCCGCTGCCGGTGCTGCATGCGCGCATCGACGATTTCATCGCCAGCGGCGGCAAGAGCCCCTATCCGAAGGAGTAAGCTGCACCGGCTTGGTGCAACGCCTTATGCTGGTGCGAAAAAAGTGGGAGAATCACCTTGAAATACTGGCACGAGATTTGCAGATAGAGTCGTATGACTGATCGCACCACGCTAACCGTTACGAACCAGGGGAACCGTCCTATCCAGGTCGGCTCCCATTTCCATTTTTTTGAAGTCGATTCGGCGCTGCAGTTCGAGCGCTGGAAGGCGTATGGCATGCGGCTCGATATCGCGCCGGGGACGGCGCTGCGCTTCGAGCCGGGCAAGGCGCACACCGTGACCCTGGTGCGCCTGGAGGGCGATGCGGAAGTGGCCGGCTTCAGCGCTGGCGCAAGACGATAGGGGCCATCAGCTCCGGGTGTTTGCCGAGGTGGCCTTCGAAACCGGCGCGGATGGCTGCCATATCCTGTTCCTCGTCGCCGGTCAGCCACACGTGCTCGGTCAGGCCCAGCGTCTTGTTCGGGTAGTCGATATACACCAGCACCAGCGGCACCTTGGCCGCCATGGCCAGCTGGTAGAAGCCGCTTTTCCAGTAAGGCTTGTAGCCGCGCGTACCTTCCGGCGTGATGCCGACCCAGTACCAGTCTTCCTTCATCATCGCATCGGCCTGGGCCTGGATCAGGCCTTGCGGCGCGCTGCGGTCGACCGGGGCGCCGCCCAGGTAATAGAACCAGCGGCCCAGCAGCGGGATCTTGAACAGGGTGTGCTTGGCCAGCCAGCGGAAGGGCAGGTTGAGCGCCCATTTGCCGAACACGCCGATCAGGAAGTCCCAGTTCGAGGTGTGCGGGTACACCACCGCGATGCCGCGCGGCGCCGGCAGCGGCTTGAACTTCATTTGCCAGCCGAAAGCGCCCAGGACGCGTAAAGCCAGGCGCTGCTTAAGTGTTGGCAGGTTGTTCGCCTCTAGCTTATATTGATCCATGCTCTTCCCATTGTTTTATTGTCACCATTAACTGTTAGTTATTTACGGTAACCAAAGTTGGTGCTGAAAAATTGTGCGGCAGTATTCTATCGCGCGTTTCGGCGCAGTCGCAAGGTGAAATTATGTCAAGGCAAGTGTTGTGCATCACGGGGCCTCCCCACGCACTGCCGGGCGATTTGCATGCCGCTGTCAGTGCATTCGAGGTCTGCCATGCCCCCGGCCTGGCGGCGGCCGCCAGCGCCATGCAGGGCCAGCACTTCCCGGTGGGCCTGCTGGTGCTGGACGACTGGCGTGAACCGCTGGGCGAGCTGGACCACTTCCTGCGCCGCCACAGCCGGCCGCGCTGGGTGGCGCTGTTCCGGCCGCAAGCCCTGGAACAGGCGCCGTTCCGCCAGCTGGTGCACGACCATTGCGTCGATTTCCACACCTGGCCGCTGGATGCCGCGCGCCTCAGCCATACGCTGGGCCATGCACTGGGCTTGGCGGCGCTCGGCCACCGCCCCCCAACCGCCGAGGCGTGCCAGGGCTTGCGGCTGACCGGCCATAGCCCGGCCATTACCTTGCTGCGCCAGCAGATACTGAAGGTTGCCGGGGCCGATGCGCCGGTGCTGATCTGGGGTGAGAGCGGGACCGGCAAGGAACTTGTGGCGCGCGCGATACACGAGCATTCGGGGCGCGCCGATGGCCCCTTCGTGCCGATCAATTGCGGCGCGATCCCGGCCTCGCTGGTGCAGTCCGAACTGTTCGGCTACGAGAAGGGTGCGTTCACCGGCGCCGGCGCCGGCAAGACCGGCTTGATCGAGTCGGCCAGCGGCGGCTCGATTTTCCTGGACGAGATCGGCGACCTGCCGCTCGAGCTGCAAGCCAACCTGCTGCGCTTCCTGCAGGAAAAGACCATCTACCGCGTGGGCGGCACGCGCAGCGTACCGGTCGATGCGCGCGTGATCGCGGCCTCGCACGTCAAGCTGGCCGACGCCGTCGAGCGCGGGCATTTCCGCGAAGACTTGTTCTACCGCCTCAATGTGCTGACCCTGCAGGTACCGGCGCTGCGCGAGCGGCGCGACGATATTGCATCGCTGGCCGACGAAGTCTTCCACAGTTTTGCCACCGAACGCGCGCGCGGCGTGCGCGGCTTCAGCAGCAGCGCCTTGCGCGCCATGCGCAGCCACGACTGGCCCGGCAATGTGCGCGAGCTGCTGAACCGGGTGCGGCGCGCCGCCGTCATGGCCGATGGCGCCCTGATCCAGCCGCACGATCTGGAGCTCGACGCGCCGGGCACGTCCGCCGTGGCAGCGGGCGAAGCGCTGGACAGCGCACGCGAACGCGCCGAACGGACGGCGCTGCAAAGCAGGCTTGATGCCGGCCTCAGCATCACGGCGATTGCGCGCGAACTCGGCGTCTCACGCATGACCTTGTACCGCCTGATGGCCAAGCACGGCATCCGGCGTGTCACACGGATGTGACACCGCCTTCCTCCCCCGTGGTTCCCTCTGGCGGCCGGGCCTGCGGCGCTACGGCCGCGTCACATCGCTGTGACATTGGCGCCCGCCGCTAGCACTGTGCCAGCCGTGCCTGTCGGCCAAATCCGAGCGATATCAATGGTTTAGCCGGGGTGGCATCAAGCTTGCGATAAGGGTTCAGGCCCCAGGTTTGTGGGCTTCGAATAACACGACATCAGAGTGAGGACGAGATGAAGAAAACTTTGCTAGCAACAGCCATCGCTTTGGCGATGGGCGCTGCCATGGCCCAGGAAACGCTGCCGACCAACAGCCAGACCGGACCGGGTGCGCAAGCCAATGACACATCGAGCGCCAACCAGGAAAGCAACTCCAACCGCAACAACGACAACAGCCAGGCCAATGCCAACAACAACAGCACCGGCGCGGCGGCAGCCAGCGCGGCAGGTGCGGCGGCCGCCAACAACGGTGCTACCGCCACGTCGTCGATGACCAATGCCTTCAACAGTTCCTCCGCCACGGCAACCAGCACGCTGACCGGCACGGTCAGTAACAACACCATCAACAATATCGGCAATGTCGCCAGCAATGGCGGCAACGCCAATGGCGGTGCCGGTGCGGCCGGTACGGCGGGCGGCGCCACG
>NZ_JASATG010000030.1:0-61686 GCF_038440195.1 Pseudoduganella sp. OTU4001 | reverse complement strand
TGATGATGGCCGCTTCCTGGGCGGGCAGGCGGCCGCCGTCGGCCGGCATGTCGGGGATCTGGTCGCCGGCGACGAAGGTGGCCATCTGGCCGGCCTGCGGGTTGCCGGCGCCCACCTGCAGGGTAGGGCGCGGCTGGGCGGCAACGACGGTCAGCGGCAGTTCATCGCCGGTATTGACGCCGGGCGGCAGCAGCATGCGCGCATTGGTGTCGGCCACGCGCACCAGGTAGCTGCCATCGGAAAATTTGCTGAGGACTTGGGCGGGCAGCGTTTGCCCGACCATTTGCGAGAGGGCGCGCTGGAAGGCTTCCTGCCGCGGGGCGGCCACCGGTTGCGCGGCGCTCGCCGCGGTGGTGGGGCCAACGCCCCGGACATCCAGGCGCGGGGGCAGCATGCCAGCCGCCCCGCTCAGACGGCGCCGTAGGCGGCGGCCAGGCGCCGTTCAGTGCCGGTGTTGTTGATCAGTTTGGACAGCTGCGCCAACCATGGCATGGTCAGGTCGCGGATGCGGCGGTCGTCGTCCAGCATCTGCTTGATCAGGCCCAGCTTCTGCTGGCGCTCGCCGGCGTCCAGCGTGACCGCAGCTTCGTTGTCGCGCAGGAGCGCGACGTGCGCCGCCACCTGCGCTTCCAGCGTTTCCAGTCCGTCCCAATCGGCCGCCGTTGCTGCGTCCACCATCTTGTGGGTCAAAGCTGCCATGGCGGAGTAGGCGGTCAAAACTTCCACGTTCGTCATTGTGATCCTCGGTTACATGCTGGCGAAGGCCGCAGGCTGGGTTTTGTTGGCAGCACCGGCGTTGCCGCCGATCTGGTTCCAGGTATCGCGCAGGTCGGCCAGCAGGCCACGGACTTCTTCCAGCGCTTGCTGGTCGTTATTGATGTTGGCGTGCAGCAGGCGGCTGCTCATGTATTCGTACAGCGCGTCGAGGTTGGCCGCGATTTCGCCGCCGACTTCCTTGTCCAGGCTGGCACGCAGGCCGTTGTCGATGATCTGGATGGCCTTGGAAATGGCCTTGCCTTTTTCCTGGATGTTGCCGGCGCCCATTTGCACGGATGCGGTCGCGATGGCCGCCAGTGCGCCGTCGTAGAGCATCACGATGAGCTTGTGGGGCGAAGCTGCGCTGACGCCGGTCTCCAGGCCGACCTTGGCATACGCATTCACGCCGCGTGAGTTGTTTCCAAACATAATCTCTCCTCTGTACTCGTGATCAAGCATTGGCCGCGAGGGAGGCCAACTGCTGGGTCAAATACGCTTGTGTTGACTGCATCTGTGCCAGCACCGTGTCCAGGCGCGTGAACTGGGCGCGGTAGCGGGCTTCAACGCCTTCCAGCTTGGTATTGAAGGCGTCTTTCTGCTTGGTGATATCTTTGATGTTCTTGTTTAAACCTTCAGTGCGGGTACCGATCAAACCCTTGCTGCCCAGGAAGCTGGTAGCCAGGTTGTTGAGCTGGTAGGCATAGCCCTGCGAGAAAGAGATGTTGCCGCGGTCGCCCGTGCTGCCACCGGTCACCTCGATCTTCAAGCCTTCCACCGCCGAGCCGCCCAGGCCGCTCAGGGTCTGGCCGCTGCCGGTCGCCGGCAAACCGTTGATGGTGCCCGCCACGTCCTTGCCGGCCACCGTGGTGCCGGTGCCGAAGATGCTGCCGACCGTGGTGCCGCTGACGTCGACCAGCTTGATATTCGAGACCGAACCGTATTTGCTGGATGCCAGCACCAGCTTGCCATTGCTATCGATGGTGGCTTCCACGCTGTTGCCGTTGGAAGCGAAGCCGGAATTGCCGTTGATGGCCGCTTGCAGCTGCTTGGCCAGTTGCTCAGGCGTATAGCTGCCGGCCGGGATTTCCACTTCCACCGTGTTCTTGGCCACCGGCGGCGTGCCGTCGTTCAGCGAGATTTTCCACTTGGTGCCGTCGGCAATGGTGGTGGCTGCCACCGCCGCATCGGAGGTGATGGAGCCCTGCGCCGCGATCTGGGTCACGTTGATGTTGTAGGTGCCCGGCTTGGTGGCGTTGGTTGAGCTGACGAAGCTGATGCTGCTGTCGCTGGCGCTGCCGACCGCGGCAAACAGCGAGGCGATATCGCTGAAATTGTTGTCGATGGCTTTCTGCAGCTTGCCGCTGTCGAGGCTCAGCTGGCCGGTCTTGTCAAAGCTGATGCCGACTTGGCCCAGGTTGGCCAGCGACCCGCTGAGGCCGGTAATCGGCGCGCCCAGCATCTTGCGCAAACTCGACTGCACGGTCTGGGCGGTGAAGTCGCCCTGCAGGATGCCGGCCTTCTTGGTTTCCGGGTCATAGCCGGTCATGTCCTTGATCGCCTTGTCGAGGTCGTTGTAGGCCTTGACGAAGTTGGTCAGGTTGGTTTTCAGCGAACCGGTGTCCTTGCTGATGTTGAGGGAGCTGCTGCCGAGCTTGGTCACGTTCAGCGTCACGCCCTGGATGGCTTCGCTGATCGAGTTGGTGGCGCTGCTGATGGTGATGCCGTTGACGCTGGCCTTGGTGTCTTGCGCCGCCGCAGTCTGCTTCAGGTTGCGGGTAGTGCCGGCCGGATCGTAGGCCAGCAGGTCGTTCAGCGCGGTATCGGGCGGGTTGCCGGCATCGCCTTCCAGGCGGATCTTCATCGACGTCTTTTCGCCGGTGGCGGTGTTGTTCAGCACCAGGCGGTAGGGCGTGCCGCTGCCGTCGTTGATGATGCTGGCGTTGACGCCGATCGCCGCCTTGTTGATGGCGTCGCGGATGCCTTCCAGCGTGTTGTTGGTGCCGTCGATCACCACGCCTTTGAGCGGCGAGGAATTGTATTTGAAGCTGCCGGCCAGGTTGCTGCCGCCGGTGCCGGCAGTCAGGCCGGCCGCTGCCGGGTTGGTGCCGCCAATGGTGATGGCGCTGCCGTCGGCCGACGTCAGGCGCAGGCTGGTGGTCGAGGTGTAGCTCGAACCGTCGTTGGCGCTGCCGGCTGCGGTGGCAATGCCGCCGCTGACGGTACCGGCCACCACTTCTTCCACGGCGATGCTGCCGCCGCCTGCGCTGCGGAATTCCAGCGTGCCGGCGGCAGCGCTGCCGGTGAAGGTGATGCCGGCGGCGTCCAGCGCGTCGCGGATGGCGCCCGGGCCGGCCAGGTTGGTGTCGATGTCGGCGGCGCTCACGCCGCTGCCCACGGCAACGCTATTGCCCTGGGAGGCGATCTCGACCCCGCCCACGGTCAGCGAATACGTCCCATCGGCACCGGTGGCGACATCGCCGAAGGTGCTGAAGATATTCATGGTGCTGGCGCTGACGCCGGTGGTGGCGGTCTTGGCGTTGATGGCCGTGGCCAGCGCGGCGGCGCTCTTGGTGTCGGCCGTGGTGCTGATGGCGGTGCCGTTGATGGTCAGCGAACCGTCGGCCAGGCCGTTGGTGTGCATGGCGCTGGTGATGCCGCTGCCGTCCACGCCGAAGCCGACATTGGTGGCGGTGCCGAACTCGAAATACATGGTGGTCTTGGTGCCAAGACCGATGGCGGTGTTTTTGCTGGCCAGGCCCGAGCTGGTCAGCGTTTGCGCCTGGGCCAGCTGGGTGACATTGATGTTGTAGTTGCCCGGCGTGGCTTTGGCGCCGGCCGTCGCGGTCAGGACCTTGTCATCGCCCGCCACCGCGCTCAGGGCGCGGAAAGCGTCGGCCTTGGTCAGCGAACCGAGCGCGCTCTGGAACACGCCGATGGCGCCGCTCAGGGAACCGAGGGCGCTGACTTTGGCCTGGTAGGAGGCGGCCTTGCGTTCGTAGGCTTGCAATGGAGCCGCTTCGGCAGCCATCAGCTTCGCCACGATGTCATTGACATTCAAGCCAGAACCAATGCCAGGCGACGTCAGGGTGGGGGAAGAAATAGCCACAGAAATACTCCATAGAAAGCGTCACTATAAGTGCTTATCGGCAAAATCAAACGTGACTTGAGAGGGGGATTTCCGGGCTTGTTCCGCTGACAAGCACTCTTGCCGCGCCGCTGGTACCAGCATAGCGCAAAAAAGCCCGGGATGCCGCGTGGCATGCCGGGCCTGGTACTCCGCTGGCGTGTTCAGGCTTCCTGGTCGACCAGGAGGCCACCACTGCGGGCGTCGATTGACTTGGCAATCTGCAAAGCTTCCGGCGTCGGGATCTGACGCAGGACTTCCTTGGTGCTCTGGTCGATCACCTTGACGATAGTGCGGTTGCTGTCATTGTCGATGGAGAACTCGAGCGCTTGGGCCCGGTCCTGCACCGTCTTGTTCAGCTTGGCGACCGCTTCTTCCACATCCTTCTTGGAAGGCGCAGCCTCCTTGGCCTTGACCGCATCGACGGTTTCCACCGCAGCGGCAGGGCTGCGCCCAGCCACCGGGGCGGCGGCTGGTTCCGCACCCACGCTGCCACGGTCGGGCCGTGGTGCAGAAGCAGATATCGAATCGATAGTCATATAGACCTCCTACGGGAAATTCCCCGGTCCGGGTGACCGGAGCGGGGAATCGCTTTTTACACGCTATCCGGCGATTAACCGCGCAGCAGGCTCAGCACGCCGTTAGGCAGCGAGTTGGCCTGGGCCAGCATGGCGGTACCAGCTTGTTGCAGGATCTGCGCACGGGTCAGGCTTGCAGTTTCTGCCGCGAAGTCGGTATCCACGATACGGGAACGCGATGCCGACAGGTTCTCGGTCGTTGCGCTCAGGTTCGAGATGGTCGACGAGAAGCGCGACTGCAGAGCACCGAAGGCTGCACGCTGGTTGTTGACCGAAGCCAGGGCTGCGTCAGCGATCTTGATCGCCAGCTGGGAACCTGCGAAGTCAGTCACGTCCAGGTCGGCCACCGCGTTCAGGGTCGAGGTGCCGGCGGCGCCTGCGTTGTCCAGCGAGAAGCCGGAGCCGGTGTCGGTGATCGAGAACGAGCTTTCCGAGTCGAAGGTCACGCGGCCATGCGCCACCGCGGTGCCACCGATGGCGCTGAAGGCTGCACCACCAGCGCCCGCGCTCACCAGGGTACCATCGGCGGCGTAGTTGTCGACGTCGAAGTCGGTATTGGCGACGGCGGCGGTGTCCGCGATCACAATATCGGCACCGCTGGCGTGGCTCAGCTTCAGCCCGCCGTTGGTCGCGTCGTACTGGGCGGTGACACCGGTCTTGGAGGACTGGGCGTTGATGGCGTTGATGGCCGACGCGTAATCCGCTGCTTCGTCGGCGCCCGCGCCTACGGAGAAGGTAATGGTCGCTTCGTTGCCGGCGGCGGTGTTATCGCCCACCAGGGTGAACTCATACGATTCGCCGCCCGTCAGGCTCAGGTTGACGTTGGTTTCCGCGGTCGCGGTGACACCGGTTTCCGCAGTTTCGTTGTTCACCTTGGCAGCGACCGACTTGGCCGTGTCACCCACGGCGGTATCGACGGTGACACTGCCGCGCACGCCGTTGACGTCCACCGTGCCGACGGCCGCCAGGCTGGCGCCGGTCACTTGCACTGCATCGTTGGCGATACGGTTGTTGCCGTAGGTGTTGGTCAGGAAGTTCGCACCGGTGGCCTGGATGGTCTGGTTGGCATCGGCACCGACCTGGAAGGTCGCGGTACCCATGGTGCCGTCCAGCAGAGCCTGGCCGTTGAAGGTGGTGGTCTGGGCGATACGGTTCAGTTCAGATGCCAGCTGGCCAACTTCAGTCTGCAGAGCCTGACGGTCCGAAGCGGAGTTGGTGGCGTTGGAGGACTGCACTGCCAGTTCGCGGATACGCTGCAGGATTTCGCCGGAGGACGACAGGGCGCCTTCAGCGGTCTGCGACAGCGACACGCCGTCGTTGGCGTTACGCATCGCCTGGGTCATGCCACGGATCTGCGACGACATACGGTCGGAAATCGCCAGGCCTGCCGCATCGTCTTTCGCGCTGTTAATACGCAGACCGGAAGACAGACGTTGCAGGGAAGTGGACAGGCTGCCCTGGGAGGTGGTCAGGTTGCGCTGCGAGTTCAGGGAAGCGATGTTGGTGTTAATTACGGAAGCCATGGTATTTCTCCATTTGTACTGCTAGGTTGGGCAATTTGCTCATTCACTTTGGCCCGCCACGCTGTTCCGTGACGATCAAGCCGCTGTTGAATTGGGTAACGGTTGCCCTATGGGAACCTTTAGGGTGATTTAGCAGGTAAATCGCCCTCTCATGCCCCTCAAGTTGCTCCTGCGACGCACGCTAAGACGGCGGCCTTTTACTGAACTTTAGGCCTTAAAAAAATATTTTTCATGCGAAAAAAGTCGGGGTCATGTCTGACATTCGGACAATTTCGCGTGCGAAATTGTCCGAATGTCAGACATGACCCCGACTTTTCCTCAACAAAAAGCCCGCCAAAGGGCGGGCTGGGTGGGGCGATGTTGCTTACTCGGCAACTTCGACCCGGTTCTTGCCGGACTTCTTGGCCTTGTACATGGCGCCGTCGGCGCGCTTGACCAGGTCGGTCTGGTTTTCGTTCGGGCGGCGCAGGGCCACGCCGGCCGAGAAGGTGATCAGCACTTTCTCGTTTTCGTGCATGAAGAAGTGGCGGGTCAGTTCGCGCTGCAGGCGGGTCATGGTGGCGGTGGCCGCTTCGATGGTGGTTTCCGGCAGCAGGATCAGGAATTCCTCGCCGCCGAAGCGGGCGATCACGTCCATCGAGCGCAGGGTTTCCTTGACCACCTTGACCAGGTGCTTGAGCGCATTGTCGCCGGCGATATGGCCCAGGGTGTCGTTGAGCTTCTTGAAATCGTCCAGGTCCAGCACCGCGATGCACAGCGGGGTGCCGCGGCGGTCGGAACGGGCGGTTTCGCGCTCGAACACATCGTCCAGGCCGCGGCGGTTGAGCGAGCCGGTCAGCTGGTCTTCGCGCACCAGTTCGCTCAGGTGCTGCAGCTTGGCTTCCAGCGCGTGGATTTTCGCTTCGGCGTCCTGCACTTCCTGGCGCGCCACCATCATATTGTCGCGCGCTTTCAGGGCCTCGCTCTGCACCAGGCGGGTTTCCTTCAACACTTCGTCGAGGATCTGGTTCAGTTCGCCGATATCGCGCGCTGCGCGGATCTTGTCGGAATAGCCGCCAATCTTTTCGTGGAAATCGCCGGTCGAAGTCGCCACCGCGCCGAGGCGGTCGATGAAGGTCATCATCATATTCTTGACGGTGGCCTTGACGTCGGTGATCGAGTGCTTGAGCTGGCTCTGTTTATAGATGACGTCTTTCAGGCTGCGGGTGGCTTCTTCCAGCGCACGCTGGTCGAGCGGGCCGGCGATCAGGTCCTGCACGGCGTCGATCTGGCCGCGCAGCCAGGAATCGTCGTCCAGCAGTTCGCTGACGTTTTCCAGCAGCAGGCGGAACAGGCGCAGCAGGAGTTCCTGCTGTTCGGCGGTATCGCCGCTGCGCAGTTCGATCTGGTAGCACAGCTGTTTCAGGCGGGTGCCGATTTCGGCCAGGGCGGCTTCGGTGTGGGCTTCCTTGGTGGCGGCGCCGAGCGACTCGGCCTCGGCCACCAGGGCCGGCGCACCGCTCAGCAGGGAAGCGACGGCAAAGGTCAGGGTGCGGCTCAGCAGTTCGCGCAGCTGGCGCGCCTGCTCATTGTTTTCTTCGGCCACCAGGCCGCCGGCGCCCACCTTGACCAGCGGACGTTCGGCCAGCGCGGCCAGGGTGCGCGAATACAGTTCCCAGTCGCGCGCCTTGACCGCGCGGTTGAAGCGGCGGCCAAAATCGGCCAGGTCGCCCGGCTGGTCGGTCAGGCGCGCGGCGAATTGGGCCAGCATGGTTTCGGCCGGGCTTTCCTGGACGGCCGGGGCCGGTGGTGCCGGCGTGATGATGCCGGCAATTTCATTGTAGATGTCGCGATACGCGTCGGGCGTAGGGGCCACTCGTCGTACGGCGAGGCGGCGGAATGCCTCGCGTGCGATATCAGCCGGATTCATGTCCGCCGCGGCTGGATTGGTGGGTTTGCTAGACATCTGACGTACAGCCTTTACAAAGGTTTACCGATTGTCAGCATCTTATGCCACCGTCCAGTTGTCCGAAGCGGAGATAAACGG
The DNA here is from genome assembly GCF_038440195.1 of Pseudoduganella sp. OTU4001. NCBI lineage: Bacteria > Pseudomonadati > Pseudomonadota > Betaproteobacteria > Burkholderiales > Oxalobacteraceae > Pseudoduganella > Pseudoduganella sp. OTU4001. Next base: position 53,679 of record NZ_JASATG010000030.1, on the reverse strand, counting down.
GAGGAAATATGCTTACTTCATAGCATTATTCCTGAACTAATCGATCAGCTGGTTCTTGATGGCGTAGTGCGTGAGTTCGGCGCTGTTCTTCAGGTTCATCTTGGCCAGCAGGCGGGCCCGGTATTCACTGACGGTCTTGACCGAGAGCGACAGTTCCTTGGCGATGGTGCCCACCGTTTTGCCGGAGGCAATCATGGTCAGGGTCTGGTATTCCCGGTCCGACAGCGTTTCGTGCGGTGCCGCCTGGTGGTCCTCGCCGACATGGTTGGCCAGTTCCTGGGCCAGTGCCGGACTCACGTATTTTAACCCCGCCGCGACCTGGCGGATTGCATTTACTAACTCTTTCGGTGCGCTTTGCTTGGTGAGGTAGCCGGCGGCACCGGCTTTCAGCGAGCGGATGGCGTACTGGTCTTCGCGGTGCATGGACAGCATCAGCACGGCCAGCTCGGGCTTGTCCTTCTTGACCTGTTTCAGCACCTCGATGCCGTTGCGGTCGGGCAGGGTGATGTCGAGCAGCATGACGTGGCAGCCGGACTTGCGGAACAGCTTGATGGCGTCGAGGCCGTTTTCGGCTTCCCCGGCGACGATGATGTCCCTGGTCTCGGCCAGGATTTGTTTCAGGCCTTCGCGCACGATGGCGTGGTCGTCGGCAATGAAGACTTTGATGACAGCTTTTTCACTCATGGCCAATTGTAACGTCTGGCGCGTGCGCCGGGAGCCGGATTTTGATCGCCACCTCGGTGCCGCCGCCGGCGGCGTGGCCCAGGTTCAACGTGCCGCCCAGCGCGCGCGCGCGTTCGGCCATGCCGCGCAGGCCGAACGAGTCGGGTTTGCTGCGGTCGGCGGCGCGGATGCCGCGCCCGTTGTCGATCACCTTCAGGGTCAGCACGCCGCGGCTGCGGGTCAGCTTGATGGCCGCCGCGCTCGCTTGCGCATGCTTGGCGATATTGGTCAGCGCTTCCTGCGCGATGCGGAACAGGGCCGTGGCCTGCTCCTGGTCCAGCTCCAGTTCCTTCATGCTGGCCTGCAGGGTGCAGGCGATGCCGGCCTGGGTTTCGAATTCCTTGACCTGCCATTCCAGCGCCGGCAGCAGGCCGAAGTCGAGCACCGAAGGGCGCAGGTCCAGGGTCAGGCGGTGCACGGCGTCGATGGTGCGGTCGACCAGCGCGTCGACGTAGGCGGCTTTTTGCTGCAGCACCGGATCGTCTTCCGGCAGGCGCGCCGCCAGCATGGCCAGCGCCATCTTGATGGCGGTCAGGTTGCCGCCCAGGTCGTCGTGGATTTCGCGCGCGATGCGTTCGCGTTCCTGTTCCTTGACCTTTTCGATGTGGGCAGTCAGTTCCGCCAGGCGGGCGCGGCTGGCGCGCACTTCCTGCTGCTCCTGCTTGCTCTCCGTGATATTGGACATGATGCCGTCCCATTGCACGGCGCCATCGGGCAGCTGGCGCGGGGTGGCGCGCAGGTTGATCCATTTGACGTCTTTCCAGGCTTCGACCCAGATGCGGCCCTCCCAGTTCCAGCTCCACAGCGAACCGGCGGAAGCGCGCATCGATTCCAGGTAGGAGGGGCGGTCTTCCGGCAGGATCAGCTGTTCAAAGCGGGTTGGCGCGGCCTGCAATTCCGGACCGGGCAGGCCGAGCAGGGCCAGGCAGCCCTCGCTGAGGTAGGGAAAGGCGACCGCGCCGCCGGGCGCGAGCTGGAACTGGTAGACGAGGGCCGGTGTATGGGACACCAGGCTGGTCGGGGCTTGGTTCATAGCGTGCCATAATACGGCATGAACAAAGCATTCGTAAAAGAGAGCGATGCCGACGATGACGACGACCTGCCGCCAGGCGCGCCGCCGATCCCCGCCGGCTCCAAGAATTACATCACGCCGGCCGGCTACCAGCGCATCAAGGATGAGCTGCTGCAGCTGATCGACGTCGAGCGCCCGGAAGTGGTGAAAGTGGTGCACTGGGCCGCCTCCAACGGCGACCGTTCCGAGAACGGCGACTATATCTACGGCAAGCGCCGCCTGCGCGAGATCGATCGCCGCATCCGTTTCCTGACCAAGCGCATGGACCTGGCGGAAGTGGTGGACCCCAGCATCCACCACGGCAACGACCAGATCTTCTTCGGCGCCACTGTGACCTACGCCAAGCGTGACGGCGAAGAACAGACCATCACCATTGTCGGCATTGACGAGTTCGATCCGTTGAAGGGCAAGGTCAGCTGGATCAGTCCGGTAGCCCGCACCCTGACCAAGGCGCGCGAGGGCGATACCGTGCTGCTGCACACGCCGAATGGCGCGGAGGAACTCGATATCCTGGAGGTCAGCTACCCCGCGCCCACCGCCTAAAAAGATGTTTTTGCGCAACGTTGCCAAGTTGTTATAATCAACTTTCAATTACTTTTTTGGCAAGGTGCGCACATGGCATTCGCTCAACTGACGCAAGTCTTCTATGACCCTTCCGCCGCCTTCGCGGCCCTGAAAGAAAAGCCGCGGGGCTGGCTGCCCCTGCTGTTGCTGTGGACTGCCTCCATCGGCATGCTGGTCTGGTACTTCCAGACCCTGGACATGGACTGGATGGCCAGTAACGGCTTTCCGCCTGAAATGACGGCCGAGCAGCGTGAAGCAGCCAGCAAGATGATGTCGCGTAACGTCATGCTGGGCATGGGTGTCGGCGGCACCGTGATTGGTACGCTGGTGATCTTCAGCTTGTATGGCCTGTATTACTGGCTGGCCGGCAAGCTGGCCAGCATGGACCTGAGCTTCAAGTCCGGTTTCTCGCTGGCGGCCTGGGCTTCGCTGCCGGCGCTGATCGGCGTGCCGCTGATGGCCCTGCAAATCATCACCAGCAAAGGCCAGCTGGCGTTTGAGAACGCCGACATGCTGTCGCTGAACTTCCTGCTGGTGCACGCGGCCCCGCATACGGCATGGTTCAGCCTTGCCAGCGCCATGAAATTGACCGATGTCTGGGTCATTGCCCTGGCCACCATCGGCCTGCGCACCTGGACCGGCAAGAGCACCACCACCTGCGCCGTCATTGCGGCGCTGCCTTACGTGGCGATCTACGGCTGCTGGGCTGCCTGGATCCTGATCAAGAACTGAGGCGGACACCATGAAACGCAAACTCATTGCAGCGGCCGTGGTGGCGGCCCTGATTGGCGTACCTGTCGCCGTCAAATTCACCAAGTCGCCCAACAAGGTCGAGGCCGAGCTGGCCAAGGTGGAGAACAAGGCGATCCGTCCAGCCGTGCTGGCGTCGGGCAACCTGGTATTCCGCCAGGAGGTGCAGCTGTCGCCGGAAGTGATCGGCAAGGTGTCCGAAGTGCTGGTCAAGGAAGGCGACAAGATCGAGAAGGGGCAGGTTGTGCTGCGCCTCGATCCGAGCACCTACAAGGCCGACGTGGCGCAGCAGGAAGCGGCGGTGCGCAACACCGCCGTCAGCGTCGAGCGCGCCCAGATCGACCTGGACAACCAGCAGCGCAAGCTGGAACGCGCGCGCCAGCTGGCGGCCGACAATTTCATCGATGTCTCGCGCCTGGATGAAGCCAAGCTGGCGGTGGACCTGGCGGTAGTGGCCCTGCGCAGCGCGCGCGAAAGCCGCCAGCAGGCGACCGCCATGCTGTCGCTGGCGCAGGAACGCCTGGCCAAGACCGAAGTGAAGGCGCCGATTTCCGGCACCGCCACCGCCGTGCCGATCAAGGCCGGCGAGACGGCAGTGGCCAGCGCCACCAGCATCGCCGGTTCTAGCCTGATGACCATCGCCGACCTGGGTTCGATGATCGCGGAAGTGAATGTGGATGAAGGCGATATCGCCAAGGTGGTGCCGGGCCTGACCGCGAAGATTTTCCCGTCCGCCTATCCGGAGCGTCCGCTGACCGGCAGCGTGGAATCGGTGTCGCTGGCGCCCAAGGCGCAGGGCCTGGGCCAGGCCAACCAGGGCCGCAGCTATGTGGTCAAGGTCAAGCTGGCCGAGCACCAGCTGGCGCTTCGCGCCGGCATGACCTGCCGGGCCGAGATCGTGACCGGCGACGGCGCACCGCGTCCGGTGGTGCCGCTGCAGGCCGTGCAGCTGACCGAAACTTCGGAAGGCAAGGGCAAGCGCACCAATTACGTGTACGCGATTGTCGACGGCGTGGCGAAGAAGCGCACCGTTGAGCTGGGCATTTCCGACGACAGCAACCAGGAGATCATCAAGGGCCTGGCGCTGGGCGAGACGGTGGCCGTGGGCCCGGCGCGCACCTTGCGCGAGCTGCGCGAAGGCGCCCTGGTCAAACCAAAGACCGCGGAAGAAAAGCCGCTCAAGGTCGCCGCCGGAAGCAAGCCGTGATCACGCTGAAGGGCATCACCAAGCACTACCAGATGGGCGACCAGACCGTGCACGCCTTGCAGGGCGTCGACCTGCATATCGAGCGCAATGAGCTGGTGGCCTTTATCGGCGCCTCCGGTTCCGGCAAGTCGACCATGATGAATATTGTCGGCTGCCTGGACCGGCCCAGCGCCGGTACCTACTTCCTGAACGGGAAGGATGTGGCGACCATGGCCAGCGACGACCTGGCCCAGGTGCGCAACGAGGAAATCGGCTTCATCTTCCAGAGCTTCCACCTGCTGCCGCGCCATACGGCGCTGGACAACGTGGCGCAGCCGCTGATCTACCGCGGCATCCCGCCGGCCGAGCGCAAGCGCATGGCGCGCGAGGCGCTGGAGCATGTGGGACTGGGCTCGCGTACGCACCACCGGCCGAACGAATTGTCCGGCGGCCAGCGGCAGCGCGTGGCGATTGCGCGCGCGCTGGTGGGCAAGCCGTCGATCCTGCTGGCCGACGAACCGACCGGCAACCTCGATTCGGCCACCACGCGCGAGATCATGGCGCTGATCAAGGACGTGCACCAGAACGGCCAGACGGTGGTGATGGTGACGCACGAGCCGGATATCGCCGGCCAATGCCAGCGCATCGTGCGGCTGCAGGATGGCCGCGTGCTGTCGGACCAGTTGGTGAGCGGAGGTTAAGGCGATGTATATCTTTATCGAAGCGCTGCGTTCGGCCATGGCAGCGATCCGCGCGCACCGCATGCGCAGCTTCCTGACCTCGCTCGGCATCATCATCGGCGTGGCCTCGGTGATTACCGTGATTTCGCTGATCCAGGGCTTGTCGCAATCGATCACGCGCCAGTTCGAAGGCCTGGGCGGCAATGCCTTGTCGATCCACGCCAAGAACGATTTCAAGGACGTGATGCGCGGGAAGGTCAACTACCTGCAGTTCGAAGATGTGGAGCAGTTGCGCGGGCGGGTGGAAGGCATCCGTGAACTGAGTCCGGTGTTCATGCTGCCGCCGGGCGAAATCCGCTACGGCAACCAGCGCGCCACCAGCCGCCAGTACCTGGCGGCGACGTCGGCGTACATGGAAGTCAACGGCGCCTACCCGCGCCTGGGACGCTTCATCAGCGAATCGGACAATGCCGGCGCGCGGCGCGTATGCGTGATCGGCGAGAAGCTGATCGAGATGCTGCGCCTGCCGGAAAATCCGCTCGGTGAATTCATCCAGTTCAATGGCGAATGGTTCAAGATCGTCGGCGTGATGGAGAAGAAGGGCGAGATCCTTGGCATGTCGCAGGACGACCAGGTGCTGGTGCCGTTCCGCACCGGCCAGAGCATGATCGGCGCGGCGCGCAAACCAAGCATGTCGATCACGGTGGCGATCAGCGACATCGCCAAGACCGAAGAGATCAAGGCCCGCATCGCCACCGTGATGCGCCAGTCGCACCGCCTGCGCGCGGACCAGGGCGACGACTTCGAGATCGAGTCCTCGGACCAGTTCCTCAAGAGCTTCGAGACGGTCACCACCACGGTGACGCTGGTAATGGGCGGCGTGGTCGGGATTGCGCTGCTGGTGGGCGGGATCGGGATCATGAACATCATGCTGGTATCGGTCAGCGAACGCACGCGCGAGATCGGCATCTGCAAAGCGATCGGCGCCCGCAGCCGCGACATCCTGATGCAGTTCCTGATCGAAGCCGTGACCTTGTCGATGCTGGGCGGCGCAATAGGTGTGCTGCTAGGCTACGGCATGGGCCATGCCATCGCCAGCGTGATCCCCGACTTCCCTGGGGCTTACGTGCCCTGGTGGGCGGTGGCATTGTCGGTCATGTTCTCCGCCGCCGTAGGCGTGGTTTTTGGCGTCCTCCCCGCCGCCAAAGCCGCCAAACTGGACCCCATCGAAGCCCTCCGCTACGAATAGTTTGAGCACGCACAAAGTGCGCGAAAACAGCACCGCTATCCTTTGAACAGGCGGGTCCGACCCTTCGGGTCGGACCCTGGTTTACCGGTTTAAAGGAGCGCAAAATGGTCCGCCCCCTCCGCAACTATCCGCCTGGCAGCTGCCTCCACATAGTCCAACGTGGCGACAACCGCCGCATCTGTTTTCACGATGACCAAGAGCGCCTGCGCTACCTTGAGCTGATGGCTACGTATAGCCGCAAGTACGGCTGCGACCTGCACGCCTACGTGCTAATGACCAACCATATCCACATCCATGGTGGAGTTGCCCGCGGCGTACAAGTGGTCCAGCCATCGGGCGAACGCGGAGGGCCGGGTGGACTCCTTGCTGACGCCTCATCCCGTTTACCTGGCGCTGGGTCGGGAGGCGGCGGCGCGGCAAACTGCTTATCGGGCGCTGTTTGATTTGCCGGTTTCTGAAAAGGATCTGCGGAAAATTCGGTTTGCGGTGCAGAATGACTTTGCTTTACGTGAAACCCGGTAAACCCGGGTCTGACCCAAGCCGGTAGGCCGTCCCGTCAGACCCAAACGTTTCTACGCGCGCTCGCGGGTGACGCGGTTGACGCCGGCTACTTTTCGGACGTTGCGGATCAGGGCTGCCAGGTGGACGCGGTCTTTTACCTGGATGGTAAATCTTAGCTGGTGCAGGACGTGTTCTCTATCCTCGTCCATGCCGACGAAGGTGATGTTGCCGTCGCTTTCGCCGATTTCGGCGGCTACACGCGCCAGGATACCCTTCTCATTGTTGATGATCAGGCGGATCCGGCTGTCGAAGCGGCGATTGATCTCGGTGCCCCATTTCACGGCGATCCAGCGCTCGGGCTCTTTCTGCTTCAGGCGCTTGGCGACGGCGCAGTCGCCGGTGTGTACCTGCAAGCCCTGGTCGCGGCGCAGCTGGCCGACGATATGGTCGCCCGGGATCGGCAGGCAGCAAGGGGCAAGCTGCACCGACACGCCTTCGCTGCCGTAAATCGTGACCGGATCCAGCTCTTTCGGGCTGGTGTGCTGCACCGGGGCGCTTGGTGCTTCGCCGCCCAGCAGGCCGAAGATGTGGCGCGCGACCAGCGCGGCCATGCGCTTGCCGATGCCGATATCGGCATACAATTCTTCTTCCGACTTGGCGGACGATTCGTTCAGCAGGCGTTCCATCATCGGCGCGGTCAGTTCGGCCGATACGCTGATCGACTTCAGCGCCTGGTCCAGCAGCTGCTTGCCCAGGCTGATCGACTCCGGCAGGTTGATGGTGCGCAGGTGGTGGCGGATCGCGGAGCGCGCCTTGCCGGTGCGGACAAACGACAGCCAGGTCGGGCTTGGGCGCGAATTCGGGTCGGTGACGATTTCCACGATATCGCCGTTGCGCAGCTCCGTGCGCAGCTGGGCCGCGTCGCCGTTGATATTGACCGAGACCGTGTGGTCGCCGATGCCGGTGTGGATGGCGTAGGCGAAATCGATCGGGGTGGCGCCGCGCGGCAGGGCGATGATCTTGGACTTCGGCGTGAACACATAGACCGAATCCGGGAACAGGTCGACCTTGACGTGTTCCAGGAATTCGGCCGAATCGCCGGTCTGCTGCTGGATGTCGAGCAGCGATTGCAGCCAGGCGTGGGTACGCTGCTGCAGGTCCGACATATTCGCTTCGCCGTTCTTGTACAGCCAGTGCGCGGCCACGCCCGATTCGGCGGTGCGGTGCATTTCCTGGGTGCGGATCTGGAACTCCACCGGGGTGCCGTATGGGCCGATCAGGGTGGTGTGCAGCGACTGGTAGCCGTTCAGCTTACGGATCGCGATGTAGTCCTTGAACTTGCCCGGCATCGGCTTGTACAGCGAGTGCAGGGTGCCCAGCGCGACGTAGCAATTCGGGAAGCTGTCCACCACCACGCGGAAGCCGTACACGTCGAGCACCTGCGAGAACGACAGGCGCTTGGCGCGCATCTTCTTGTAGATGCCGTACAGGGTCTTTTCGCGGCCGTAGACTTCGGCGTGGATGCCGGCCGACGATAAGGTGTGGTTCACCGCATCCAGGATCTTGGTCACCACCTCGCGCCGGTTGCCGCGCGCCGCTTTCACGGCCTTGGACAGCACGTTGTAGCGGGTCGGGTAGAGGTGCGAGAACGACAGGTCCTGCAGTTCGCGGTAGATATTGTTCAGGCCAAGGCGGTGTGCGATGGGCACGTAGACTTCCATCGTCTCGCGCGCGATGCGGGCCTTCTTGGCCGGCGCCATCACTTCCAGCGTGCGCATATTGTGCAGGCGGTCGGCCAGCTTGATCAGGATCACGCGCACGTCCGAGGCCATGGCCAGCAGCATCTTGCGGAAGTTTTCCGCCTGCGCTTCGATCTGGCTCTGGAACTCGATTTTTTCCAGCTTGGACAGGCCGTCGACCAGGTGCGCCACCTGGGCGCCGAAGCGTTCGATCAGCTCATCCTTTTTGACGTCCTGGTCTTCCATCACGTCGTGCAGCAGCGCGGCCATGATGGCTTGCGCGTCCAGCTTCCACTCGGTGCAGATCTCGGCCACGGCGATCGGGTGCGAGATATACGGCTCGCCCGACTTGCGCACCTGGCCCAGGTGCATCTCGTCCGAGAAGCGATAGGCTTCCTTGACCTTTTTCAGGTCGGCCTCGTTCATGTACTCGGCCAGTTTTTCGGTGAGATGGGTGATGGTGGCGACGCCCGTGGTCACGGTCGGCGCGGCCAGCGGGGAAGTGGAAATTGCAGCTGCAGAAACGTCAACGCCCGGCTGTTGCTTAGCCGGGCGCCGTGCCCGCCGTGCGGGCTGTTCGCTGATGTTGGTATCGGCGGAAGTCAGGTTCATATCGGGAACAGTAAGGTTCCCAGCTTACATAGGGACCTTTTTCAGCATTTCCAGGCCTACTTTGCCTGCTGCGATTTCACGCAGTGCCACCACGGTTGGCTTGTCCTTGGCTTCGACCTTAGGGGTGTGACCTTGCAGCAGCTGACGCGCGCGGTAGGTAGCTGCCAGGGTCAGCTGGAAGCGGTTCGGAACATTCTTCAGGCAATCTTCAATAGTAATACGGGCCATGCTAAAACTCCTGGATATATACGGTGATTATTCTGCGTCGGCGTGGATGCCCAGCTCGGACATCAACTTGGCATTGCGGGCGGCTTGTTGCGCGAACCGGCAACGTGCCGATCGGACGATCGCGCTCAGCTCCGACAAGGCGACCGGGAACTCTTCGTTGATAATAACATACTCGAACTCGGGCGCGTGGGCGATTTCCCCGCCCGCCGCCAGCAGGCGGCGGTTGATCACGTGGATCTCGTCCTGGCCGCGCTTGTGCAGGCGTTCTTCCAGCGCCGCGAAGGAGGGCGGCAGGATGAAAATGCCGGCCGCTTGCGGGAATTGCTTCTTGACCTGGCGCGCGCCCTGCCAGTCGATCTCCAGCAGGATGTCGGTGCCGGCTTTCATCTGTTCTTCCACGAAGATGCGCGAAGTGCCGTAGTAATTGCCGTGCACTTCGGCCCACTCCAGGAATTCGCCCTGTTCGGCGCGCTTCTTGAAGTCTTCAGCGGTGGTGAAGAAGTACTCGCGGCCGTGCTGCTCGCCCGGGCGCGGCTGGCGGGTGGTGGTCGAAATCGACAGTTTGATCGCAGGTTCCTGGGCCAGCAGGGCATTCACCAGGGTCGATTTACCGGCGCCGGATGGGGCAGCGACCATAAACAGGCTGCCGGAAAAATGTTGGCTCATTTGCAAGTCTCGAAAGCTAGGGCGTCGCCCAAAGAGGTATTTTACCAAAGCAAGTGTTTTTGCAGCGCTTGACAATAGACCGACCGGTCTATAGAGTGAATTGTATGACTGCGCACACCCTCACCACACGCGAACGCCTGATCAACGCCATGATTACCACGCTGCAACACCGCGGCCTGCACGGCGCCGGCCTGAGCGAGATCCTGGCCACGGCCAAGGCGCCGAAGGGCGTGATGTACCACCATTTCCCCGGCGGGAAGGACCAGCTGGCGGTGGCCGCCATTGAGGCGACCTTCAGCTTCCTGGTGCACAAGCTGGATGTGTATATGGAGCGCGAGCCGGACGTGGTGGCTGCGCTGCAGGCCTGGATCCTGCGTGCGCTGCGCGGGCTGGACGACAGCGAGTTTGAGCTGGGCTGCCCGCTGGCGGCGGTGGCGCTGGAATCGACCGCCGACGATGTCGAGATCCGGGGCGCGCTGCGCATCGGCTTTGCGAGCCTGCGCGGCCGCATGGCCGACGCGCTGGTGCAGGCAGGCCATGAGCGTCACCGTGCCGAGGGCATCGCCGCCCTGATCCTGGCTGCCTACGAAGGCGGCCTGCTGCAAGCCCGCGTGGCGGGCGACACCGCGCCAATGGTACAGACCATGGACGCCCTGATGCCAATGCTGAAAGTGGAGAAGAAAACATGAGCAACTTGCCACCCGCCGCCTTGCTGCTGGCGGAAAAACTGGAGCTGCGTGCTGCCGACGGCTATCCGCTGGCGGCCATGTGCTATCGCGCCCGTGGGCCGGAAAAGGCGCGCCTGCTGGTAGCCGGTGCGACCGGCGTGCCGCAGGGCTTCTACCGCCGCTTTGCCGAATTCGCGGCGGAGCAGGGCTATACCGTGCTGACCTTCGACTACCGCGGCGTGGGCGGATCGGCGCCGAAATCGCTGCGCGGCTTCGAGGCCAGCTTCCTCGACTGGGCGCATCTCGACCTGAATTCCGTCATCGAATACTTCGCGCCGAAAGACAGCACGCCGCTGTACATGGTGGGGCACTCCTACGGTGGCCATGCACTGGGCCTGCTGCCGAACCACTCGAAAATTGCCGGTGTCTACCTGTTTGGCGTCGGCGCCGGCTGGCATGGCTGGATGCCGCGCCTGGAGCGCCTGCGCGTGCTGGCCATGTGGCATATCGTCGGCCCGATCGTCACGCGCTGGAAGGGCAGGCTGGCCTGGAGCAAGCTTGGCATGGGCGAGGATTTGCCGCTTGGCGTGTATCACCAGTGGAAGCGCTGGTGCAGCTTCCCGCGCTACTTCCTCGACGATCCGAAAGTGCCGGAGATTGCAGAAGGCTTTGCCACCGTGCGCACGCCTATCCTGGCGGTGAATGCGACCGACGACCTGTGGGCGCCGCCGCTGTCGCGCGACGCCCTGATGTCGGGCTACCGCAATGCGCCGTGGCATGGCGTGGACATCGATCCTGCAGCCGCCGGCCTGGGAAAACTGGGGCATATGGGCTACTTCCGCCAGCATGCGCAGCCGCTGTGGGTGCGCGCGCTGGACTGGTTCGACGGCCTGGGGCGGTAAGCCCCGCCGGGCCGTCCCGTCAGCGGGCCAGTTCGCGCAGCAGTTGCTGCGCTGCCGCCGGCGCCCGCTCCTTGGCGCCGTTGATGAAATAGACGAAGACATCGCGCTTCCCACCGCCAGACCACTCCTGCGCCTGCGCGGCCCACTTCTTCAGTGCCGGCCGTGTGTAGCCTGTCGCCACTTCGCTGCGCGCATCCATCAGGCGCGCGTAGACGAAGCCGCCGGTCAGCTCGGTGAAGTTCGGGAATTTCGGCGAATCCGTCAGCACCGTGGCGACCTTGTACTTGCGCGCCAATTTCACGTATTCGGGGCACATGAAGCTTTCGTGCCGCGCATCGAGCACATGCTGCAGCTTGCGTTTGCCCAGTTTTGGCGGCAGCAGTTTGAAGAAAGCCTCCATATCGTCCGGATCGAAGCGCTTGGTGGCGGCCAATTGCCACAGGATCGGGCCCAGCTTGTCGCCCAGCTCCGTCAGCCCGCTCTCCATGAAACGCTCGATCGACTCTCCCGCCTCGCCCAGCACCTTGCGGTTGGTGGCGTAGCGCGACGCCTTCACCGCAAACACGAAATCGTCCGGCGTGCGCTCGGCCCAGCCGGCGAAGTGCTCCGGCTTGGCGTTGCGGTAGAAGGTGCCGTTGATCTCAATGCTGGTCAGCACGCTGCTGGCGTATTCCAATGCGCGCTTGAGCGGCACCTCGGGAGGATAGAAAGTTTCGCGCCAGGGAGGAAAGTCCCAGCCGCCGATGCCAACGCGAATATTCATTGCGGATCCGTAGTAAAGTTGCGCTCACACTTTATGGAGGATGCCAGAAATGCGTTTGACCCGCTTGTTCGTTTCGCTGCTCGCCGCTGGATTGATGGGCGGCGCCGCCGCCCAATCGCTGACGCCCGAAGAAGAGCGCATTGTCGCCATCGTCAAAGCCAACTCCGGCAAGGCGCTGGAGCTGCTGGAAAAATCGGTCAACATCAACAGCGGCACCATGAACCACGCGGGCGTACGCGAAGTGGGCAAGTTGTTCCGCGCCGAATTCGACAAGCTGGGTTTCAAGACCCAGTGGATCGACATGCCGAAGGAAATGCAGCGCGCCGGCCACCTGGTCGCTACGCGCGACGGCAAGCAGGGCAAGCGCGTCATGATGATCGGCCACCTCGACACTGTGTTCGAAGCCGACAGCCCGGTGCAGAAGTGGGAGCGCCAGGGCGACCGCGCACGCGGCCAGGGCGTCAACGACATGAAGGGCGGCGACGTGATCATCATCGAAGCGCTGCGCGCACTGCACGCGGTGGGCGCGCTGGAGAACACCAATATCGGCGTGATCTTCACTGGCGACGAGGAAAACGCCGGCAATCCGAAAGAAATCTCGCGCCGCGATATGGTGGACATGGCCAAACGCAGCGACGTCGCGCTGGCCTTCGAAGGCACTGTGCTGGACGAACAGGGCAAGGCCACCGGCACCATAGGCCGCCGCTCCTCGACTTCCTGGCAGCTGGAGGTGAAGGGCAAACAAGGCCACTCATCCGGCATCTTCAACGCCAGCGCAGGCTACGGCGCGGTGTACGAAGCGGCGCGTATCCTGGATGCCTTCCGCCAGCAACTGCCCGAGCCAAACCTGACCTACAACCCGGGCGTGATCCTGGGCGGCACGGAGGTTTCGTACGACGACATGTCGGCCAAGGGCGGCGCCTTCGGCAAGACCAATGTGATTGCCAATACCACCAAGGTGATGGGCGACCTGCGCTTCCTGACGCCGGAGCAGGGCGAGCAAGTGCGCGCCAAGATGCGTGCCATTGTCGCGCAAAGCCTGCCCGGCACCAGCGCCACCATCAGCTTCCAGGACAGCTATCCGCCGATGGCGCCGACCGAAGGCAACCTGAAGGTGCTGGAGCTGTATTCCAAAGCCAGCGCCGACGCCGGGCTGGGCCCGATCGCCGCCTTGCCGCCCGGCCTGCGCGGCGCCGGCGACGTCCAGTTCGCCGCCCCCTATGTGGACAGCCTGGACGGCCTGGGCGCCACCGGCAAAGCCGCCCACGCCCCGGGCGAAGACCTCGACGTCAAATCGATCGAGCAAGGCGCCATCCGCACCGCCATCCTGCTTTACCGCCTGACGCGCTAAAAAAAACAGGGACGTAACACATTATTTAAATAATGCGTTACGTCCCTGTTTTTCTTATATGAATTTTATTCGAGGTTCTGGACCTGCTCGCGCATCTGCTCGATCAGCAGCTTCAGTTCCATCGAGGCGTCGGCCAGTTCCTTGACGGAGGCTTTGGCGCCGAGGGTGTTCGCTTCGCGGTTCAGTTCCTGCATCATGAAGTCCAGGCGCTTGCCGACCTGGCCGCCTTTTTTCAGGATGTGGCGGGTTTCGCCGAGGTGGGCCGACAGGCGGCCGAGTTCTTCAGCGACGTCGATACGGATGCCGTACAGGATCACTTCCTGGCGGATGCGCTCCATCGCGTCCTGGCGCGACATGGCCGTGTTGGAACCCTGGCAGGCCAGACCCAGCGCTTCCTGCATGCGCTCCACGGCTTTTTGTTGGAATTGTGCAACTACTTGCGGGATCAGCGGGGTGATGCGCTTCACAATCCCTTCCATCGACTCGATGCGGGAAATCAGCATCGCTTCCAGTGCCGCGCCTTCGCGCTGGCGGCTTTGGACGAAGGCGGCCAGGGTCTTGGTCATCAGGGCGGAAACGTCGGCCTGCAGCGATTCCTGGCCGATCTGGGCTTCTTCCACCACGCCAGGCCAGCGCAGTAGTTCGGCAACACTCATCTGGGCGGCGCCCGAGAAGTGCTGGCTGACCTCGCCCTGCAGGCGTACCAGCTCGTTCAGCAGGGCTTCATTCAGCTTTTGGGTGCCAGCGGCGGCGGCTTTGCGGCCAAAACTGAGGCGCAGTTCTACCTTGCCACGGGTAATGGCGCCCATAATGGCGGATCGTAAATCGGGTTCGAGGGCGCGCAGATCGTCGTTAATGCGGAACTGCAGGTCAAGGAAGCGCGAATTGACGCTCTTGATTTCAATTGTCAGTGTGCCCGCAGCGCTTTCGCTGGTGGCCACTGCGTAGCCAGTCATGCTGGAAATGCTCAAAGGATATCCCCGATTTTGTCTTTGTCTTTACAATATATTGCTTTGTCCCACACAATCCGGTTTAGTTGAAGCGAGGAAACTTATGGCAGCTCAGAACAACGCTCCATTACCGGATGGTCTGGAAATTGCTGGATACCGCATTGTAAAGAAAATTGCGTCAGGCGGGTTCAGTATTGTGTACCTTGCCTACGACGCAGAAGGCAATGCGGTTGCAATTAAAGAATATTTACCAAGCACTCTTGCATTGCGTCAAGAGGGCGAAATGGTGCCTGTGGTAACGAAAGCTAACCTTCCGGTCTTTAGAATCGGGCTGAAATGCTTTTTTGAAGAGGGCCGTGCACTTGCGAAAATTTCACACCCAAATGTTGTAAGAGTGTTGAATTTTTTCCGCGCCAATGAAACCGTGTATATGGTGATGGCGTATGAATCGGGCCATTCGCTGCAGGACCATATCCAGCGCCAGCGCTCAAAAGGCCGCAATTGCAGCGAGGCGTTCGTGCGCCAGATTTTCACGCAGGTGCTGAAAGGCTTGAGGGAAGTGCATACCAATAAGCTGCTGCACCTGGACCTGAAACCGGCCAATATCTACCTGCGCACCGATGGCACCCCCATGTTGCTGGACTTTGGCGCAGCGCGCCAGACCGTCAATTCGGACAGCCCGAAGCTGATGCCGATGTACACGCCCGGCTTCGCGCCGCCAGAGCTGTACAGCAAAACCGAGGCGCTGGGTCCGTGGACCGATGTGTATTCGATCGGCGCCTCGATGTTCGCCTGCATGCTGGGCCAGCCGCCGCAGCCGGCCGATCAGCGCCGCAAGGAAGACAAGATGGAACCGCACTTCCAGAAGCTGGATGGCCACTATTCGCCGGAGCTGGTGAAACTGGTACGATGGTCGCTGCAGATCGATCCGCTGGCGCGCCCGCAAAGCTTGTTTGAACTGCAAAAGCTGTTGCAGCAGCCGCCGACTCCCACGGAGCCGCCACCGCCGCCAGGGGCGCTGGAAAAGCTGGGCAAGCTGGCAGGTAAGCTCGGATTCGGCCGCAAGAAGGATGCGGCGCCGGGCACGCAACATTAAGGAGGGCACGCCATGCAATTCGCCGTTTATCAGGAAACGCATATTGGCGGCCGTAAGGTCAACCAGGATCGGATGGGCTACAGCTTCACGCGCGACGCGCTGCTGCTGGTGCTGGCCGATGGCATGGGCGGCCACGCGCGCGGCGAGATCGCCGCCACCATCGCCACCAGCACCATTTCGAAGATGTTCCAGCAGCAGGCCACGCCTTATGTGAAGGGGGCGGAGCGCTTCCTGGAAGAGGCGTTGCAGTCGGCGCACCATGAGATCCATAAATACACGGCGGCCCACAATATGCCGGAGTCGCCGCGCACCACAGTTGTTGCCTGCCTGGTGCAGCACAATACGGCGGTGTGGGCGCATTGCGGTGACTCGCGCCTGTACTGGGTGCGCAATGGGCAGATCCATGGCCGCACGCGCGACCATTCGCATGTGGAGAACATGATCGAGAAGGGTTTGATTCCGGCTTCGGCCCGAAATACTCACCCGGACCGCAACAAGCTGTTCTCCTGCCTGGGGGCGGGCAGTGCGCCGCGCATCGAGATTTCCGGCCGCTCCAACCTGCTGCCGGGCGATTCGCTGATGCTGTGTTCCGATGGCCTGTGGTCGGTTGTCACCGATGATGAGCTGGTACAGATGCTGACCACCCAGACCGTGGTGCGGGCGGTGCCGGACATGCTGGCGACCGCGCTGCGCCGCGCCGGCGAGCATAGCGACAATGTGACGGCGCTGGCCATCGTGTGGCAGGGACAGCTGGTGTCGGACGGCACACCGACCACGCATGCCGGTTCGACCGTGATTTCGACCGAGGCGCTGCCGGAGGATGTGGTGAGCACCACCATCCACGGCGCCAAGACCGAAGTCGACGTGTTCGACGACGACGAAATTGAAAAGGCGATCGCGGAAATCCGCGGCGCCATCGAGAAATCCTCCCAATTATTGAAATAGGAATTACATGAGCTCTGTGAACCGCCCAAGTGGCCGCGCCGTCGATGCGCTGCGCAATATCCGCATCACCCGCGACTACACCAAGCACGCTGAAGGTTCAGTGCTGATCGAGTGCGGCGACACCAAGGTGATTTGCACCGCCAGCATCGAAGAGAAGGTGCCTGGCTTCCTGAAGGGCAAGGGCCAGGGCTGGATGACGGCGGAATACGGCATGCTGCCGCGCTCCACCCATTCGCGCATGGACCGCGAGGCAGCCAAGGGCAAGCAGAGCGGCCGCACCCAGGAGATCCAGCGCCTGATCGGCCGTTCGCTGCGCGCTGCCTTCGACCTGGAAGCTTTCGGCGAACGCACCCTGCAGCTGGACTGCGACGTGATCCAGGCTGACGGCGGCACCCGCACCGCGTCGATCACCGGCGCCATGGTGGCGGCGTATGACGCCTTCTCCAAGCTGAAGGCGCGCGGCGCCATCGAGACCATCCCGGTCAAGCATTTCGTGGCGGCGATCTCGGTCGGAGTCTACCAAGGCGTGCCGGTACTGGACCTGGACTACCTGGAAGATTCGGACTGCGATACCGACATGAACGTGATCATGACCGACGCCGGCGCCTTCGTGGAAGTGCAGGGCACCGCCGAAGGCGCAGCCTTCGACCGCGCCGCCATGAACCGCCTGCTGGACCTGGCCGAAGGCGGCATCCGCGACCTGGTCAAACTGCAGAAGCAGGCGCTCGGCCTGTAAAATAGCGTCATGACCCAGAAAATCGTTCTCGCATCAAACAACAAGGGCAAGCTGAAGGAATTCAACGAGCTGCTCTCGACCATTGGCCTGACCGCCCACCCGCAAGCCGAATTCGACGTGCCGGAGGCGGAAGAGCCGTTCCATACATTTGTCGAAAATGCATTGACCAAGGCGCGCCATGCGTCTCGCCTGACCGGCTTGCCGGCGCTGGCGGACGACTCGGGCGTGTGCGTGAATGCGCTGGGCGGTGCGCCGGGTGTGTACTCGGCGCGTTACGCGGGCGAGCCGAAATCGGATGCGCGCAACAGCGAAAAGCTGATCGCCGACCTGGCGGCGCATGCCGATAAGTCGGCCTACTATTACTGCGTGCTGGTATTCGTGCGCCATGCCGACGATCCGCAGCCGGTGATTGCCGATGGCCGCTGGAATGGCGAGATCCGTCCGGAGGCACGCGGCGAGGGCGGATTTGGCTACGACCCGTATTTCCTGGTGCCTGCGCTCGGCAAGCACGTGGCCGAACTGGCTGCCGATGAGAAGAACCGCCTGTCCCATCGCGGCCAGGCCCTGCGTGCCCTGGTTGAGAAGTTGAAATGATCCCGATTAAGCCGGTCGGCATTGCCGTACCAAGCCGCACCATCGACAGCGCCGCCGGCGTCGCTGCAACCTACCTGCGCCCGGGCGCGCTGAACCTGCAGGCCTTGCCGCCGCTTTCGCTGTACATCCATTGGCCGTGGTGCGTGCGCAAATGCCCTTACTGCGATTTCAATTCGCATGAAGCGAAGGGCGAAGTACCCGAGCAGGAATACCTGGACGCGCTGCGGCGCGACCTGGAAATGTCGCTGCCGCTGATCTGGGGGCGCAAGATTTACACCATCTTCATCGGTGGCGGCACGCCGAGCCTGATGTCGGCGGCCGGCATGGACCGCCTGATGTCGGACTTGCGCAGCCTGCTGCCGCTGGACGGCGCCTGCGAAATCACGATGGAGGCCAATCCTGGCACCTTCGAGGCGGAGAAGTTCCGTTCCTACCGCGACAGCGGCATCAACCGCCTGTCGATCGGTATCCAGAGCTTCAACAGCGAGCACCTGAAGGCGCTGGGCCGCATCCACGATGACGGCGAGGCGAAGCGCGCGGTGGAAATCGCGTTGGCGAATTTCGATAACTTCAACCTGGACCTGATGTATGCGCTGCCGAACCAGTCGCTCGAACAGGCGCGCCAGGATATCGAAACCGCCATCGGCTTCAAGCCGCCGCACCTGTCGCTGTACCACCTGACGATGGAGCCGAACACGGTGTTCGCCAAGTATCCGCCGCAGCTGCCGGACGACGACCTGAGCGCGGATATGCAGGACATGATCGCGGAGCTGACCACCTCCAATGGCTACGGCCATTACGAGGTGTCGGCCTACGCCAAGCCGGGCCACCAGGCGCGCCATAACCTGAACTACTGGCAGTTTGGCGATTACCTGGGCATCGGCGCGGGTGCGCACAGCAAGCTGTCCTTCCCGCACCGTGTGCTGCGCCAGGCGCGCTTCAAGCAGCCCAAGTCTTATATGGACGCTGTGGCCGCCGGCAATCCGGTGCAGGAAGAGCGCGAACTGGCGCGCGATGAGATGGGCTTCGAGTTCATGCTGAACACCTTGCGCCTGCAGGATGGCTTTGAGCCGAACCTGTTTGCCGAACGTACCGGCGTGGCGCTCAACGCCATCGAGAAGCAGCTGAACGCGGCCGAGGCCAAAGGCCTGCTGTACCGCGACCATATGCTGATCAAACCGACCGAATTAGGCCAGCGCTTCCTGAACGACCTGCAGCAGATGTTTCTTGCTTAACCTTTCGGAATTGTCGTCCTCGGTGTTCAAAATCCGCATTAGTACTCAACGGCTGTCGTGCGCGAAATTTTAGACGGTGCTCTCTTTGCTGGGCGTGTCTTTCGCAATAGAGATTAGCATGTCAGGAATTAAGCGTTCGCTGAACCCGGCTGCCACACCAAGTAGAAGGAGCCCATAGCTATTGCCCTTAAATACTGAAAAGGCCAATCCGATCTCAGTGGCGGAAAAAGCAATAACTCCGAATAATGCACCAAGCCCGACCCTGCATGTGCTTCCAAGAATTGTTAGGACTGGCAGGTCATTAATTCGTATGTCAGCTTTCTTGGAGCGCTCCAAGAAAGAAATGAGAGCGCCAGCTACTCCGGCAGTAGCCGCGACTGTACCTAGTTTCAGGAAGTTTGGCATTGCGATGTTGTAAAACACGAGGAGGCCAACTCCAATCAATATTGCTGAGAGAGCTACAGTAATAAGGATAAGCTTAGTTCTGAGCTCATTTTGTACCAATTCATTCAGCAAGCTCTCCAGTGGGGAAAAGATGTCGGCAACGTTTTGCCTATCCTTGTTTTTACATGCCACAACCAAAGCCGCGCCAAGACGCGTATAAAATGGAGCGAGATGTTTGTCAGGAAGTAGTGCATGAGCTAACGCCTTGATCCGCGTATATTCAGCTGTCACTTGTTCAAATTCTGACCCTTCTCTTATTCGATAGCTGACATTGTTCTCCTTATTCATCCAAACGCAGTAATCTTTGCTTACCCCAAGGGTACGTGCAACCGCTGGAGTATCATTGATTTCGGAATCAAGGTCCGCGAGGATTTGGTCTATTTCAGACTCGTAGTTTGCTCTGAAAATGCTACGTAAAGCGCTAATTTCAGCTGAGTTGATCGTGTCGATATGGACGCGTTTGAACCTCTTCTGAGCTTTATTCACTAAAAGCTCGAACCTTCTAATTGCGCGATCAAGAAGCTCAGAGTTCGCTTTGTTTTTGTTAACGTGGCTCCAGGAGTATCGGAATCCATCGTGACCCTCAAAGCGATAAATGCAATAGTCGACACCTTTTGTATAAATTTGTGCAATTTTTTGACCGTTGTGGTCTGCACCAACAACAAAGTTTGATCCCCAAGGTTTAGGATTCTCTGACATTTTTTTTCGATTTCTTTCAAAAAGTAGTTTGCCATAAGTAACCTGGCATTACATTTTGATATTAACAAGAAATGCGAAAGTTGTGCTGAATGAATGAATGCGTTGTATCCAATTGATACGTAGGAAAAAGGCACTTTCCGGTTAAAACTCTTCCCATTCGTCGTTGCTGGCAGCAGGCGCGCGACGCTCGGTCTTGCTGCGGCGCTCCGGGCCGTGTGCCGCTTGGCTGCGGTTAGCGTTGTCGCTGGCGCGGGGGGCTGCGGCCCGTGCAGCAGTGCGTGGCTTGGCGCACTGCTCCGGCGCGGCGAGCCGCTGCTGCGGCGGCGCCACAGCGGCCTCCGCCTCCGCCGCCGCCTGCTGGCGCGGCTGCGCGCTCCAGCGTGCCACAGCTTCCGTGCCAAGCCTGAACGATGCGGCCACTTGCGCCAGCTGCGCCGCCTGCTCCTGCATGCTGGCCGCTGCAGCCGCAGCTTCCTCCACCAGTGCGGCATTTTGCTGCGTCACCTGGTCCATCTGCCCAATCGCCTGATTCACCTCGTCGATGCCGACGCTCTGCTCACGGCTGGCGGACGTAATCTCGCCCATGATGTCGGTGACGCGCCGCACGCTGGTCACCACCTCGCCCATGGTGGTCCCGGCCTGCTGTACCAGCGAGGTACCCGCGTTCACCTGCATCACCGAATTGTCGATCAGTTCCTTGATCTCTTTCGCCGCAGCGGCCGAACGCTGCGCCAGGTTGCGCACCTCGGAGGCGACCACCGCGAACCCGCGCCCCTGTTCGCCCGCACGCGCCGCTTCCACCGCAGCGTTCAAAGCCAGGATATTGGTCTGGAAAGCGATGCCGTCGATGGTGCCGATAATGTCCACAATCTTGCGCGAGGAAGCATCGATGGAGCCCATGGTCTCCACCACCTGGCCGACAATCTCGCCGCCGC
The DNA here is from genome assembly GCF_038440195.1 of Pseudoduganella sp. OTU4001. Classification (NCBI taxonomy): domain Bacteria; kingdom Pseudomonadati; phylum Pseudomonadota; class Betaproteobacteria; order Burkholderiales; family Oxalobacteraceae; genus Pseudoduganella; species Pseudoduganella sp. OTU4001. The sequence continues at coordinate 32,391 of NZ_JASATG010000030.1, read as the reverse complement.
GCGCGGCCACGTCGGAGGCGGCCTGCGCCAGCTGGTTGGCCTGATTGGCGTTGTCGGCGTTCTGCCGCACGGTCGAAGTCAGCTCCTCCATCGAGGATGCGGTTTCCTCCAGCGAGCTGGCTTGCTGCTCGGTGCGCGAAGACAAGTCAAGGTTGCCGGATGCGATCTCGCTGGAAGCACTGGCGATCGCCGTGGTGCCGGTCTGCACCTGGCTCACCACGCGCCGCAGCGCGTCGTTCATGCCACGCAAGGCCTTCATCAGATCGCCGATCTCGTCGCGCGCCGTCTGCTCGTCGAAGCGTGTGGTCAGGTCGCCTTCGGCCACGGTATTGGCGATGCCCAGCGCGGAGTTCAGCGGCCGTGTGATGCTGCGCGAAATGATCCACGCCGCCCAGGCGCCGAAGGCCAGCATCAGGATGCTGAGCGTGATCATCAGCCTGGTGCTGCGCTGGTGGGCCGCATCGATGGCGGCCGCCGTGGCATCGATGGCCTTGCGCTGCTGCGCCAACAGCTCCTTGACCTTGTCCTGGTAGGCCCTGGCGGACGGGTCGAACACGTCGCGGTACAGCCGTTCGCCGGCGGCGGAATCGCCCGACGTCTTGGCATTCATCACCTGGTTCTTCGCGTCCTGGTACTTGGCGCGCAGCGCGATAGCATCGTTATAGATCTTGCGTTCCTCGTCCGAGTCGAGCAGGGCCTCGATCGACTTGAACAACTCGCCGCCTTTCTTGCTGCTGTCGGCAATGACCGTGGCGAAGGTGTTGGACAGTTCGCCGTCGCTGCTGCGCGCGATCATGTGCGTGCGGGCGATGGCCGAGTAGATCAGCACATACCAGTCCGACACGATGCGCTCCTTGGCCAGCGGGCGGTCCATCATGGCACGCGTGGCGTTGGCGGTGTCGTTGGAATGGTACAGGGCGTAGCCGGTGCCCAGTGCGGACAGTAGCAGGACGATGCCGAAACCCGCTGCCAGGCGGGGCCCAATGCGCAGTTGCGTCAGGAATTGCATACATGCCTCCCGGAGGTTGGAAGACTAGTATGCGCCTGAATAGTGCAGCCTTGACATGTCGTTGCAGGACTGCAACAGGTGCTGCCGGGTCAGAAGGACTGGGCCAGGCGCAGGTCGGGTTTTTCGGCCCATTGCGCCAGGGCGTCGGCCATGCGCTGGCTTTCGCCGATGGCGTAGGTCCAGTCGCGGATGCGGGCGGCGTGGTCCTGTCCATAGTGTTTGAAGTCGCTGCGGTCGGGCAGTTTGCGGTTCGGCAGGCGGGCAACAAAGGCTGGAGCAGGGGAGACCAGGATCACGTTTTCCAGCGCGCTGTCGCGGGCGCGGCGCCAAGGCATCGACTTGTCCAGCCAGCCCGGCACGATATGGTCGGTGAAGTGCGGGTACAGCACCAGGCCTTCGTCGCGCTGGTAGGGCAGGTGGAGGTGGTAGTCGATCAGGCCTCCGTCCCAGTAATCGCCCTGCGGTGCGCCGTGGATGCCGCTGACGGCTTGCAGCACCAGCGGGATGGAGCCGGAGGCCAGCAGGGCGGAGTGCAGGTTCTGTTCCGACAGCCCGACAAAGTGCGAGGCGAAGGCGTCGAAGCTGGTGCGCAGCCAGGCGGCATCGTCGCGCACGTCGTGGAAAACGACGCGCTCCATGGCGCTGGCCAGGCGGCTGCGCGAGACGGTGTTGCCGGCGGCGGCGCGCAGGAAGCCGGCGATTTCGCGCCAGCGGCTGCCGCGCGTTTCGGCCAGCGGGCCGATGCCGCGCACTGTGATGACGGACAGGCGGTAATCGGGGTTGGTCAGCATTTCCTCGCCACGGCCATCCAGCACGCTGTCCAGCAAGCTGCGGATGGTGCGGCTGACGTAGGCGGCATCCACTTTCGCCGGGTAGGTCTGGTGGGCGTAGTGGTGGGCCAGGCGGCGGTGCGCGGCGACCGGGTCGTGGAAGGCGGATGCTGCCATGCGCCAGGCGCCGATCGAGGCGCCGATCAGGCGGCGCTGGCGCGGCGCCTGTTTCAGCCACTCGCCGAACATCCATTGGTCGATGCCGTTCAGGATCAGGCCCTTGGGGCCGCCCGCTGCGGCGGGGATGATGGCGATGTCGGCAGCCTGCAGGCCCTCGCGTTCGATGCGCTGGCGGGCGCGCTGGCCGAGCCGGATGCTGATTGGTGAATCCACTACTTCAAACCTCCTCCAAGCGCGCGATACAGGTCGATGGCGCTGGTTGTGCGCAGCAGGCGAGCCTGGACCAGGGCCTGTTCTGCGCTGAACAATTCGCGTTGGGCGTCGAGCACGTCGAGCGAGCTGGCGACGCCGTTCTCAAAGCGTAATTGTAATAGACGCAGGCGTTCGGCCTGGGCGTCCTGCACGGCGCGCTGGGCGGCGACCTGTTCGGCGAGGTAGGTTCTCGCTGCCAGGGCGTCTGCGACTTCGCGGAAGGCTTGCTGGATGGTTTTCTCGTAGTCGGCGACGGCAATGTTCTTGCGGGCGTGGCTGACGTCGAGGTTGGCCAGGTTGCGGCCGGTGTCGAAGATCGGCAGCACCAGTTGCGGGGCGAAGCTCCAGGTGTCGTTGCCGCTGTCGAACAGGCCGCTGAATTCGCGGCTGGCGCTGCCGATGGCTGTGGTCAGCGTGATGCGCGGGAAGAAGGCGGCGCGCGCGGCGCCGATATTGGCGTTGGCCGCCTTCAGCCGCTGCTCGGCGGCGCGGATGTCGGGGCGGTTGGCCAGCAGGTCGGAGGGCAGGCCGGCCGTCAGCTGGGCCATCGCGTCGGCCTGAGCGTCCGCCGCCTGCTGCGCGGCAGCGCCGGCGTACGGCGCGCCGCCAGCGGGCGGCAGCGGCTGGCCGACCAAGAGGGTGAGGGCGTTGGCGGCTTGCGTGCGCTGGCGGGCCAGGCTGAGCGCTGCGGCGCGGGCGGTTTCCATCTGCTGCTCGTTGGAGCGCAGGTCAAGGCGTGAGGATGCGCCGCCTTCAACGCGTTGACGGGTCAGGTCAAAGGTACGCTTGCGGGCGTCGTACGTGCGCTCGGCCAGCGCCTGCTGCTCGGCGAGGGCGCGTTCGGTGTAGTAGGCCTTGGCGACTTCCGCCACCAGGCTGATTTGCGCGGCTTTTTGGGCCTCCTCAGTGGCGAGATAGCTGGCGAGTGAAGCGTCGCTCAGGCTTTTCACGCGGCCGAAGAAGTCCAGTTCGAAGGCAGAGATGCCAAGGCCAGCATCGTACCGCTCGCTGACCTGCGACTGGCCATTGGCGGCGGCGAAGGCTGGCGTGCGGCTGCGGGAGCCGGACAGCGAGGCGTTCAGCGTCGGCAGGCGGTCGGCGCGCTGGATGCGGTAGGCGCCGCGCGCTTCTTCGATGCGCAGGGCGGCGATGCGCAGGTCGCGGTTGTTTTCAAGCGCTGTGGCGATCAGTTGCTGAAGGCGGCCATCAGGGAAGAACGCGCGCCAAGCCGTGTCGGCGGCGGATGGCGCGTCGCTGGACGGCGCGCCGGCTGCGCCAGCGGCGGCTGGCGTGGCGGGGAAGGCGTCGGACACTGGCGCGGCGGGGCGCTGGTAGGCAGGAGCCATCGAACAGCCGGAGATCGCGCCGCACAGGAGCAGCGCGGCGGCGCGGGGGAAGGACGTCATCATGGCTTTTGCTCCGGTAAATCCAGTTCATGCGCGGCGAGGCGGCGTTGGCGTTCGCTGCCTTTGAAGATGCGGCGCACCACGACAAAGAACACCGGCACCAGGAACACCGCCAGCACGGTCGCGGTAATCATGCCCCCCATCACGCCAGTACCGATCGCACGCTGCGAAGCCGAACCAGCGCCGGAGGCGATCACCAGCGGCAGCACGCCCAGGATAAACGCCAGCGAAGTCATGATGATCGGCCGGAAGCGCAAATGCACCGCCTCCAGCGTCGCCTCGATCAACCCCATGCCCTGCGCCTGCAAATCCTTGGCAAACTCGATGATCAGGATCGCATTCTTGGCCGACAATCCAATGATCGCAATCAGGCCCACTTTGAAGTACACGTCATTCGGCAAGTCGCGCAGGTGGGCGCCCAGCAGCGCACCCAGCACGCCCAGCGGCACCACCAGCAGCACCGCCACCGGAATCGACTCCGACTCATACAGCGCCGCCAGCACCAGGAAAGCCGCCAGCAGCGACAGCGCAAACAGCATCGGCGCCTGCGAACCTGACAAACGCTCCTCGGCCGACTGCCCGGTCCACTCGATACCGAAGCCCGGCGGCAACTGCTCGGCCAGGCTGGTCAGCTCCGCCATCGCCTCGCCGGTCGAATAGCCCGGCGCCGCGTTGGCGCTCAGGCGATAGGCGGGATAGCCGTTATAGCGCAGCAGCTGGATCGGCCCCGTCACCCAGCGCGTGGTGGCGAAGGAGGCAAACGGCACCATCGTCCCGCTATTGCTGCGCACCTGCAGCCGCAGGATATCTTCCGGCTGCATACGGCGCGCCTGCTCCGCCTGCACAATCACGCGCTGCTGGCGGCCGCTGTTGGCGAAATCATTCACATAAGACGAACCGAGCGCCGTACCCAGCGTCGCAGAAATGTCGGTGAAGGACACGCCCAGCGCATTGGCCTTCTCGCGGTCCACATCCACCTGCATCTGTGGCGCGTCTTCCAGGCCTTCCGGACGCATGCCGGTCAACACCTTGCTCTTGCCCGCCAGTTCCAGCAGCTGGTTACGCGCCGCCAGCAGCGCCTCGTGACCCAGACCGCCCCGGTCCTGCAAGCGCGCCGTGATGCCGGTAGCGTTGCCCAGTTCGCGGATCGGCGGCGGGCTCAAAGCAAAGATCTGCGCATCCTGGATGTGCGCCAGCCCGCCGAAGGAACGGCCGGCAATCGCTTCGGCCGACTGGTCAGGGCCGCGCTCCTTCCAGTCCTTCAAAGGCACGAACACCAGGCCCGCATTCTGGCCGCTGCCGGAGAAGCTGAAGCCCGCCACCGCAATGGTGCGCGCCACACCCGGCTGGCTGCGGAAATACTTATCCACTTCCGCCAGCACCGCTTCGGTACGGCCGCGCGCCGCACCCGGCGGCAACTGCACGTTGGCGATGATATAGCCCTGGTCCTCATTCGGCAGGAAAGAGGAGGGCAGGCGCACGTACAGCCAGGCCACAATGCCCAGCAGCGCCGCGAAGACCAGCATGAAGCGCCCCGTGCGCTTGAGGATCTTGGCCACCCAGCCCTGGTAATGCGTCGCCGTGGAAGCGAAGCCGCGGTTGAACCAGCCGAACACGCCGGTCTTGGCATGTGCATGGCCAGCCTGCACCGGCTTCAGCATGGTGGCGCACAGCGCCGGGGTGAGCGACAGCGCCATCAGCGCCGAGAAGGCCATGGCGGCCACCATCGCCAGCGAGAACTGGCGGTAGATCGCACCCACCGCGCCGCCGAAGAAGGCCATTGGGATGAACACCGCGATCAGCACCAGCGTAATGCCGATGATGGCGCCGGTAATCTGCGACATGGCCTTGCGCGTCGCATCGCGCGGCGACAGGCCTTCCTCGCTCATGATGCGCTCGACGTTTTCCACCACCACGATGGCGTCGTCGACCAGGATGCCGATTGCCAGCACCATGCCGAACATGGTCAGCACGTTGATCGAGAAGCCGAACAGTTGCATCGCGGCGAAGGTGCCCATCAAGGCAATCGGCACCACGATGGTCGGGATCAGCGTGTAGCGGAAGTTCTGCAGGAAGATATACATCACCAGGAACACCAGCGCCACCGCCTCGAGCAGGGTCTTGACCACTTCCTCGATGGAGATCTTGACGAACAGCGAGGTATCGTAAGGCACGGTGTACTTCAGGCCGGGCGGGAAGTACTTCTGCAGCTCGTCCATCTTCTCGCGCACGATGTTGGCGGTGGCCAGCGCATTGCCGGTCAGCGACTGCTGCACGGCGATGGCGACAAACGGCTCGCCGTTCAGCCGCGCGCTGACGCGGTAGCTGGCGCCGCCCAGTTCCAGGCGCGCCACGTCGCGCAGCCGCACCAGCGAGCCATCGCGGTTGGCGCGCAGCACGATCCGGCCAAATTCTTCGACGGAAGTCAGCTGGCCCGTCACCACGACGGGCGCGAACCAGGTTTGCGAGCGCTGGTTCGGCAGGTCGCCCACCGTGCCGGCCGCCACCTGGACGTTCTGCTGGCGGATGGCGGTGGTCACATCGCTCATATTGAGCTTGTAACCGGTCAGCTTGTCGGGGTCGACCCAGATACGCATGGAGCGCTCTGTGCCGAACAACTCGGCCTGGCCGACGCCCGGCAGGCGCTTGATTTCGTTGACCACGTTACGGGCCAGGTAGTCGCCGATGGCCGTGGTATCCATGCTGCCGTCTGTGGACGAGGCGCCGACGAACATCAGGATATTGGAGCGCGCCTTGTTGACCTGTACGCCCTGCTGGATCACCGCTTGCGGCAGGCGTGATTCGACGCGCTTGATGCGGTTTTGCACATCGACCGCCGCCAGGTCCGGGTTGGTGCCGGGCTGGAAGGTGACGGTGATGCTGACGGAACCGTTCGAATCGCTTTGCGACTCAACATACTGCAAGCCATCGGCGCCGTTCATCTCCTGTTCGATCACCGAGGTGACGGCGTCGTCCAGCACCTGCGCCGAGGCGCCTGGATAGGCGGCGCTGATGACGATGGAAGGCGGTGCGATGGTCGGGTATTGCGCCACCGGCAGCACGGTAATCGCCAACGCCCCGCCCAGCAGGATGAAGAGGGCGATCACCCACGCGAAGACGGGGCGGTCGATAAAGAATTTTGCCATCTGGCGGCCCCTTTACTTGGCCGCCGGGGCGGATGCCGCAGGCGTGGCGCCAGCGGGCAATGCTGCCGGGCCTTTCCACGGCACCGGATTGACGGTGCCGCCAGGCTTGGTCTTCTGGAAGCCTTCCACGATGATGCGCTCACCGCCTTTCAAGCCCGAGCTGACCACCCATTTGCCGCCGGCCGCCGCATCGGCCTTGACCGGCACCGAACTGACTTTGTTCTCGCTGCCGACCACCAGCACCGACGCGCCTTCCGCACCGCGCACCACGGCCTGTTGCGGCACCGTGATGGCCGCCTCGTTGACGCCTTGCTCAAGGCGCGCGCGCACATACATGCCCGGCAGCAGGGTGCGGTCAGGATTCGGGAATTCCGCCCGCATCGACAGCGCGCCGGACGATTCATCCACCGCCACATCGGAGAACAGCAGCTTGCCGGGACGAGGATATTCCTGGCCATCCTCGGTCAACAGGGTAACGCGTGCCTGGTCCTTGCCTGCGCTCTTCAGCGTGCCCTTGGCCAGCGCCTGCTTCAGGCGCAGCAGCTCCGCCGAGGACTGGGTGATGGTGACGTAGATCGGATCGAGCTGCTGCACGGTAGCCATCGGCGTGGCCTCGTTCTGCCCAACCAGCGCACCCTCCGTCACCAGCGCACGGCCCACGCGGCCGGAGATCGGCGCGGTCACGGTGGCATAGCCCAGCGTCAGCCCCGCATTCTTGCGTGCCGCACGGGCAGATTGCAGCTCGGCGCCGGCCTGCTTCTGTGCCGTCACCGCATCGTCGTACTCCTGCTGGCTGACCGCCTGCGCCGCCAGCAGCGGCTTGTAGCGGCGCGCTTTCAGGTCGGCCTGGGCCAGGTTGGCCTCGGCCCGCGCCACCGCCGCATCCGCGCTATCCACATTGGCCTGGAACTGCGCCGGATCGATACGGAACAGCACTTCGCCGGCCCGTACATCGCCCCCTTCCCTGAACACGCGCTGCAGCACAATGCCCGGCGTGCGCGCCCGTACCTGCGCAATGCGCGAAGCCTCGACGCGGCCCGGCAGCTCATTGGTGACGGTGACTTCGCCTGCGGTGGCGGTGATGACGGAAACGGTGGGAGGTGGCGGAGGAGCTTTGTTGGCATCCTTTTTATCGCCGCAGGCCGCGAGGGTAAGCGTCAGGGCGGCTGCCGCCAGGGGCAGGGGGCGCAATACAGGTTTCATTGGGCGTCTCTTATTGTGGGGTGGGACTGCGCCGAAAATTGTATATCACTGTCAATTGTAACGTTTTGTACAGTATCAAATGACAAAAAAGGGCGCCGAAGCGCCCTTTTGTAGCGAAGCGGGAAATGCTTAACGCATTGCCGAAATCATCTGCTTCAGCTTGTTGGAATCAGCAACGAAGGCGCGGATGCCCTCGGCCAGCTTTTCGGTCGCCATCGCGTCTTCGTTCAGCATGAAGCGGAAGGTCTTTTCGTCCACCGAGATCTTGACGGCGGTGCCGGAATCGGCCGGGTTCAGCTTGCGCTCGACCGCGCCCTGGGTGTCGGCCAGCTTTTGCAGCAGGTCCGGCGAAATGGTCAGCAGGTCGCAGCCGGCCAGTTCCAGGATCTGGCTGGTGTTGCGGAAGGACGCGCCCATCACTTCGGTCTTGTAGCCGAACTTGCGGTAGTAGTTGTAGATGCGCTTGACCGACTGCACGCCCGGATCTTCGGCGCCCTGGTAATCGATGCCAGTGGACTTCTTGTACCAGTCGTAGATACGGCCGACGAACGGGGAAATCAGCTGCGAACCCGCTTCCGCGCAGGCGATCGCCTGGCACAGGGAGAACAGCAGGGTCATATTGGTGCGGATGCCTTCCTTCTCCAGCTGCTCGGAAGCGCGGATGCCTTCCCAGGTGGAGGCGATCTTGATCAGTACGCGCTCGCGCGGGATGCCGGCTTTTTCGTACAGGGAAATCAGTTCGCGGCCCTTGGCGACGTTGCCGGCCACGTCGAAGGACAGGGCGGCGTCGATTTCGGTCGATACGCGGCCTGGTACGTACTTCAGGATTTCGGTGCCGAAGGCGATCAGCAGCGTGTCGATGATCTCGCCGGTGGAGGCGGTTGGGTTGTCGCGCACTGCTTTTTCCAGCAGCGGCTTGTACTCATCCTTCTGCACCGCCTTCAGGATCAGCGACGGGTTGGTGGTGGCGTCTTGCGGCGCGTAGGCCTTGATCGACTGGAAATCGCCGGTATCGGCAACGACGGTGGTGTATTGCTTGAGCTGTTCGAGCTGGTTCATTGCAGTCCTGGAAACGTTAGGGACGAAAAGAACCTATTGTACTATTACATTTCCACATCTTGAGTTTTGAGGAGGCCGTCATGGTCCTGGCAATTATTGGAGCGCTGATCCTGGCGCTGGGCTTGTTTTCTGGCACTGCGCTGGTCATGGCGCAACTGGGTGTGGGCGGATTGGAAGCAAGCGCTTCACTGTGGTTGATGTTCCCCCTGTTCAGCGTGGTGGGCTACCTGATGTTCGCCACCGGGGCGCGCGTGGCCAACTTCCGCGTGCTGTCGTTTGGGGTGTCGATTGCGTTGCTGCTGCTGGCGCTGGGGTGCGCGGTTGCCCTGGTGGCCGACGCCACCGCCTTGATGGCCCTGCGCGGCGGTACGGGTGCGCTGTGGTATGTGCTGCTGATCGCTGGCGTGCTGGGCGCGACTGGCGCCGCTTCGCACGGCAAGGTGGCGGTGCAGTAGGCGTGCCTTCCATCGCAGTCATCGGCGGCGGCATTACCGGCGTCACAACGGCTTATGCCCTGGCGCGGCGCGGCTTGCAGGTGACGCTGTTCGAGCGTCACCGCTATCCGGCGCTGGAGGCCTCGTTCGCCAATGGCGGCCAGCTCTCCGCTTCCAATGCGGAGGCGTGGAATAGCTGGTCGACCGTGCGCAAGGGGCTGGCGTGGATGCTGCGTGGCGATGCGCCTTTGCTGGTCAATCCTATGCCGAGCTGGCATAAGTTGTCGTGGTTCGCCGAATTCCTGGCGGCCATTCCCCATTACGAATCAAATACTGTTGCCTGTACCCGGCTGGCGATTGCAGCCCGCGCACACCTGTTCGGCTGGGCACGCGAGGAGGGTATCCAGTTCGACCAGCGGCAGCAGGGCATCCTGCACGTCTGCCGCGACAAGGCGGGCTTCGAGCATGCGGCCCGGGTCAGCCGGTTGCTGGCGCAGGGCGGCCTGGAACGGCGCGCTGTCACGCCGCTCGAAATGCAGGCGATCGAGCCTGCGCTGGCGGGGCAGTTCTATGGTGGTTTTTTTACCGAAAGTGATAGTACGGGCGATATCCATAAGTTCACCGTCGGCCTGGCGCAGGCGGCCGAACGGCGCGGCGTGCGGATGGTGTACGGCGCCGACGTCCGGCGCCTGCAGCCACTTGGCGGCGTGCGCGTCGCCTACGCCAGCGACGGCGACGGCCCGCAGCGGGCGGCGGATTTCGACGCCGTGGTGATCTGCGCCGGCACGGCCAGCCGCGCCCTGGCCGCCATGCTGGGCGACCGGGTCAACGTCTATCCCGTGAAGGGCTACTCGATCACCGTCATGCTGGACGGCCCTGCCAGCCGTGCCGCGGCGCCGCACGCCAGCCTGGTCGACGATGCCGCCAAACTGGTGACCAGCCGCCTGGGCGCCGACCGCCTGCGGGTGGCGGGAACGGCCGAGTTCAATGGCCACAACCGCGACATCCGCGCCGACCGTATCGCGCCGCTGGTGGATTGGGTGCAGCAATGCTTCCCCGGCGTCAGTACACGCCAGGTGGTGCCGTGGGCCGGCCTGCGCCCGATGATGCCCAATCTGGTGCCGCGCGTAGGGCCCGGCAAGCGGCCAGGCGTGTTCTACAACACAGGCCACGGCCACCTTGGCTGGACCCTATCCGCCGCCACGGCAGAGCTGATCGCCGCGCAGGTGGAAGCGGCGTGCGCACTGCAGAACCGCACACCATTGGCCGCCTGAGTTTTATGGTCTAAGGTGAAGAATGGCGGCAGCGGCCGCCACACCTGAAGGAGGCCATCATGCCCCGCTATATTGTTGAACGCACTTTCCCGGAAGGCTTGCACATCCCTATCACGGCGGACGGCGCCAAGGCCTGTGAGGGCGTCATCGGCACCAATGCCCAGAGCGGCGTCACCTGGATCCATTCCTATGTGAGCGACGACCTGCGCAAAACCTACTGCCTGTACGAAGCACCGTCGCCCGACGCGATCCGCGAAACGGCCGAGTTGAACCACCTGCCGGTGGATAAGATCACAGCGGTGACAGAGCTCGACCCTTACTTCTACAAGGGTTAGGCCGGCTGTTCGACCATGACGCGGTTGCGGCCCTCGCGCTTGGCGGTGTAGAGCGCGCGGTCGGCCGCCTCCAGCAGTGACTTGGCGTCGTTCAGACGTTCCTTGTCGAAACTGGCCACGCCGATGCTGAGGGTGACGTGCGGATGCACGGCTTTGGGCGCGTGCGCCATCTGCAGCGATTCCACGTAAGCGCGGATGACTTCCGCATGCTGGACAGCCTGCTCGGGCGTGGTGTCCGGCAGCACGGCAGCGAATTCCTCGCCACCGTAGCGTGCCGCCAGGTCAGCCGGGCGCTGCAGCCGCGAGGCGAAGGCTTCCGCCACCAGGGTCAGGCAGGCATCGCCCTGCTGGTGGCCGAAATGGTCGTTATAGGCCTTGAAGGAATCGATATCCATCAGCAGCAGCGACAGTTGGGTGCCCTGGCGGTGGGCGCGGCGCAGTTCGCGGTCCAGCGCCACGTCGAAATGGCGGCGGTTGGCGATGCCGGTCAGGCCGTCCACATACGACTGCGCACGCAGGGCCTCGGCCTGGCCGCGCAGCAGGCGTTCGCGGCCGACGGTATTGCTGACGTCCGCCACCTCGACCAGGCAAAAGCGCTCTTTTTCTTCATTGAATGGCGTCAGGGTGACGGCCTGTTCGATGCGCTCACCGCCCCAAGTGCCGGCTGCGAACAGCGGGAAGGGCGAACGGTTCTGATTCTGCGGCAGGACGGACGGCAGGTTATTCGCCAACGCAGTATGCAGTGCTTGCTCGATGCGCTGCCCGGACAGTTCCGGAAAAGCCTCCAGCAGCGTCAAACCCTGCATGCGGGTCGCCGCCATGCCCGAGCGGCTGGCCAGCCACTGGTTCCAAAAGACGATACGCTGGTCCGAATCCAGCACCATCAAGCCAAGATTGGCCAGGCCGAGCACGCGGCCGAAGAGGGTAGTTTCTTGCATGCCGCCGATTATACGGCACAGCCCGTGTCCACCTTGGGGTCAGGCTCTTTAGTGGACACGAACTCTGCCGCATGGGCGGCAGAGCTCGTGTCTACTAAAGAGCCTGACCCCAAGGTGGACACGGGCTCGACTGTTGTTAGCCGATGAAGGAGTCGAACTGCATGTCGAATTCCTGCAGGGCTTTCTGGGCGTTCTGCATTTTCTTGCGGAATTCGGGGCCGCGCTTCAAGGCCAGACCGACGGCGAGGACGTCGATCACCACCAGGTAGGCCAGGCGGGCGGAAATCGGGGTGTAGGGGTCGGTGTTGAATATCAGGTCGATCGGGATCAGTACTGTCGCGGCTTCCGCCAGCGGGGTGCCCGAGGGGGCGAGGACGATCACGTCGGCGCCGCCTTCCTTCGCCAGCTTGGCCGAGCGCACCAGGGCAGGGCTGTTGCCGCGCTGGGAGATCGCTACCACGGCGTCGCCCGCGTGCAGCAGGGCGGCGGAGATGCTGTGGATCGCCGGGTCGGCATACGCTACGGTCGGTACCCCGGAGCGGAAGAATTTGTGCTGCGCATCCGCTGCGACAATGCCGGAAGTGCCGTGGCCGTAGAACTCGATCTTGCGGGCGCGCGACAGGATGTCGAGCGCTTTCTGCACCGGTTCCGCATTCAGGTTGTTGCGCAAGTCCAGCAGCGTGTTGATCGAGCGGCTGCAGATCTTGTTCACCAGGTCGGAGGCCAAATCATCCTGCGCCGGCTGGTCGTTCAGGCCGGGCAGGGCGAGCGCCAGGCCCTGCGCCAGCTTCAGCTTGAATTCGTGCCAGCCGTCGTAGCCGAGCGTGCGGCAGAAGCGCACCACGGTCGGTTCGGACACCTGCGCACTCTTGGCCAGCGCAGTGATATTGGCGCCCACGGTGCGGGCCGGATTTTCTAGCACCGCCAGCGCGACCTTGCGCTCCGATTTGGAGAGCGAGTCGAGCTGGGTGCGGATGGAGTCGAGCAGCATTAGTCTTCAGGTAAGGCTTCTTCGCGCCATTGTAGCCCGTCGCGGCCGATCAGGGCACTGGCGGCTGCCGGGCCCCAGGTGCCGGAGGCGTATGGCAGCGGCGCCGTGTCGTCCTGTTCCCAGTTGTTCAGGATCGGTTCGACCCATTCCCATGCCGCTTCCAGCTCGTCGCCGCGCATGAACAGGGTCAGTTGGCCGCGCAGTACGTCCAGCAGCAGGCGCTCGTAAGCATCCATGCGCGGGGCCTTGAAGGTTTCGCGGAAGTCCAGTTCCAGCTCGGCCGGCTTCAGGCGCATGCCTTCGCCCGGGGTCTTGGCCATCAGGTTCATACGCAGGCCTTCGTCCGGCTGCAGGCGGATCACCAGGGAATTCGGCTGGAAGCTGGAGGTCGGCTGGTTGAAGATCGAGTGCGGGATCTGTTTGAAGCGCACCACGATTTCTGCCAGGCCGTCGGCCATGCGTTTGCCGGTGCGCAGGTAGAACGGCACGCCGGCCCAGCGCCAGGTGTCGATTTCGGCCTTCATCGCCACGAAGGTCTCGGTGCGCGAATTCTGCGGTGCTTCCGGTTCGTCGCGGTAGCTCGGCACGGCTTTGCCGTCGACGTGGCCGGCGCGGTACTGGCCGCGTACGATGTTCTGCGCCAGCGTGGTCGGAGTGAAGCGCTTCAGCGAGCGCAGTACCTGCAGCTTGGAGTCGCGCACCGCGTCCGGCGAGGTCGAAGTCGGCGGTTCCATGGCGACGATACACAGCAGCTGCAGCAGGTGGTTCTGCAGCATGTCGCGCAGCGCGCCGGAGGTGTCGTAGTAGCCAATGCGGTTGCCCACGCCCAGCTTCTCGGCGATGGTGATCTGCACGTCGGAAATCCATTCGCGGCGCCACAGCGGTTCGAACAGGATGTTACCGAAGCGCAGGGCCAGCAGATTCTGCACCGTTTCTTTGCCGAGGTAGTGGTCGATACGGTAGATCTGCGATTCTTCGAAGACCTTGCCCACCTCCTTGTTGATCTGCTTGGCCGAGGCCAGGTCGCGGCCCAGCGGCTTTTCCAGCACCACGCGCGAATTCGGCGTGGCCAGGCCCTTTTCCTTCAGGTTGTCGCAGATGCGCGAGAACAAGGCAGGCGGGGTGGCCAGGTAGTACACGCGGGTGATGGCGGGATCGTTTCGCAGCGCGTCAACCAGGCCCTCGTAGGTTGTGGCGTCCGTGGCATCCAGCGCGACGTAGGTGATGCGGGCGATGAAGCGGCTCCAGTTTTCGTCCGTCGCCGTGGCCGACTTGATGTGCGGACGCGAGGTAGTGGTCACCATATTGATGAACTCTTCCTGGGTGCTTTCCTGGCGGCCTACGCACACGATGCGCGCGGTCGGCGGCAGGTCGCCGCATACATCGCGGCTGAACATAGCAGGCAGTAATTTGCGCATTGCGAGGTCGCCGCTGCCGCCAAACAGAACCAGGTCGAAATCAGAGAGAGCCATAATCGTCTTCAATAAAGGTTAGTCTACATATGCAGGTTCGATGCGGCCTGCCACAGGCACGCGTACCGACAGCACTTTGCCGCTCAGGGGCATGGCTGCCAGTTCCTCCGCCGGGCGTTTTCCGGCGGTGGTGATGTACAGGGTTTGCAGGTCGTTGCCGCCGAATGCCACCATGGTCGGGCAGCGCACCGGCAGGCGGATTTCGTCCAGCTGGTCGCCCTGCGGCGAGAGCTTGAGGATGCGGCCGCCCTCGAACATGGCAACCCAGTAATTGCCTTCGCTGTCCACCGCCGCGCCGTCCGGACGGCCGCCGTAATCGGGGGCGCTCTTGTCGGTGCTGAAGCGGCGCACGTCGCGTTCATCGCTGACGGTGCCCGACAGCAGGTCGAAGGCGAAGCGCGTCACGCGGTGGCTCGCGGTCTCGGCGTGGAACATGGTCTTGTTGTCCGGGCTGAAGCCCAGGCCATTGGAGTTGGTCATGCCGCCCGACCAGACCTTGCGGATCTGGCCGCGTTCCAGTACGAACATCTCGGCAGCCGGTTTGTCGCGCGGTTCGTAAATGGTGCCGCACCAGAAGCGGCCGGCCGCGTCGCACTTGCCGTCATTGAAACGGGTGGTGGATTGGTCGAACGGCGCTTCCGCCACCAGCTTGATCTCGCCGGTGTCCGGATTGAAGTGCGAGAAGCCGCGGCGCTGGGCAACCATCAGGCCGCCGCGCGCGGCGCGCGCCAGCGAGGACGCCTCGCTGTCCACCTTCCATTGCTCGTGCTGGCCGCTGGCCGTGCACAGGCGGTGGATGGCGAAGCCTTCGATATCGACCCAATACAGCGCTTTCTCGTCGGGCGCCCACAGCGGGCTTTCGCCCACGGTCATGGTGGCATCGCAGGCGACGTTGATTTCGTAGCTGCTCATTGGATCTGCGCCGCCTTGGCCATCACGATCAGGCCATTGGTCGAGCTGTCGTGCGACTCGGAATCGACTTTGCCGCCCAGTTCGGACTGGATTTTCTTGGCCAGCACCTTGCCCAGCTCAACACCCCACTGGTCGAAGCTGGCGATGTTCCAGATCACGCCCTGTACAAAGGTCTTGTGCTCGTACAGCGCGATCAGCGCGCCCAGGGTGGCAGGCGTCAGCTGGTCCATCAGGATCATGTTGGACGGGCGGTTGCCAGGGAAGGTCTTATGCGGCACCATTTCTTCGATTTCCGCAGCAGACAGGCCAGCGCCTTTCAGTTCGGCGCGCACTTCGTCTTCGGTCTTGCCCTTCATGAATGCTTCCGACTGGGCGAAGCAGTTGGCCAGCAGGGCTTCGTGGTGGCCCGGCAGGTCGTGCGTCGCGCGCAGGGCGGCGATGAAGTCGATCGGCGTCGGGTCGGTGCCCTGGTGCAGCAGCTGGAAGTAGGCGTGCTGCGCGTTGGTGCCGCACTCGCCCCAGACGACCGGGCAGGTGGCGGTATCGACCGGCTGGCCGGTCTTGGTCACGCGCTTGCCGTTGCTCTCCATATCGAGCTGCTGCAGGTAGGCCGGGAAGCGGTTCAGGTCCTGGTGGTAAGGCGCGATGGACAGCGAGCTGGCGCCCAGGAATTCGCGGTTCCAGAAGCCGACCAATGCCAGCAGCACCGGCATATTCGCTTCCAGCGGCGCTTCGCGGAAGTGTTCATCCATGGCGTGCGCGCCTTCCAGGAATGCCTGGAAGTAGCCAAAGCCCACGGCCAGCGCAACCGACAGGCCGATCGCCGACCACACCGAGTAGCGGCCGCCAACCCAGTCCCAGAACGGGAACATGTTTTCCGGATCGATGCCGAAGTTGCGTACCGCGTCGGTATTGGTCGAAACGGCGACGAAGTGGCGCGGCAGGTCGCTTTCGCGCGCACGGCCCAGGAACCAGTTGCGCGCGGTCTGCGCGTTCAGCATGGTCTCGGCGGTGGTGAAGGTCTTGGAGGCGACGATGAACATCGTGGTCTCCGGATTAACTTGCGCCAGGGCGGCTTCCATATCGTGGCCGTCCACGTTGGAGACGAAGTGCATCTTCAGGCGCGGGTGGCAGAAGGAACGCAGTGCCAGCACCGCCATCTTCGGGCCCAGGTCGGAGCCGCCGATGCCGATATTCACCACATCGGTGATCGGTTTGCCGGTGTAGCCCAGCCAGCCGCCGTTGCGCACCTTGTCGGTGAAGACCTTGATACGGTCCAGTACTGCGTGCACGTCGGCGCTGACGTCCTGGCCGTCCACCTTCAGCGACTTGCCGCGCGGCATACGCAGGGCGGTGTGCAGCACGCTGCGGCGTTCGGTAATATTGATTTTTTCGCCGGCGAACATGGCGTCGCGCTGCTCAGCCACGCCACGGGTACGCGCCAGGTGCACCAGCAGCTTGATGGTTTCTTCGTCGGCGCGGTTCTTGGAATAGTCCAGGAACAGGCCGGCCGCATCGACGGTCATGCGCGGGAAGCGGCCAGCATCCTTCTGGAACAGCTGGCGCATATGCCATTCGCGGGCGTCGTGGGCGTGGGTTTCAAGGGCCTGGTAGGCGGCAGTGGAGGTTAGGGCGGGCAGGCGCATAATGTCCAGTGAAGTTGAATCGTAGTGCTTAACTATACAATAAATTCAGGTAAATTCACTACAAATCTTTTCGCATATTGGCTGATTCAGGGGCTTTGCAGCGTTATTTCGCGCAATTTGGCGCGTCATTGGCGCTCGCGCCGGGAAATTTTGTAGTAAAATTTCCGGAAATTCATTGAAAAGGAACGATCATGCCGTTGCATCCAGTCCTGGAAAAAGTCACCGCGCGCGTCACCCAGCGCAGCCGCAGCTCCCGCGCCGCCTACCTGGCGCACATGGAGGCGGCCCGCGTCAAAGGCCGCACCCAGCGCGGCACCCTGTCCTGTACCAACCTGGCGCACGGCTTTGCAGCGTTCCCGGCGAACGATAAGCTGATCCTGAAGGAAGTGAAGCAGCCATCGGTGGCCATCATCTCGGCCTATAACGACATGCTGTCGGCGCACCAGCCGTTCGAAGCTTTCCCTGCCATCATCAAGGATGCGGTACGCAAGGTCGGCGCGGTGGCCCAGTACGCGGGCGGCACGCCGGCCATGTGCGACGGCGTGACCCAGGGCCAGGCAGGCATGGAACTGTCGCTGTTCTCGCGCGATGCGATTGCGATGTCGGCGGCAATCGGCCTGTCGCACAATATGTTCGATTCCGTGCTGTACCTGGGCGTATGCGACAAGATCGTGCCGGGCCTGCTGATTGGCGCGCTGCATTTCGGCCACCTGCCGGCGGTGTTCGTGCCAGCCGGTCCGATGACTTCCGGCCTGTCGAACAAGGATAAGGCGGCGATCCGCCAGCGCTATGCGCAAGGCAAAGCGACCCGCGAAGAACTGCTGGAAGGCGAGTCCCAGTCCTACCACGGCGCCGGCACCTGCACTTTCTACGGTACCGCCAACTCCAACCAGCTGCTGATGGAGATCATGGGCCTGCACCTGCCGGGCGCCGCCTTCATCAACCCGGGCACGCCGCTGCGCGATGCGCTGACTGCCGCTGCTGCCCAGCGCGCGGCGCAGATCACCGAAATGAGCGCCGAATACCTGCCGGTCGGCCGTATCGTCGACGAGAAGTCCATCATCAATGCGGTGGTGGGCCTGCTGGCCACCGGTGGCTCCACCAACCACACCCTGCACCTGGTGGCGATCGCCAAGGCGGCCGGCGTGGTGATCGACTGGGACGATTTCAACGAGCTGTCGGCCGTGGTGCCGCTGCTGTGCCGAATCTACCCGAATGGCGATGCGGACGTGAACCACTTCCACGCCGCCGGCGGCACCGGTTTCGTGATCCGGGAGCTGCTGGATGCCGGCCTGCTGCATGACGACGTCAACACCATCCTGGGCAAGGGCCTGCGCGCGCACTGCGCCGAGCCGTTCCTGAACGACGATGCCACCGGTGTAGTGTTCCGCGAGTCGCCGGCCAAGAGCGCCGACGAGAAGGTGCTGCGCGGCGCCGCCGATCCGTTCTCGAAAGACGGCGGCATGGTGCTGGTGCAGGGCAACCTGGGCCGCGCCATCATGAAGGTTTCGGCAGTCAAGGAAGAACACCGCACGGTGGAAGCGCCTGCGCTGGTATTCGATTCGCAGGAAGCCTTCATGGCTGCCTACAAGGCCGGCAAGCTGGATCGCGACTTTGTCGCCGTGATCCGCTTCCAGGGCCCGAAAGCCAACGGCATGCCGGAGCTGCACGCCCTGACCCCGGCGCTGGCCAACCTGCAGGATGCCGGCCGCAAGGTTGCACTGGTGACCGATGGCCGCATGTCCGGCGCATCGGGCAAGGTGCCGGCCGCGATCCATGTATCGCCTGAAATCCTGGCTGGCGGCCCACTGGGCCTGGTGCGCGACGGCGACATCATCCGCCTCGATGCCGCCACCGGCACGCTGGAAGCGCTGGTGTCGTCCGACGTATGGCATGGCCGCTCGATGGCGCAGGCCGACCTGTCGCCGAACCAGATCGGCATGGGCCGCGAACTGTTCTCCATGTTCCGCCACAGCGTCTGTGCGGCGGAGCAGGGCGCCACCATGTTCCCGCTGCCGTCGCCGATCCAGACCACCGTGTCGCTGCACGGCGTAGACAATGTGGGCAACACCGTGCCCGGTTCCGATGAAGACTTCCTCGCTAAGAAAGCCTGATATGACCCTGCTTGAAATTATGCGTACTTCCGCCGTGATCCCGGTGATCGCGATCGACGACCCTGACCATGCCGTGCCGCTGGCGAAGGCCCTGGTGGCGGGCGGCATCCGCGTGCTGGAAGTGACCCTGCGCACCCAGCACGGCCTGGGCGCGATCCGCGCCATGAGCCAGGTGGAAGGCGCCATCGTCGGCGTCGGCACGCTGACCCAGCCGGAAGAATTCGCCGCCGCGCGCGATGCCGGTGCGGTGTTCGGCGTCTCCCCGGGCCTGACCGATGCGCTGATCGGCGCCGCCAAGTCCAGCGGCCTGCCGCTGCTGCCGGGCGTGATGACCCCGTCGGAAGTGATGAAGGCACGCGAACAGGGCTTCAAGCAGCTCAAGCTGTTCCCGGCGGTGCCTGCGGGCGGCGTGGGCATGCTGAACGCAATTGCCGGCCCGCTGTCGGATGTAGTGTTCTGCCCGACCGGCGGCATTTCGCAGGACACGGCACCGGCCTTCCTGTCGCTGAAAAACGTGGCGTGCGTGGGCGGCTCCTGGCTGACCCCGAAAGACGCCATGCAGGCCGGCGACTGGGACCGCATCACCGCCATCGCCAAGGCAGCCAGCGCGCTGCGCCACTGATGGAAATCATCGCCCGGCCGTTGACGTCGGGCGAGATAGCGCTGGCCCGGCAGGTGTTCGGCAGCGCGATCGACTACAAGCGGGTGCGCGTCCATAACACCCGCTTCCTTCCCTTCCTGCAGCGTAAAGACGTCTGCATCACGCCCAACGGCGAACTGTATTTCCACGTATCCCGCTACCGCGAAGACTTTTCGCAGGCTTCCGAGCGCGAGCAGCACTGGTTCATGCACGAGATGGCGCACGTATGGCAGCACCAGCTAGGCTATCCTGTGCTGTGGCGCGGCGCCATCCGGCTGGGACTGGATTATGACTACGAGGTGTCGCCCGAGCTGCGGCTGTGCGACTTCAATATGGAGGCGCAGGCGGAAGTGCTGGCCGATTACTTTGCGCTGTCCTGCCTGCACAAGCTGGATGTCGGCGTGTATGCCGATATGCTGCGCGACTTCCTGCGCGATCCGGCGTCGCCAGCCAATTTGCCACGCGTGCTATCCTCGCGGGCATGACACTCGATACCGCCGCACTCTACTTGGCTGCCTTGCTGTTGCTGGTTGTCGGCATGGGCCATTCTTATCTTGGTGAACGCTACCTTCTGCAGCGGATCTTCCGGCGCTGCGAATTGCCGAAGATCTTTGGCAGCAGCGATTACACCAGGCGCATCTTGCGTTTTGCATGGCACCTGACCACGGTGGCCTGGCTTGGTCTGGCAGGCGTGTTGCTGCTGCTGGCGCATCCTCCCGCCAACCCACGCACGATAGCGCTGGTGGTGGCGCTGACCTTCCTGGTCCACGGCGCTACGTCGCTGGTCGGCGCACGCGGCAAACACTATTCCTGGATACCGTTCCTGGGCGTCGGCCTGCTGGCGGGATGGGTGGCGCTGCATTAAAGATCAATAATTTGCTAAGATGCAAACTTTGCATTTGTCGGAGCAGCAGCGATGGGACTCGAGATGGAAGCGGCAGCAGACCTGGTTACCGCAGGTCTGGTAGCAAAAGAAGTTGAAGGCAATAAGGGCACACATGGCGAGGATAGCCGCGGCGAACCTTGCGCCAATTGCGGCACGCCCGTCACCGGGAACTACTGCCCGAACTGCGGCCAGAAGGGCCACCTGCACAAATCCGTGCTGCACCTGGGCGAGGAGTTGATCCACGGCCTGCTGCATTTCGACACCAAGGGCTGGCGCACCTTGCCGCTGCTGGTGGCGAAACCGGGTGAGCTGACCCGCCGCTA
The DNA here is from genome assembly GCF_038440195.1 of Pseudoduganella sp. OTU4001. Lineage (NCBI taxonomy): Bacteria > Pseudomonadati > Pseudomonadota > Betaproteobacteria > Burkholderiales > Oxalobacteraceae > Pseudoduganella > Pseudoduganella sp. OTU4001. Next base: position 11,401 of record NZ_JASATG010000030.1, on the reverse strand, counting down.
CATCGATGGCCAGCGTACGCGCTTTGTCTCGCCGCTGGCGCTGTTCCTGTTCATGATGTTCTTCATGTTCTTCGTCTTCTCGCTGACGATGGGCACCAGCTCGGGCCCGACCACCGTCACCGAGGGCAAGAACGGCAAGGCGCAGTTCGAAGAGAAAATGAACGACAAGATCACTCACCAGAAAGAGTTGATCGCCGAGTATGAAAAGGAACTGAAGGAGTTCGAAGCCGGTTCGCCGCAAGAAGCCAAATTTAAGAGCAAGATCGTGAAGGCGCAGAAGGAGCTGGACGCTTTGAACAGCGCTCTCGCCGCCGGCAAGATCGCCATGTCCGGTACTGCCAAATTCACCGAAACACCCAAGCCGGGAGAAACGCCGGGCAAGCCAGCCGAGGCGACGAAGGACGCGGGAATTCTTCAGGACATCCTGCGCGACGTGGAGATTGATGTAACGCCGAAGGCCGGCGAAGCCGGCAAGAAGAGCGGCACGTATTCCGATGTCAGCTGGATCAACAAAGGCATCAAGCACGCTGTCGACAATCCCGAGCTGGCCAAGTACAAGCTGAAAAATGCGGCGTACAAGTACTCGTTCCTGCTGGTGCCGATCTCGATGCCGTTCCTGTGGCTGATGTTCTTCTGGCGCCGCGGCATCACCATGTATGACCACGCGGTGTTCTCGCTGTATTCGCTGTCGTTCATGTCGCTGCTGTTCACCGTTGTGGCGACGCTGGGCTACTTCGAATTCGGCGGCTGGGCCGCCAGCCTGTTCGCCTTTGTCCCACCGGTGCACATGTACCTGCAACTGCGCGGTACCTATAGCCTGTCGCGCTTCGGCGCAATCTGGCGCACCTGCGCACTGCTGCTCGTGACCTTCATCGTGCTGACCATGTACGCGCTGGTCGTACTGGCGCTGTCGGCTACTTGATGCAGGCAGATGTTGAACGGATCCGCGCGGGAGCGGCGGCGGCTGACCTGGCGGGCTTCCTGCTGCCGGACCAGCAGGCGCTGATCCATGAGCGAGGCTGGCTGAAGATGCTGGCGCCGCGCGCGGCGGGTGGGGCGGAGATGCCGTTGCCGGAGGCGGTGCGGCTGGAGGAGGCCATCGCGGAGGCGGACGGCAGCATGGGGTGGGTGGTGACTCTCTGCGCGGGCGCGGGCTGGTTTGCCGGCTTCCTGCCGCCGGACACGGCGCGCTCGGTGATTTCGACCCCGCGCGTTTGCCTGGCGGGCAGCGGTGCGCCTACTGGGTTTGCGGACCGCGAGGGCGATGGGTATCGCATCAGCGGGCGCTGGGATATCGCCAGCGGGGCGCCGATGGCGACGCATTTCACATTGAACGCGGTCGTGCGAGGGGAGGGCGAGGAGTTCGTCCGTGCTTTCGTTGTGCCGGCGGCTCAGGTGGTGGTGGAGCCGACCTGGCGCAGTTTTGGCATGCGCGGGACGGCCTCCCACAGTTACCGTATCGATGGGGCGTGGGTGCCGGCCAGCCAGGGATTCACGATTGATCCTGCGTTTGCTACGGCGCCGGGGACTTTGTATCGCTTTCCGTTCATGTTGTTGGCCTGGGTGACGCTGGCGGCCAATTTGTCCGGCATGGCGCGGCATTTCCTTCAATTGGCTGGGGAGATCGTTGCGGCGAGGCGCCAGCCCCCGGCCAGCGCGCAGGATGCGCTGGCGCGGGCGGCCATGGCGCTGGAGGGCGCGCGCGAACGCATGTACGCGCTGCTGGACCAGGCTTGGGCGCAAGCCGATAGCGCTGGCGGCGGTATGGAGGCGGTACTGGATGCGCGTTTGCGCGAGGCTTCGCAGGCGCTGGTACTGGCGGCGCGGAGGGCGGTGGGGGATATTTATCCTTACTGCGGCCTGCGTGCGGCGCAGGAAGATTCCGACATCAACCGCGTCTGGCGCGATTTCCACACCGCCAGCCAGCATGCCCTGTTCACGCCATGATTGAATTCCTGTTCGAGATCGTCGGCGAGTTCGTGCTGCAGCTCGTGCTGGAGGCGCTGGCCGAGCTTGGCCTGCACTCGCTGGGTGAGCCGTTCCGCAAGAAGCCCAATCCCTGGCTGGCAGGCCTTGGTTACGCCATCTTCGGCGCGGTAGCTGGCGGCATCACGCTTTGGCTGCTGCCGGACCACCTGGTGCGCAATGAAGTGCTGCGCAAGCTCAACCTGCTGCTGACACCTCTGGCGGCCGGCGGCATGATGTGCCTGATGGGCGCCTGGCGCGCGCGGCGCGGCGATGCGCTGCTGCGCATCGACCGTTTCGCCTATGGTTATGTGTTCGCGCTGTCGCTGGCGCTGGTCCGTTTCATCTTCGCACAGTAAGGAGTCGCCATGACCTGGCTGGTGTTCAAGTATCTGGTGACGGCGGGCGTGGTGGTGGCTGTGTCGGAATTTGCCAAACGCAGCGACCGCCTGGGCGGCCTGATCGCCGCGCTGCCGATGGTCACGGTGCTGGCCCTGATCTGGCTCTACATCGAGCAGCAGCCGCAGGAGAAGATCGCCAACCACGCCTGGTACACCTTCTGGTACGTGGTGCCGACGCTGCCGATGTTCCTGGTCTTCCCATGGCTGCTGCCGCGCCTTGGCTTCTGGCCGACGCTGGGCGCCTGCGTGCTGCTGACGGTTGCCAGCTTTGCCGCGTTTGCAGCGGGCGTGCGGCGCTTCGGGATCGAACTGCTTTAACCGATAACCCGGGTGGTGTAGGTGTCCTGCACCAGGCCGCCCGGCAGCTGGCGCGTGCCGGTATGGCGCAGCGGGATATCGTGGCCGGTGTGGCCGAACAGCGGAATGCCGCGCCCCAGCAGGATAGGGATGGTGGTGATGGTCAGTTCATCCACCAGGTCTTCGCGGATGAAGCTTTGCACCGTCTGGCCGCCATCGACATACAAGCCCTGGCAGCCGCTCGAGGCGAGCGAATCGTACAGGGCGCGCACCGGGCCGGGATGCACCGATACTTTATCCACCAGCGAGGCGGGTATCTCGTCCAGCATGCGACTCAGCACCACCACCCGTTTGCCCTCGTATGGCCAATCGTCGAAGCCCAGCACCGTCTCAAAGGTGTAGCGCCCCATGACGATCACGTCGATGCCCGCCATGAAGCTGTCGTAGCCGGTATCGCTGGAAGCGGGCGTGCGCTCCATAAGCCAGTCCAGGTTGCCATCCTCGCGGGCGATAAAGCCATCCAGGCTGCTGGCGATGAAGACGCAAGTTTTCATATCGATTCGACCCGGTTGCGGCCGCAAGCTTTGGCCTGGTAGAGGGCGCGGTCGGCGGCGTTGATCAGGTCATACACTTCGCCCGCAAGGCCGCTGTCGGTGCTGCCCACGCCGATGCTGATGGTGACGATGCGTTCGTCGGTCTTGGCCGCCTGGTGCGGGATGCGCAAGTCGCGCACCTTGCGGCACATGGCATTGGCCATCATCACCGCCGCATCGCCCGGGGTATCGGGCAGGATCACCGCGAATTCCTCGCCGCCGTAGCGCGCGAACAGGTCGGCCGGGCGCTGCTGCATGGTCGACAGGGCCGAAGCCACCGCCTCCAGGCAGGCGTCGCCTTGCTGGTGGCCGTAGTGGTCGTTGTAAGCCTTGAAGAAATCGATATCGAGCATCATCAGCGACAACGGGGTACCCATGCGCCTTGCGCGCCGAGTTTCGCGGTCGATCGCCATGTCGAAATGGCGGCGGTTGGCGACCCCGGTCAGGTCGTCCAGCAGGGTCTGCGAGCGCAGCGCCATGGCTTGCTCGCGCAGCAGGTTTTCACGCTGCACGGCGGCGCTGACATCGCTCACCTGGATCAGGCAATAGCGCTCGCTGTTGGCGAGGTTGAGCGGGGTGACGGTAATCTGCTGCTGCATGCGCTCCCCCTTTTCCGCGGCGGCCTTGTTGGCGTACAGCGGCAGCGGCCAGCGGTTCAGGGTTTGCGACAGCAGGGCCGGCATATTGCTGCGCAAGGCCTGGTTGATGGCGGTGTCGAGCCGCTTGTCGCGCTGTTCGGGGAACAGGTCGAAGAAATTGCGCTCCAGCGTTTCGGCACTGAGCACGCCGGAGTGCTGGCTCATCCAGCGGTTCCACAGCACGATGCATTGGTTGGAGTCCAGCACCAGCGTGCCCACATCGATGCAATCGATGACGCCCTGCAGCAGGGGCAGGGACTCGACCGAGCATCTCATGGCTGCTCTCCGCCGACGGTGCGTTCGAGGAACTCCGCCACGTGCTGTTTCAAGTCCTGCAGCGCCGTCATGTCCATGATGAAGGCGACGTCGCCGGTAATATGCTGGCGCTCGATGGTGAATTCGATATGCAGCATCAGCACGGCGGTTTCGCCGCTGCCGGCCTGCACCAGGATCTCTTCGCTATAACCGACGTGGTAGTCGGGCAGGGAGCCATTCAGCTCGCGGCCCAGCAGGTTGGCCAGGGAACCCACGCAGCTGTTCAAGAGGATATTGCCGATCTCACTCATGGCCTCCTGTTCCATGGCCGACAGCTCGGCCAGGGGCATCGACTCGCCCACCATCAGGCGCACGATTTCCTGGCTCTTCTCCTCGGGGAACATGAGGATGGCTTCGGTCTCGAAGGCGCCGCTGTAGTGCTGGCTGATGCCGCACAGGCGGCCGTTGCCGGTGCTGCGGCTAGCCAGCAGCTTGGCGGCGGCGGCGCGGGTCAGGAAGCTGATCGCCGGCACCGACATGGTGACGGTTTCGTTGACGATCTCGCTCATGGCCAGGGCCGCCTGGCCGATGCCAATATTGAACAACTCGACTAGGGCGTCGTGTTCGAGGTCGGTCAGCCTGACCATATCAGGCTTCCAGCGGTGCGATCAGCTGCGCGATGCGTTCGGCAGTGATTGGTTTCTCCATAAAGCCGACACCGAGCGCCTCGGCCCGCTGCCGGGTGGCAGCCTGCACATTGGCGGTCAGCAGTGAGATGTGGGCATTGGGCAGCATCACGCGCAAGGCGGCAGCGGCTTCGACCCCGCTCATGCCCGGCATGTTCACGTCCAGCAGCACGAGGTCGGGCTGCAGGCCCTGGGCCTTGGCGATGGCTTCATCGCCGTTGGCGGCTTCTTCAACCACCCAGTCGGCATGGCGCACCTGGATGTGCTGGCGGGTCAGCATACGCGACACGCGGCTGTCATCCACGATGAGTACGGTACTTGGCTTCATTGCTGTTTTTCCCGGGTTAGTGTGGCAGTTCGGATAAAATACGCCATCCTTTTTATCCGCTTCCTTGAATCCATTGTAACTATGACGCAAGACAAATTGAAACAGGCTGTTGCTATTTCCGCTATCGAATACGTCATCGACGGCGAAATCATCGGCGTAGGCACCGGTTCCACCGCAAACTTCTTCATTGATGAATTAGGCAAGATCAAGCACCGTATCAAGGGTGCGGTTGCCTCGTCGGAAGCCACTGCGGCGCGCCTGGCCGGCCACGGCATCCCTGTCTATGATCTTAACGAGGTTTCGGAGATCGCGGTGTACATTGATGGCGCCGACGAGATCAACGCGGCCGGCCACATGATCAAAGGCGGCGGCGCGGCGCTGACCCGCGAGAAGATCGTGGCGTCGGTATCGAAGCAGTTTGTCTGCATCGCTGATGGTTCCAAGTTGGTAGAGACCCTGGGCAAATTCCCGCTGCCGGTGGAAGTGCTGCCGATGGCCCGCAATGCGGTGATGCGCCAGCTGGCGGCCCTGGGCGGCCAGCCGAAAGTGCGTACCAAGGCCGGTTCGGATGAGATCTTCGTGACCGACAATGGCGGCAATATCATTGACGTGGCTGGCTTGTCGATTACCGATCCAGTAGCGCTGGAAACCCGGATCAACCAGATCGTCGGCGTGGTGGCTGTGGGCCTGTTCGCGGCCCGTGGCGCCAATGTGTGCCTGCTGGGCACCGCTGACGGTGTGCGTACCGTTAAGTACTAATTTCCTTTCCCTTAGAAAGAGCCCATGAAACGACTGTCCCTGCTGTTGCTTGCTGCTGGTTTGTTGAGTGCCTGTTCTTACATCCCTTTCCTGAATAAAGATTCCAAGGTCGCCCAGGCGCCCGTGAAGCGCAAGACTGCCCAGGAGCACGAAAGCGCCAAGCGGATTGTCGTGGACGGCGTGGAAGTGCAGAAGGTGGAGTTCCGCCCGGGGATTTCATCGGCGACGGTGGAAAAACTGGCGAAGGCCGAACAGTGCCGCGGTGGGCAGGGGGCAGGGCTGGTGACGGAGGCTGGTCCGGTGGAGGTGTACCGGATGGCTTGCGATAATGGGAAGGTGTTCCTGGCGCGTTGTGAGCTGCGCCAGTGTAAGCCGATGTATTCGACTGTGGCGAGCCGCTAAACCCGGCAAATCTGGGTCAGACCCTTGGGTCTGACCCTGGTTTACCGGTTTAGGCCGAAGGCGGCACGTAACCCGCCGCCTGGTCCGCGCCTTCACCAAAGAAGTGCTTCTCCATCTGCGCCGCCAGGTATTTGCGCGCGCGCACATCCGCCAGGTTCAGGCGGTTCTCATTGACCAGCATGGTCTGGTGCTTGATCCAGGCAGCCCAGGCTTCCTTGGACACGGATTCATAAATACGCTTGCCCAGCTCGCCCGGATATGGCGGGAAGTCCAGGCCTTCGGCTTCCTTGTTCAGTTTGATGCAGTGGACGGTACGGGCCATCTTTCGGTACTCCTCAAAAATACGATTATAAGGTCTTGATCAACACCTGCGACTTGCGCTGCCAGTTGTACAGGCGTTGGCGGTCTTTCGGCAGCGCGTCGACAGTGGCGGGCACGAAGCCGCGCTTGATGAACCAGTGCGCGGTGCGGGTGGTCAGCACGAACAGCTTGCTGATGCCCTGCGCCCGGGCGCGGTTTTCCATATGCTTCAGGATGCGCTCGCCGTCGCCCTGGGCTTGCACATCAGGGTTGACGGTAAGGCATGCCATTTCGGCCATTTTTTCTTCCGGGAAGGCGTACAGGGCGGCGCAGCCAAAGATCACGCCGTCGTGCTCGATGACCGAGAACATCTCGATTTCGCGCTCGATCAGCTCGCGGCCGCGCTTGACCAGGGTGCCGTCGGCTTCCAGCGGCTCGATCAGTTTGATGATGCCGCCCACGTCTTCAATGGTGGCAGGGCGCAGCGATTCCAGGTTCTCGTGCGAGATCATGGTGCCCACGCCGTCGTGGGTGAACAGTTCCAGCAGGGCCGAGCCGTCCATTGCGAACGGCACGATGTGGGAACGTTCGACGCCGTTGTTGCAGGCCTTGACGCAGTGTTTCAGGTAGTAGGCGGTGTTATCCGGCAGGAAGCCGGCTTGCAGCACGGCCTCGGCCTGGTGCGAGGACAGTTCGCGGATTTCCACGCCGGCAGCGTCGGTCATCATCTCGGTTTCGGTGATGAAGACCAGCTTGTCGGCGTGCAGGGCGATGGCGGCGGTGCAGGCTACGTCTTCCATCGTCAGGTTGAAGGTTTCGCCGGTGGGCGAGAAGCCCAGTGGCGACAGCAGCACCACGCCGTCCGATCCCATGATCGAATGCAGGGTTTCGGCATCGACCTTACGGGTCACGCCGGTCAGTTCGAAGTCGACGCCGTCGATCACGCCCAGGGGACGGGCGGTGATGAAGTTGCCGGAAATGATACGGACGGCGGCGTGCGACATCGGGGTGTTCGGTAGGCCCTGGCTGAAGGCGGCCTCGATATCGAGGCGCAGCTCGCCGGCGGCTTCCTTGGCGCATTCCATGGCGGCGGTGTCGGTGACGCGGATGCCATTATGGAAACGTCCTTCGACGTTACGCAGGGCGAGCTGCTCGGCGACCTGGGGGCGCGAGCCGTAGACCACGGTGACGTTGATGTCCAGCGCGTGCAGCAGCGAAAGGTCGTGCGCCAGCACCGGCAGGGCGCCTGCCGACACCAGTTCACCGGGGAATGCCACCACGAAGGTCTTGCCGCGGAAGGCGTGGACATAGGGAGCGACGGAGCGCAGCCAGGAGACGAATTGGATAGGGTTTTCCATTATCCGCGCATTATAATGCGCTGCGCGGTTTTCGCGCCCAAACTATGTAAAAAACGATGTCAGAAGCAAGCAAGAAGAATCCTCCCCAGCAACCCGGTTCCCAGCGCCCGCAAGCCCGCCGCGCCCCTGCGCAAGGTGGCGTCCGCACGCCTGGTGCCGCCGATGCCGCCGCCCGCGCATCTGGTGACGCCGCAGGCTCCCCGCGCCGCGAGGCTCGCCAGGAAGGTGCGCGCCAGCCGCAATCCGCCGGCCCAGCCGCCGAACGCCGCCCGCAAGGCCGTTCCCAAGGCGCCGCCGACCGTGCGCCGGGCAACGCGCCTGGCCGCGAGGATGGACGCCGTGACGCTGCGCGCCCACAGCAAGGCTCTGGCGAGCGGGGTGAAGGCCGCCGTGAGCGGGAGACGCCGGAACAGCGCGCCGCCCGTGAGGCCGCCGCAGCCTTCCGTAACCCGCTGCCCCCGATCACCTTCCCTGAAGACCTGCCTGTCTCGGGCCGTCGTGCGGAAATCGCCGAAGCCCTGACGAAACACCAGGTAGTGATCGTCTCCGGCGAAACCGGCTCCGGTAAGACCACCCAGCTCCCGAAAATCTGCCTGGAACTGGGGCGCGGCCAGAAAGGCCTGATCGGCCACACGCAACCGCGCAGGATCGCCGCATCATCGACTGCCAAACGCATCGCCGTAGAACTGGGCACCCCGCTGGGCGAAAACGTCGGCTATAAAGTCCGCTTCAACGACACCCTGAGCAAAGGCGCGTCGGTCAAGCTGATGACCGACGGTATCCTGCTCGCAGAAACCCAAACCGACCCGCTGCTCAAAGGCTACGACACGATCATCATCGACGAAGCCCACGAACGCAGCCTGAACATCGACTTCCTGCTTGGCTACCTGAAGCAGATCCTGCCGCGCCGCCCGGACCTGAAGGTGATCATCACCTCCGCCACCATCGACGCTGAACGCTTCGCCCGCCACTTCACGCAGGAAGGCATGCCGCCAGTACCGGTGATTGAAGTCTCCGGCCGCCTGTACGCGGTCGAAGTGCGCTACCGCCCCGTGGAGCGCGAGCAGGTCACCGCAGCAGGCGCCCAGCCAAGTCCGGACGCCAAAGGCGCCCGTACCGCCGCCGCGCGCGAAAAGCGCGACCTGATGGAAGCCATTGTCGACGGCGTCGATGAAGTCTGCCGCATCGGCAGCGGCGACGTGCTGGTCTTCCTGCCCGGCGAACGCGAAATCCGCGACGCCGCCGAAGCCCTGCGCAAGCACCACCCGCCGCACGTGGAAATCCTGCCCCTGTTCGCCCGACTGTCGGTGGAAGAACAGGACCGCGTATTCCGCACCACCAACGCGCGCCGCATCGTCCTGGCCACCAACGTGGCGGAAACCTCGCTGACCGTGCCCGGCATCCGCTATGTGGTGGACGCCGGCCTGGCGCGCGTCAAGCGCTACAGCTACCGCAACAAGGTCGAACAGCTGCAGATCGAGCCAGTGGCGCAATCGGCAGCCAACCAGCGCGCCGGCCGTTGCGGCCGTGTGGCCGACGGCGTCTGCATCCGCCTGTACGACGAGCAGGACTTCCTGCAGCGCCCAAAGTTCACCGACCCGGAAATCCTGCGCTCCTCGCTGGCTTCCGTCATCCTGCGCATGAAGTCCCTGCACCTGACGGATGTCGAGACTTTCCCGTTCATCGAACCGCCACTGGGCCGCGCCATCGCCGACGGCTACCAGCTGCTGCAGGAACTGGGCGCCGTCGATGACGACAACGCGCTGACCCCACTGGGCCGCAAGCTGGCCAAACTGCCGCTCGACCCGCGCGTCGGCCGCATGATCCTGGCCGCGCAGGAATACCATTGCCTGACCGAAGTGTTGATCGTCGCTTCTGCGCTGTCCGTGCAGGACCCGCGCGACCGCCCGGTCGAACACCAGCAAGCCGCCGACGAAGCGCACAAGAAATTCGCCGACGAAAAATCCGAATTCCTCAGCTACCTGAAAATCTGGAAGTGGTTCGAGAACGCCATCGAGCACAAGAAGTCCAACCGCCAGCTGATGGACACCTGCCGCGCCACTTTCCTGAACCAGCTGCGCCTGCGTGAATGGCGCGACGTGCACTCGCAACTGCTCACCATCGTGAAAGAGCAGGGCTGGCGCACCAACGAGCTGCCGGCCACTTACGACCAGCTGCATATGGCCCTGCTCACTGGCCTGCTGGGCAACATCGGCTTCAAGGGCGATGATGAACCGGGCGGCGCCTACCTTGGCGCGCGCGGCATCAAGTTCCACATCTGGCCAGGCTCGCACCTGTCGAAGAAACCCGGCAAGTGGATCGTCTCCGCCGAACTGGTGGAAACCACGCGCCTCTACGCCCGCTGCGTGGCCCGCATCGAACCCGAATGGATCGAGAAGATCGGCGGCCACCTGCTGAAGAAATCCTGGGGCGAGCCGCGCTGGGAGAAGCGCCCGGCGCAGGTCACCGCCTCCGAACGCGCCACCCTGTACGGCATCGTGGTGTACAGCCAGCGCCGCATCAACTACGGCGCCAGGAATCCGGCCGAGGCGCGCGAAATCTTCATCCGCGACGCGCTGGTCGGCGGCGATTACGATACCCGCGCGCCGTTCTTCGCCCATAACCACAAGCTGGTGCGCGAGATCGAGAACCTCGAGCATAAGTCGCGCCGCCAGGACGTGCTGGTGGACGACCAGTTGATCGAAGCCTTTTACGACAAGGAGATTCCGGCTGACGTGGTGAACGGCGCCGGTTTCGAGAAGTGGTACAAGGACGCCTCGGCCGATAATCCGAAGCTGCTGTTCCTGATCCGCGACGATTTGATGCGCCACGAAGCTGCCGGCATCACCACCGACCTGTTCCCGAAGAAGATGATGGCAGCCGGCATGGAGATGCAGCTATCCTACCACTTCGAGCCAGGCACCCCGCGCGACGGCGTCACCCTGACGGTGCCGCTGTACGCGCTGAACCAGCTCTCGCGCGAACGCTGCGAGTGGCTGGTGCCGGGCATGCTGAAGGAGAAGGTGCACCTGCTGCTCAAGACCCTGCCGCAGAAGCAGCGCCGCCACATGGTGCCGTTGCCGGACTACGCCGCCAAGTTCTGCGAACGTACCGAGTTCGGTCGCGGCGACCTGATTGACGCCATCATTGCCGATATCCGCAAGCAGATCACGATCAGCGTGCTGACCTCCGACTTCAAGCCGGAGCAGCTGCCGGCGCACCACTTCATGAACTTCAAGGTGGTGGATGAACATGGCCGCCAGCTCGACATGGGCCGCAACCTGGCCACCCTGCAGGCGGAATACGGCCTGCAGGCGCGCCAGAGCTTCCAGCGCATGGCCGAAGGCGGCAACACGCCTGCCTCCGCCGCGCAACTGGCCCAGCTCGCGGGCGGCGGCATCGGCAGCGGTGCTGGCGCC